>JAFIFL010000004.1 GCA_020832055.1 Gammaproteobacteria bacterium
GCAGGTTGCAGGGCAGGTTGCAGGGCAGGTTGCAGGGCAGGTTGCAGGGCGGGTTGCGGGCTAAGCGCTGCACCGCACCGACGCTGTGTCGGCACCCGCGTAGGATCACGGTCGAAGCCCAGCCGTTTTCCACTGACGGCAGGCACCCGCCCTCCCTGAACACCGCAACGCCTGCGTTGCCGCCACTACCCGGAGCCACGATGACAACCACCGAATCTGCAACCGCACGGACCCAGGATCATGACGGCAAGCTCGCCCAAGGCGTGGACAAGGCCACCGCAGGCGCGCATCAGAAGATCGATCATGCCAAGGACGCCGCGCAGCCAACCCTGGACCATATCGTCAAGGGCGCTCACTCTGCCGTCGATGCCATGGGCAACATGGCCACACACACCGCCGAGGCACTCGAACTCAAGGGCGACCAGTTCAACGAGACCAAAGACGAGTTCATCAGTGCCACCCAGAAATACCTGCGGGAAAATCCCGTCGCTTCGATCGGTATCGCGGTAGCTGCTGGATTCCTGCTCAGCCGAATCCTGGGCAGGTAAGACCCCAGTATGACCATACAGTCCCCCCATCAGGAGCCCGTCCGGGCCGAGCATTCGGTCCCGGAGGGGTCATCGTCGAGCCTGCTCGGCGATGCGAGCACCCTGACGCGTGAGCTGCGCGCCACGGTGCACGCTCAGCTCGAACTTGCCGAACTCGAGACGCGGCTGGCCGCACGGACGGTGATTCACATGCTCGCGCTAGCGGTGGGCATCGCCGTGCTGCTGGTGGGCGCCTGGCTGACCCTGGTCGGCGCCGCCGTGCTGGCGCTGATGAATCAGGGCGTCAGTCCGATGCTGGCCATGCTGGCGGCGACTGCCGTCAACCTCGTTGCCGCAGTGTTCGTCTACATGAGCCTGCGTCGCCACGGCGCAAGCCTCGGCTGGCCCGTCACGTTGCGCTCACTCAAGCCCAAAGCGACTGAACCCAAGACGAGAAGCGAGCCATGAGCGACACCGATCTGGAACGGACCCGGGACCTTCGATCACTACGCACCCGGATTGTCGCCCAAGAGCAAGCGCTGCGGCTGCATCGCACTTTGGCCACCGACACGGCAGAGGCGATTCAGGTCCGCATACGCGGACGCATGACGTCGCCGACAACCCTCATGGTGGCAGCGGGCATCGGCTTCTTGCTGGGAAAGCGGGGATCGAACCGGTCCAGTACGCTGCTCGCCCCATTGAAAATCGCGACCCACGCCAGTCTCCTGTTCCGGGCGTTGATGCCGAACACCACTGCGGTGACGGAACCCGTCCAGCAGCCCTGAGGTCACTGCAACAAACCAGATCTTGCCTTGCTGTCATGGCGCACGAAGTGACTGGAAACGGTCACCAATGGTAGCAAGCCCCATGAACAGGACATCTCCGTGCCCATGGGGGTTCAGCCGGCTGCCGCCAGCGCCCAGATTCAGGCACCCTCTCCCAGCAATTGCGCAAGTTCTTCAGCGCTGAAGCCGAGACCACCGAACACCTCACCGTTGTCGGCGCCGAGCTGGGGCGGATTGGAGCGGATGCTCGCCGGACTCACCGACATGTGCACTGGCGGGCGCAGGGTGCGAAATCGGCCGAGCTCGGGGTCTTCCCGCTCTTCGAAGAATCCCACCGCCTCGAGATGGGGATCCCGGAGTGCCGCCTCGTTGGTGTTGAAGCGCATGCCGGGAATGTTCTCCGCCTCCAGCAGCGTCAACCACTCGTCCGTCGTCCGGGTCAGGGCCACCTCTTCGATGATGGCGTACAGCTCACCGATGTTGTCAGTACGCGCGCGGTAGGTGGAGAAGCGGGGATCGTCGAACACCCCCGGGCGCTCGCCAAGCTCGAAGAAGCGCTCCCACTGGGCATCGGAATAGGGAACGATGCAGATGAAACCGTCAGCGGTGCGGTAAGGCTTTCGACGCGGATTCACAGAGCGCGTGTAGGCCATGCCATAGCTGGCCGGGATGAACGTCTCGCCGTAAAGATTCTCCACCATATGAAAGTGGGTGAAGGCCTCGAGCATCGGCACCTGCACGAACTGGCCGGCACCCGTACGCTCGCGGTGAAACAGTGCCGCCAGGGTGGCGCCGTAGGCGTAGAGCCCCGAGGTCTTGTCGGCTATCAGCGACGGGGCGTAGGCCGGCTCACCGCCGTCGCGCTTCGAGGCCAGATCGGCAAAGCCCGAAGCTCCCTGGATGAGGTCGTCGAATGCCTGCCGCTTCGCATAAGGTCCAGCAGCGCCAAAGCCCGCGCAGTGCACGTAGACGATGTCCTCACGAATGGCCCGGACCGCCTCGAAGCCGAATCCGAGCCGCTCCATACCGGCCATGCGCACGTTGTGAATGAACACGTCCGCGTCGCGCAGCAAACGGATCAGCGCTTCCCGGCCGAGTTCCGACCCCACATCCAGCGTCACCGACTTCTTGTTGCGATTCAGGGCCATGAAGATGGGCCCCATGCCCGGGATCGGGCTGCGCCCGGCGTTGCGCATCACCTCGCCACCGCCGCCGGGATTCTCGATCTTGATGACCTCGGCACCGAGGTCCGCGAGCTGAACGGTGGCGAAAGGCCCGAACACCACCGAGGTCATGTCGATGATGCGGATGCCGGCGAGCGGCCCCGAGGGCGGCTTCGAGTCCGGGGCGGACGACGTCGTAGTCATGAATGGCTCCAGGCAAGGCAGGTTCGGCACAGGCATCGGGCAGACGCCCGAAGGTCGCTTTGAGGATGCGGCAAAAACGCCGGGGCAGGAAGTACAGCGGCATGGGCGTACTCCCTGACCGAAGCCCCGACAGGGAGCATGGTAGCCATGGCCCCCAACCGACGGCAGAATGCTGGCGCATGGAAGCCATCTCCCTGCCCCCTGATCGCGCCGCGACGCTGCAGCGCATCGATGATCTGCGACGCGCGCCGCAGCTCGATGCGAACGAGCGCGCCCTGCTGACCTTCTGTTTCAGAGCCTCGGACCACGAGATCTACTATCGGGCCGCCGACTGCCTGGGCGCCTGGCTCACGCGCGACGCCGAACTCCACACCTGGTTCGAAGGCTACTGCAGCACTCGCGGGCTGTCCGTGCACGGCCCGGTCGCTCTCGACGGCCAGCGCAGCCACCGCCGTGTGCTGCTGGCGCGTTGTGCCGCCGCCGCCATCGACCCGGATCAGTGGCCGCCGCCTGTCGACCTGACCGCAGCCCTGGAGATTCCCCGCCGGCCTGCAGACATGGCGGCACTGCTCGTGGGTCTGCTGCGCATCTACGGGCAGGATCGCTTCAAACCCAAGTTGGCTCCAGGTCTCGATGGCATGCTGGCCGTGCTGAAGGACGATCCGCGGGCCTTGATCCATCCAGGAACCCTGGCACGCTGGGCGCAGCTCTGGGTGCGCCGGGTGGAGGACGGCAGTCCGACGCTCGAGCGCGACACCCTGCACAGCGTGCTGGTATCCACCGTGGCGGCCGCCGCCAGCGGCTCCGTCGGCGAGCGGGTGGCCCGATTCACCGCCGCCGACGCGCTGATCGGCGCCGTGAATACCCATGCCCGGGATCCGGCCCACTGGCTCGACGGCGACGGCCAGGGCGACGTGGCCCTGTGGATCCGCCAACGCTGGCTGCGGGCCTGCCTGCGTCACGGCACGCCCGCACCCGGCCTCCTCGAAGCGTCGAGCAGTTCCTGGACCATGCGCCAGGAACAGGCCGCGCTGACCCTGGCCATCCACTCGGAGGATCCCCTCGTACTGGGGACGGATCCCATCGCGGCCGGCGAAGCGGCCCTTCTGGAGGCCATCGCCCCGCGCCTGCGGCGCCGCGAGCGCTGGCTGGCCATGAGCGTGGGCGAACGGGCGCTGTGCCTGTTCCTGGTGATCGACCGCCTCGGCGAATCCGGTCCGTTGCCCATGGCAGCGGGCGACCTGCTGGAGCAAGGGAGCGCCAGCTTCGAGACCGCCCCGGCAGCCGCCACCCGGGGTGCTGTGCTGCTGCGCCTGGTGAGCCGGCTGGCTGCCTGGGAGCAGCTGCCCTTGGCCGGCCTGCTGGAGGCACGGCGCCTGCACGCGACGGCCGATCCTGCACTGAGCCTGTTGCTGCTGCCTCACCGGGACAGCCGCTCCATCGACACCGAACTGGCCGATGGATTGGCGGATCTGGTGGAACAGCAACTGCGCACCGCCCTGGCCACCGATCCCCAATTCGACGCCGACCGCTATCTCGGCCTGGCCCTGGTGCGCCACCCGCCGCCGGCATTCGCGCAAGCCCTGCTGCGCCTGCTTGCCCAGCGCAGCTACCAGGATGTCGCCGGGCGCAACGTGGATCTGCAGCAGCAGGTGGCAAGCTGGGCCGACGCGGTCGCGCGGCCCGACCAGGCCGAGGCACCCTGGCGACAGCTGCCCGCGTTCTCGCCTCCCCACCGCGCCATGAGCGCGGAACTGGAACGTCTGGCCGCCTGGCTCGGCGTCGATCCCGGCAATCGACCGCGGCCGGATTCCGCCGCGGCCATTCTGCAGCGCCTCCACTGCGTCAGTCGGCCCCTGCTCTGTGGCGACGGATCCGGCAATCTCGACGTCGCCGTGGACGACGTCATCGCTGCGGCCACCCGGGCGATGCGCCAAGGACTCGAACAGGGCCAGCAGCTGGAGACTTTGGCGCTTGCGGATCCGGACGACGCCCAGGCTCTGCTGCAGGACCTCGGCGCGACGCTGGAAACGATCCGCCGCGATCTCGAACGCCATCTCCCGGAGCCGGACGGCCGCGCCCTCGATGCCGCCGTCGCGTCGATCGAGGCCCACCTCGAACAGTGGCGAGCGGGCCTGGCGCTGTGCCGGACCTGGGCGCGCAAGGGACCTTCCGTGCCGATTCCGGCACTCCCCGCGGCGCTGCTGCCGGCGTTGTTCGCGGCGCTGGAGCGCCATCGCGCTGGCACCGTCGATTACCGTCAGGCGGCATTACAGGAGGGTCTCGACCTGCTCTCCGCCCTGCCCGCAGGACTCCAGGATGCCTGGCTTGCTTTGCTGGCGCGGCGCTGGTGCGAAGCTTTGGAGCTGGCCATGGAGATCTCCGCGAGCAGCACGGTTCGCCGCATGCTGCACGACCCCCGCCAGGCGGTGCTCGCGCAGCGCCCCGAAGCGGCCGCCACCCTGGCCACCGCAAAGCGGTTCTGCTTCGATCGCCTGCACCTGGGCAGCGCTCGCCATGTGGCTCTCCTCGAAGGCCGCTCTGGCCTGGGACGTTGCAGTGGTGGATTCCTGCTGCACTACTCGGCTGTCTGGGTGGGCCTGCTCGTCGGCACGATCCTGATGCTGGACTTCGGCGACGCCTGGAAGGCCATGGCGGAGGCGGGAGACATCACGGGGATCACCTTGACCGGCCTGCTGGGGCTCGGCGGCACCTGGGCGTGGTTGCTGGTGTCCCAGCGCCGGCGGCTGGAGCCGGCTCCGGGCGATTCGATCCTGCTCCTGTGGTCTGGTCTGATCGGCCGCACGCTCGGATTCCTGCTGCTGTGCGCCAGCTATACCCTGGCGGCCACCGGCGGCATGTGGCTGCTGCTGTCGGGCACCGACGAGGTCGTGCAGGGCCCCATGGCCATCGGTCACATCGTGGTCTGGGCAGGCTTCGCCCTGTTTGCCGGCACGTTCTTCGGTTTGGTCGCAAAAGATGTCTGATGCCAAGGAAGATGCCATGGATCACACCTACCGCCCCGGTACCGTCGACCCGGCCCTTGCCGACGGCGCCGAGCCGCGCCGGAGCCCCACGGATCGGCCGGACTTCCAGGCCGTGGCAGCGGCGCGCTACGCACGTCGCGATGTGCTGCGCGGCGGCCTCGCGCTGGCGGTCGCCAGTCTGTTCGCCCCGGCAGCCCTGCGTTCAGCCGTTGCCGCTGACGCAGCGCAGCCCGCTGCCCAGAGCGTCCGACTCGGCTTCGAACCGGTCCCGGTCAGCAGCGCCGACACCCTGGTAGTGCCCCAGGGTTACCGGTCTCAGGTGCTGCTGCCCTGGGGCGAGCCGATCACGGGGAGCCATCCCGAGTTCGCGCCAGGCAACAGCGCCGCGGAACAGGCCATGCAGATGGGCATGCATCACGACGGCATGCACTTCTTCCCTATCGAGGGCGAGCATCCGCATCGAGGCAGTTCCGACGATGGCCTGCTGGTGATGAATCACGAATACATGGAACCGCGCCTGCTGCACGGGGCCGCACGCGGCCGCGAACTGGCGGCCTTCGACGTGCTGCTGCGCGAGGACGGCAGCCGCGACCCGGAGCAGGTTCTCAAGGAAATCAACGCCCACGGTGTCAGCGTCGTGCACGTCAAGCGTAGCGATGATGGCGACTGGTCGAGCATTCGCTGCCGCCGCAATCGTCGACTGACGCCCGAGACCCCGGTGGTGATCGGTGGGCCGCTCGCCGGCGACTCACGCCTGCGCACACCCTACAGCCCTGACGGCACCCGCGCCCGGGGCACGCTCAATAACTGCGCCCATGGGGTGACACCCTGGAACACCTACCTCACCTGCGAGGAGAACTGGTGGCTGTACTTCCATCACCAAGGTGATGACGCCCCAGCCAGCCTCGCACGCTACAACGTCGGCAGGTTCAACGTCTGGCGCTGGCATCTGGCGGCAGCCAACGCGGGTGAGGACGCCGACCGTTATCTGCGATTCGATGCCACGCCCCGCGCTGACGACGCAGCCGGGGACTACCGCAACGAACCGCACACCTTCGGCTACGTGGTGGAATTCGACCCCTTCGACCCGGACAGCCTACCGGTCAAACGCACCCATCTTGGCCGTTTCTCCCACGAAGGCGTGATCTTCGCTCCGGCGCGGGAAGGCCGGCCGGTGGTGCTCTACAGCGGCGACGATTCGCCCTTCGAGTACATCTACAAGTTCGTCTCCAGCCGCCCCTACGATGCCGCCAAGGCCAACGGCTCCCTGCTCGACGAGGGCACGCTCTACGCGGCGCGCTTCGATGCAGACGGCAGCGGCAGGTGGCTGGCCCTGGTCCCGGGCGAGAACGGCCTCGGATCTGAGAATGGCTTCGCCACGGTGGCCGACGTGCTGCTCAACAGCCGCGGCGCGGCGGACATCGCCGGTGCCACGCCCATGGACCGTCCGGAGTGGGGCGCGGTCGACCCGGAGACGGGTGCGGTGTATTTCACCCTCACCAACAACCAGCGCCGCAGTGCCGAGCAGGTGGATGCAGTCAATCCCCGCAAGCACAACCCCTTCGGCCAGATCGTCCGCTGGCACGAGGCGGACGGTGACCATGCCGCGACCACCTTCACCTGGGAACTGTTCGTACTCGCCGGCGACGAGGACGACAGCCGCGACCTCGCCGGTGAGCCGCTCACCGCGGACAGCCGCTTCGCCATGCCGGACGGCCTCTACTTCGATGCCGACCGCCGGCTGTGGATCCAGACCGACATCGCCGATGCGGATCAGAATGAGGGCCCCTACGCGCCCATGGGCAACAACGCCATGCTCTGCGCCGATCCGGACACCGGCGAGATCCGCCGCTTTCTCACCGGTCCGGTGGGCCAGGAGATCACCGGCTGCGTCAGTACGCCGGATCAGCGGACCCTGTTCATCAACGTCCAGCATCCCGGCGCCACCACCTCGGCGGAAGCATTCGCCGCCGGCCGCTCGAGCAGCCGCTGGCCGGATGGCGGCAACGGACCGCCGCGCTCCGCCACGGTGGCGATCACCCGAGCCGACGGCGGCAAGGTCGGCGGCTGAGGCGGCTGCCGCCGACGCAGCCAGACGTCAACGTCGGCGCATCCGGCAGGCCCGGTGTGCCTGTCATTCAGCGCCCCGTGTAGTCCGCGATCATCTGCGCCACGCAGGCCGTCAGCCGACGCGCTGTGGGCAGATCGAGAAACTCGTTGGGCCCGTGGGCATTGGAGTGGGGTCCGAGCACTCCGGTAATGAAGAACTGGGCGTCCGGAAACCGTTCGCCGAGCATGCCCATGAAGGGAATGGAGCCGCCCTCGCCGAGGTAGAGCGCGGGGCGCCCGAAGTAGGCCTGCGAGGCGCGGTCGGCTGCAGTGTCCAGCCAGGGCGCCAGCGGTGGCGCATTCCAGCCGCTGGCGCCTTCGAGATGATCCAGGGAAACCCGGGCGCCATACGGGGGAGCGTCCTCGAACAGCGGACGCAATGTGGCCATGGCCTTGTCGGCCGCCAGGGTCGGCGGCAGCCGCAGACTCAGCTTCACCGCCGTGTGGGGCCGCAGCACGTTGCCGGCATTGCCCAGCGGCGGCAGGCCACCCGCACCGGTGACGGACAGGGCCGGCCGCCAGGTGCGATTGAGGGCCAGTTCAGTGAGATCCTCCCCCATGGGGGAGACGCCGGGCAGCAGCGGGTACTTGGTGTAGATCTCCGCGCCGAGCACCTGCGCTGCCTTGCGTGCCTGCTCGATGCGGTCGGCCGGAATATCCACGTGCAGGGCTTCCGGCCTGATCCGTCCACTGTTCTCGTCCTCGAGCCGGCTGAGCAGCTGCCGCAGCACGCGGAAGCTCGACGCCACCACGCCGGAGGCATCCCCCGAGTGCACGCCTTCACTGATCAGCTCGACCTTTAGATTGCCGGTGACGATTCCGCGCAGGGACGTGGTGCACCAGAGCTGATCGTAATTGCCGCAACCGGAGTCGAGGCAGATCACCAATTCCGGTGAGCCGATGCGATCGGCCAGGGCGGTGATGTAGTGGGGCAGATCGAAGCTGCCGCTCTCCTCGCAGGCCTCGATGAGAATCACGCAGCGCGGCAGCGCCACGCCCTGCTCGAGCAGGGCATTGAGTGCCGTCAGTGAGGCGAAGGTAGCGTAACCGTCGTCGGCACCGCCACGTCCGAACAGCCGTTCGCCACGCAATACCGGCTTCCAGGGTCCGAGATCGGGCTCCCAGCCGGTCATCTCCGGCTGCTTGTCGAGGTGCCCGTAGAGCAGGACATTGCCGGGGGCGCTGCCCTCGATCTCCATGTAGAGCACGGGCGTGCGGCCCTCGAGCCGGACCACCTCGATGTGCATGCCAGTGGCGGCATGCTGCCGGCACCAGCCTTCGAGCAGCGCCACCGCGTCGTCCATGTAGCCATGAGCCGCCCAGTCCGGATCGAAGGCCGGCGACTTGTTGGGGATGCGGATGTACTCCGTGAGGGTATCGACGATGGAGTCACCCCAGACCTCGTCGACGAAGCCCTGGGCAGCCTTGGCATCGATCTGTACTGCGTTCATGACTCGCGTCTCCCTTTGCGGCCCCGGATGCGACGCCGGGAACGTTCGACGATGAGGGACTGTGAGCGGGCCCGGACACCTGCCACACGCGTTCCGCTGCGCCGGGTCACTGCCCGCCTGTATCCGCAGGATCTGCCGTCACCCGATCGTGCGCGTCCACGGCCGGCCGCGCAGCGAAGGCGTCGGTTCACTTCAGATCCGTGTTCGGCTCTTCCTCAGAGAGCGACAGCCCGCTCGGTGCCGCCGCATCAACAGACTCGAGGCGAATGCGTACCGCCAGATCGGTGCGCGAGTCGGCGTTCTCGATGGCCTGTTTCGCGGTGATCTTGCCGGCGTGGTAAAGGCCGTAGAGCGACTCGTCGAAGGTGAGCATGCCGCGTTCCTTCGAGCGCACCATCGCACCCTTGATCTCATCGAGCTTGCCCGTCCGCACGAGATCGGCGATGAAGGGCGAATTCAGCAGAATCTCCACCGCCGGCACACGCTTGGCCGTACGCCCGACAAGCAGCCGCTGGGCGACGATGGCACGGAGATTCAGACTCAAGTCCATCAACACCTGCCGGTGCTGGGTCTCCGGGAAGAAATTGATGATGCGGTCGAGGGCCTGATTGGCATTGTTGGCGTGCATCGTCGACAGGCAGAGATGGCCGGTCTCGGCATAGGCGATGGCCTGATGCATGGTTTCCTGATCGCGGATTTCGCCGATCATGATGACGTCGGGCGCCTCCCGCATCGCGTTGTGCAGGGCGTTGTGGAAGGACTGCGTGTCGAGACCGACCTCGCGCTGATCCACCAGACACCTGCCGTGTTCATGCAGGAACTCGATGGGGTCCTCGATGGTGAGGATGTGACCGCGGCCATGCTGATTGCGGTGATCGATCATCGACGCGAGCGTCGTTGACTTGCCCGACCCCGTGGACCCCACCACCAGTACGAGACCGCGCGGCAGCATCACCAACTCGCCGAGGGCTTCGGGAAGATTGAGCGACTCCAGCGAGGGGATCTTGTTGGTGATATAGCGCACCACCATGGCCACGGTGCCACGCTGCCGATAGACATTGACGCGAAAGCGACCGAGGTCAGGCACCGCAAAGGCGAGATTCATTTCCAGATCGCGCTCGAAGGTGGCCTGCTGCTTGTCCGTCATCACCGAGTAGGCGAGTTCATGGACGTCATCATCGCCGAGTGGCTTGTCGCCGATATGACGCGGAATCCCCTCGATCTTGATGTGCGGCGGCGCGCCGACGCTGAAGAACAGGTCGGACGCGCCATGGGTGACCATCGCCTGCAGGTATCTTGTCAATTCCATCGAGCGCTCCGTTACGTCGTCGTTTACGCTGCCGAACATGCCGCCGCTGTCCGCTGGCACACCGTCTCATTCCAGGCGGATCCGGTAGACTTCCCGCAACGGAATCAGCTTCTCCCTGGCCCGCTGCAGGGCGTTGCGCGTAAGCAGCGTCATGCCGTCCTCGACGGCCGCCCGCTGCACGGCACTCGCCGTCTGATCATGCGCCAACACCGACCGGACGTGGTCCGAGACCGCAAGCAGTTCGTAGACGCCGAGGCGACCCTTGAAGCCACGGCCGGAACACTTCGCGCAGCCGGCCCCCACGTAGAACTTCTCGTCCGCCTTGACACCCATCTGCTCGCGGACATGGTCGTCCACGGCTTCCTCCTCGAGGCAAAACTGGCAATTCCTGCGCACGAGACGCTGGGCAATCACGCCAAGCAGCGAGGTATTGAGGAGGTAGACCGGAAGATTCATTTCCACGAGCCGAGCGACGCTACCCGCCGCGGAATTCGTGTGCAGCGTGCTCAGCACCAGGTGCCCGGTCATGGCGGCCTCGATGGCGATGTGCGCCGTCTCCTCGTCGCGGATCTCGCCGATCATGATCACGTCCGGGTCGTGGCGCAGGATGTTGCGCAGCGCCCGGGCGAAGGTGAGCCCCGTCACATGATTCACCTGGATCTGGGTGACGCCATCAATGTGATACTCCACCGGGTCCTCGACGGTGATGATGTTGGGGCCCCTTCCCATGATCTCCCGCACGGCCGCGTAGAGCGTCGTCGACTTGCCCGAGCCGGTCGGGCCGGTGACGAGCAACAGCCCGTGAGTCTTGGCGATCATGTCGCGGAAGGCGACCTCGTCCTGCGGGGGGAAGCCGAGTTCCGAGATCGCCATCATGTTCACCGTCCCGTCGAGCAATCGGATGACGACCGATTCCCCCGCCACGGTCGGGATGATGGAAATGCGCATGTCCACCCGGCGCCCTTCCTTGGTCAGCTCGGTACGGCCGTCCTGGGGCAGTCGGTGCTCGGAGATATCCATGCCGCCGAGGATCTTGATGCGACTGACCAGCGATCGCAGGACCACCGGACTCAACGTCCAGACGGTTCCGAGGACCCCGTCGACGCGATAGAGGATCTCGAGGGATTTCTCGCCGGGCCGGATGTGAATGTCCGATGCGCGCCGCTGCAGGGCATCGGCGAGAAGCTTGTGCACAAGCCGCACCACCGGCCTCTCCTGTCCGAGCGCCGCCTCGTCTGCCGCTGCAGTCGACAACTCCGCGAGTGCGCCGCTGGCCGTCTTGCCCCGCCGGTTGTAAGGGGCGCCGGTGACCGGCTCAAAGCTGCTCTCGACTTCATCGATGAGATCGTCGCCCTCGCTTCCGTAGAGCGCCGTGATCGCGCGATCGATGGCTTCAGGGTCGCCCGTGCAGACCTCCACTGCCTGGCCGGCCACGAACTGGACCGTGTGGAGGGTCTCCGCGTTGGTCGGATCGGCCATGGCGACCCGCAGATGTCCCTGCCGGATCGCGACCGGCAGCGTTCTCAATTCGCGCGCCATGGACGCCGGCAGCAGCTCGGCAAGCTGGACATCGAGGGCGACATCCGCGACGTCGACCCAGGGAATGCCGAGCTGTTCGGCAAGCGCGCGCTGCACGTCCTGCTTGGCGACATCGCCGCGCGCCGCAAGAATCTCTCCGAGCCGACGCCGCGGGAGGCGCGCCGCGCCAACGGCTTCCTCGTCGCCGGTGATCACTCCGCGATGGCCCGCCTTGGCCCCCTCCTCCGACCCCATCCATGCATCCGGCCCGGCCTGGGAGTCGAGGGCCTCCGACAGATCGGCCGCAGAGAGCCGGCCCTGCTCGATCAGCACCGAGCCGAGCGGCTTGCCGATGCCCAGCTTCTTGATCGCGCCCTGGGGAATGAATGTGCGAAAGCCGGCTCTGCGCGGTCCGGCAGGGACGAACACGCTCAGGCCAAACGGGTTGCGGCTGTAGCCGAGGCTTTCAAGGCGCGTACGCTGGTCGTCCTTGAACCGCACCTCGACGGACAACGGAAGCACCGATTCATTCGCCTCATCGAGGGGCAGGGACTCGCGCAGGCGCATGACGCGCAGGTCATCGAAGGACACATGGCGAATGCCGGACTCGATGCGCAGCGCAATGTCCCGACTTGGACCGTCGAACTGGAGCACGGCCCCCCGCAGTCGCTCACCCGAGAGGAGCAGGAGGTCTGCGGGCACGCCTTGACGGCGGTCGTCCCCGACGAATGCCGGCGGCGGTGACGGGAGATCATAGAGTTGCGACGGGAGGGCGTCACTCTGTGGCAGCTCGGACGGATCGGCGGTGCTGTTCATGACGGATACTGCATGCTGCAAGATGCCACGCATCATGCATCAGGCTCAGAGGAGGCGCGACCCCACCCTCCGCACCCAGCCCGTCAGTCTGTCGCTGCCGGTGGCTTGCGGCTACCATTATGAGCCGGACCTGCCCATGTGGGAGCAGCCTTCGATGACGTCCCGACCCGATCTGCGTGTTCACTTCTACGGCGTTCAGGGCAGTGGCTCGGTGTTTCCTTCCCGCGCCGAACGTCGCGCCGCCGCTGAAGTCTCGGATCACGATCTGCTTGCCGAGGTGTTCGCCGATCTCAAGCGCCACACCGACGCTGATGGCCGCATCAACGCCACCATTGAGGATATTCTCGGCGGTCCCATCAGTCGCCGCACGCTGCTCGCCTACCGCAGGCGTTTCGATGTTCCGGAACCGCGGGTCTATGGCGGCTGGACGACCTGCGTGCGCATCGAGACCGGTGATGGTCACGACATCGTGCTCGACTGCGGCAGCGGCTTCCGGGTCTGCGCCAAGGACATCGTCGCCAAGTGGGGCGACCGCGAGGAGCGCGAGCTCACCATCCTCGGCAGCCACTCTCACTATGACCACACCGAGGGCTTCGATCAGGCTGCCGTCTGCTTTGATCCGCGCAACCGCATCCGCATCTGCGGAGAACGCAGCTATCTGAAGGCACTCGATCAGAACCTCGGCATCTTCTCGCACCACGTGGACGTCAACCTCAAGGGGGTCGTCACGCCGCTCAACTACGAGCTCATGCCCGCTCATTTCGAGTCACTCGAGATCCGGGACTTCGCCCGCAACCCACCCCAAGGTGACGGCGACGCCCTGGCCAACGGCTACCATCCCATCAGCGAACCGCTGCGCATCGGCGCCACGACGATCCAGCCCTTCGAGGTCTTCCATCCGTCGCCCTGCCTCGCCTACCGGTTCGAACATGCAGGCAAGGTGTTCGTGTTCTGCACCGATCACGAGCTGCGCCGCGGCGATGACCCCGACCATCCCCTGCAGCGGGCCAGCCTCGAGGCGGAAGCGCGCTTGCGCGCCCAAAGCATGGATGCGGACCTGCTGTACCGGGACGGGCAATTCTTCCAGGCCGAGTACGACGGCCAAATCGGCGTCAGCTCCACGTTCGGCGTCTCCCGCCTCGACTGGGGCCACAGCTGCGTGGAAGACGTGCTGGACATGGCCACAGCCTGTCGGGTCAAGCACACACTGATCGGTCACCACGACCCGAACCGGGACTGGTCCGAGCGCAACTGGATCGACGAAACCCTGCGCCGAAAGAGCGAACAGGAAGGGTTGAAGTTCGAGCTGGCGCGGGCAGAGACCGTCTACGACCTCTGATCACCAGCGCACGGCCAACCGTACCTGCCGGGCCGAAGGGTCATCGACCGCTGAAATGATGCCCTCGCTGACCAGCATCTCAGGGGGAACCCCGGCATCGAGCAGCACCTCGCGCACCGTTGCCGCGCGGCGTTCGCTCAGCACCCGGTTCAGGTCCAGGGACCCCGTGAAGTCACTCTGGCCGTAAACGACGATCGTCGGCGGCTCCGGCGCCAGGCCGACCAGTTCAGTGACCCTGTCAGCGAGCGCCCGGATGCGGGCGATATCCGCCGCGCCGAGCTCCGCGGAGGCCACGCCGAAGTAGACCCGGTCCTCCTCGATGGCCCGGACCAGCGCCTGCCGCTGCTCCTCCGGAGTCAGCTTCCAACGCACGTCACCCAATGCCAGGGCCCAGTCGCCGGGCAGGGCCTTCAGCGCCCCCCGCGCGCGTTCCACCCACGGACGATCGACCTCACCGCTGACCTCGACCCGGGCCCCCTCGACGCTCAGGGTCACGCCGTCCGGTGGGGTCAGCAGTTGTTCGACGCGTGCCGCGGCGAGCTCCGGATCGGCCGCGAAGTACGGCTTGAAGTCGAAGGCGACCTGCAGCTGCGGCCAGGCGGAGGCGATCTCCCCGGGCTCACGTGCCAGGACATCGCGCAGGCCTTCGACCCGCACGGTCCCTCCGGACTTGTAGAGCCGTGTGACCACAAGTCCCGGTTCCGCACCGAGCGCCTGCTGCAATGCCGCGACCTGCGCCCGATGCTGATGACTCTGCCACTGCCACATTGCGACCAGCGTGATCATGCCCACGGCCGCCAGAATCAGCGGCCATTGGCGCCAGCCGGTACGTTCACCGGCCGGCGTGCGGCTGATATCCGCCGCGGTCATCACCAGCGGTTGGAACAGGTCCCGGAGCGAGGCGAAAGGAGCCGTATCGCCGTCGAAGCTGTCGAGCAGCGATCCCCAGCCTGCGTGCAGGCGATCCACGAGGTCCGCGAGCAGGGCCGTCTTCTCGGCAGGGGGAACACCACTCACGACCATGGCGGCGATCGCATGGCGCCCGGGCTCGATGACGACGGTGCGCGAACCGGTGCGCATGGAGCGCAGATCGCTGCTGGTATCGCCGTTCTCGAAGGAGTCCCTGATGAAGTCCTGAATGGCACTGAGCATGCCCGAGACCATGTCGGGGTCCGAGATCGCCTCGTCCGTCGCAGCCACATGCTGCAGCAGCAACCCGGTGTCCTTGTGAATCACGAACACCTGCTCGATGCGATAGGCGACGTTGTTGAGCAACAGGTATTCGGAGTAGGGCACGCCTGCCCGCCAGGCGGCGAAGCGCCAACGCAGCGCCTGCCACGACAACTGCTCGTTCACCGCCCGGTTGAGCGACTCCACCATATCCATGATGGCCGCATTGATGGCCTTGCGGATGGAAGGGCCGATGACTGGATAGATGGCTTCCGCCAGTGGCGCAGGATTGCGCCGGATGGAACTGCGCAGTGCATCCTCGATGGTTGGGCCGAGCGCGAGCCCCACACTGCCATCGGCTTCGTTGCGCCGACGCAGGGCTTCCGTGAGCACCTCCGACATGGCGCGTGTGCGCAGCTGCGGGTCCGCAAACGCATTCACGACCGCGAGCAGTTCATCAGGATCGAGACCAAGAACCAACTTTCGCAGGCGCGCAAGGTCCTCTTCGTGGGTATCCCCGGGCGTATCGGGCTGCGCCCTGGCCATGGCTGCGGGATTCGACTCAGCGCTTACTGCTGCTACGGGCCGGCGCAACAGCCTTGCCGCCTGCCGCGGGCGCCGACTCGAGCTCGACGGCCATACCCTTCAGCAGGCCGGCGAGCGCGCTGCGGTCCGCTTTGCGACCGTCGAGATCGGAGCTGGCCGCTTCCAGCAACGCGGTCAGTTCCGCCTTGGCTGCTGCCAGCGCAGCGCGCTGAAGCTGGGCTTCAGTTGTCGTGGCATCAGCGAGTTCCGCCAGGCTGGTCTTGGTCAAAGTGATCTGTTCGTTGCTGGCATCGACGGATTCAGTCCGTTCGCCGGTCTCCCGCGTGAGCGCTTCCTGCAAGCTGCGCACCTCGGTTCGAACCCGGTCGGCCAGCGCGTCGATGCGCTCGGAGAGCGAACTCTCGAGCTTCTGCAGGCTGCGCTCCATCTGCTTACGCAGATTGTTGATCTCGTCACGCTGTGCCTTGGCTTCCGCTCCGAAGAGCAGGTCACGCACCTGCTCGATGGTGTTGCCTTGCGCACCGCTGTCACCTTCCGCTTTGGCATCTGAACTCACAGCAGCTCTCTCCCCCGGGGCCATGCGGTTTTGTAGAGCAAGCCCGAGAGCTTGTCCAGCCGGTCGCAACGCGAGTCGGACAGGAGCTATACTCGCGTTCCTCTGCGTCGAACGGCGGGGTTCGGCATTGGTCAGCAAGAAGATCGCCATGCTTGGCATGTGGGGCGTCGGCAAGACCAGCCTCGTGCAGCAGTACGTGCACAGCCTCTACAGCGAGAAGTACCACGCCAGCCTCGGCGTGAAGGTCGACAAAAAAACGGTGGAGCGGTCCGACGGCCAGCAGATGATGCTGATGTTATGGGACATCGCCGGTGCCGAGGATCATTTCAGCGTGCCCCTGAGCTACGTCCGTGGGTCTGCAGGCTATCTGCTCGTGATGGACGGCACGCGCCCGGAGACCATCGATTGTGCCCTCGAACTCGTCGAGACCGTTGAAAGCGGTATCGGACGTCTGCCGTTCGTCGCGGTGATCAATAAGTCGGATCTCGACTGGAAAGTCACCGCCGAAGATGTCCGCAGCCGCTTCGCCGACCAGGCCGTGCAGGTTCTTCCGAGCAGTGCCCGGACCGGCGAGAACGTCGAAGCAGCCTTCCTCGCGCTCGCCGAGCAGCTCTGACGACCGGTCCCGCAGTCACCACCGGTCAGTCCCCGCGTGGGATTCCCCGGCCGTTCATGGCATCATCGCCGCCCCGCAGATGCGCGACCCAAGCGGCTATGGACACGCTTCAGTACGTCAAGTGGCTCCGCGGCTCGTCGCCGTACATCAACGCCCACCGCGACCGCACCTTCGTGCTGATGTTGGGCGGGGAGGCCATTGCCGATCCGAACTTCGAGAACATCGTTCACGATATCGCCCTGCTCGCCAGTCTCGACGTACGCCTCGTCATGGTTTTCGGCGCCCGGCCGCAAATCGACGCCGCCTATCAGCAGGCAGGCATCGCATCTCAGTATCAGGCGCTGGGGCGGCACCTCTTGCGGGTCACCGACGACGACGGCATCCGGCTCGTGCGCCAAGTGGTGGGAGACCTGCGCATCCAGATCGAGGCGCTGCTTTCCACCGGGCTGCCCGGATCGCCCATGCACGCCAGCCGCATCACTGCCACCGGGGGCAATTGGGTCACCGCCAAGCCGCTGGGGGTCATCGATGGCGTCGACTTCTGCCATACCGGCGAGATCCGGCGGGTGGACGCCGTGGCCCTGCGCCGTCAGCTCGACTGCGGAGTCATCCCGCTGCTCGGCCCTCTGGGCTATTCCCCGTCGGGGGAGGTCTTCAACCTCGCCTACGAGGAAGTGGCCGCAGCCGTCGCCGGCGCCCTGCGGGCAGACAAGCTGATTGCCCTGGACGAGGAACCGGGCGTCCTCGATGCCGATGGCGGGGTCATCTCGGAAATGACCCCGCGGGAACTCGAAACCCTGATTGCGGTGCGCCAGGAGGAGGAGCGCGAGGGCGACGAACTGTTGCGCCAGCTCACGGCCATGTTCGAGGCCAGCCGCGCCGGTGTCAGGCGCTGCCATCTGGTGAGTCACGCCACCGACGGCGCGCTGCTGCAGGAGCTGTTCACCCGCCAGGGATCCGGCACCCAGATCACCGAGCAGTCCTATGAGCGCATGCGCCCTGCCCATCGCGACGACGTCTCCGGTATCGTCGAACTCACGCGACCGCTGGCGGAAGCCGGGGTGCTGGTGCAACGCTCCCGGGAACTCATCGAACGCGAGATCGAGCGGTTTACCGTACTCGAACTCGATGGCCTGGTGATCGGCTGCGCGGCCCTCTATCCCTATCCGGAGGAACAGGCGGCCGAGATCGCCTGCGTGGTGACCCATCCCGAGTACCAGGGCGCGGATCGAGCCGACAAGCTGGTGCAGTATCTGGAGGGCCAGGCCCGCCGCAGCGGTTTCGCCCGGACCTTCGTGCTCACCACCCGGACGTCGCACTGGTTCGTCGAGCAGGGTTATCGGCCGACCACGGTCGACTCGTTGCCCGCAGCCCGTCGCAGCCTGTGGACGCCTGCCCGCAACTCGAAGGTCTTGAGCAAGGCCCTGTAAAGCCCAGGCATCACCCCAATTGAGCACCCGACACGCACCCCGAGCAGGAACCAAGATGACCGACAAAGATGCACGCCGCCGCTATTCCTCCCAGGTGGTCGATGGCCTCGAAAAGGCCGCCGCCCGGGCCATGCTCCACGCCGTGGGCTTCAGCGACGAGGACTTCACCAAGCCCCAGGTGGGCATCGCCTCCACGTGGAGCAACCTGACGCCCTGCAACATGCACATCGACACACTGGCCGATGCCGCCGCCATGGGCGCGCAGGAAGCCGGTGGCAAACCGGTGACGTTCAACACCATCACCGTGTCCGACGGCATCTCGATGGGCTCGCCGGGCATGCGCTACTCCCTGGTGTCCCGGGAAGTGATCGCCGACTCCATCGAGACGGTGGTCGGTGCTCAGGGCTTTGACGGCTTCGTGGCCATCGGCGGCTGCGACAAGAACATGCCAGGCTGCGCCATGGCCATCGCCCGCCTCGACCGACCGGCTGTTTTCGTCTACGGCGGAACCATCCAGCCCGGCAAGGAGCGCCGCGATGTCATCTCGGTGTTCGAGGCGGTGGGCAAGCGCGCTGCAGGGCACCTCTCCGACATCGAACTGAAGGAGATCGAGGCGACCGCCATTCCCGGCCCAGGTTCCTGCGGCGGCATGTACACGGCCAACACCATGGCCTCGGCCATTGAGGCCTTAGGCCTGTCGCTGCCCAATTCCTCGGCTCAGGACGCCATCTCCCAGCACAAGCGTCAGGACAGCTACGCCGCCGGCGCGGCCGTTGTCCAGCTGCTGGAACTCGGGATCCGACCCTCGGATATCCTCTGCCGCGAGGCCTTCGAGAACGCCATCACCGTGACCATCGCGCTGGAAGGCTCCACCAACGCCGTGCTGCATCTGCTGGCCATCGCCCACGCCGCCGGCATCCCGCTGGAGCTGGACGATTTCGCTCGCATCGGCAGGCGCGTGCCGGTGCTGGCGGACATGCGTCCCGCCGGCCAGTACGCCATGAGCGAACTGATCGCCATCGGCGGCATACAGCCCCTCATGAAAACGCTGCTCGACGAGGGTCTGCTGCACGGGGATTGCCTTACCGTCACCGGCCGCACCCTGGCGGAGAATCTGGCGGATGTGGCGCCTTATCCGCCCGAGCAGAAGATCATCCGGCCGCTGTCCGACCCCATCAAGAAGGACAGCCATCTCGTCATCCTGCGCGGCAATCTGGCGCCAGAGGGAGCAGTGGCCAAGATCACCGGCCACGAAGGGCTGACGTTTACCGGCACCGCCAAGTGCTTCCACGGCGAAGAAGCCGCGCTGGCCGCCATTCTCGACGGCGGCGTCGGCAAGGGTGATGTGGTGGTGGTGCGCTACGAAGGCCCCCGCGGCGGGCCGGGGATGCGGGAAATGCTGTCGCCCACCAGTGCCATCAACGGCCGCGGGCTGTCCTCGGACGTCGCCCTGATCACCGACGGGCGCTTCTCCGGCGGCTCCCACGGTTTCGTCATCGGCCACGTCACCCCGGAGGCTTTCGACGGCGGCCCGATCGCCCTGCTCGAGGATGGCGACCGGATCACCGTGGACGCCGAGGCCTGCGCCATCTCCGTGGACGTGGATGACGCGGAAATGGAACGGCGCCGCGCCCGCTGGCAGCGGCCGGAGCCCTATGCTCGGCGCGGCATTCTGGCCAAGTACGCCAAGCTGGTGAGTTCGGCCTCCCAGGGCGCGGTGACGGATCTGGATCTCTGATCCCGACCGCGTGCGACGATGGCAGCGGGGTCAGCTCCGGCAGAGCGCCTCGCCATCGGTCCAATCGCTGCGCGATCAGGACGCTCCCACAAGCGGCGGCGGCGCCAGGTTCAGTCAGCTTGCCAGCAGGATGGACTCTGTCGGGCTGAGTGCCGCCGCGGGCTGTTCGAGGAGAGTCGCTGGCGGCCCGGCGAAACCGAGCACCTGCAGGTAGCGCTCGCGCAGATCATCCGCATGTCGCTGCAGCTGCCGGGGTGCCCAGGTGCTCGCATCAATGGGTGGCAGGATCTCCACCTCGATCGTCGTCCCGGCGCGCAGCATGAAACTTCCCCGCGGCAACGCGTCCACCGCGTTGTGAATCACCACCGGGATCAGCGGCACACGCGCCCGCTGCGCCAGATAGAACGCACCGCGCTTGAAGGGTCCTGGCAGCGTCGCCCGGCTGCGGGTGCCTTCAGGCGCAATGGCGAGGCTCTGCCCGGCATTCAGGGCTTCGAGGGCTGGCCGCAATTGGCCGAACCCGCCCCCCTCCCGGTCGACGAAGATGGCGCCCGCCGCACGGAAAGCCGCCCCGAATAGGGGATCCCGCTCGAGTTCCCGCTTGCACAGGCCGGTGAAATCCCGGCGCAGCAGCCGGGCAATGATCAGCGCATCCAACGCGCTCTGATGGTTGAACACCACCACAGCCGGCCGCGCGGCTTCCAGATACTGCTGGCCGGTCACCCGCAGGCCGACGCCGGCCAGCGGCAGGCCGATGCGGCCCCAGGTCGACACGGCCTCGCCGAGGGCTTCCTTGACGGTGCCGCCCCGCAGCAGCCGCCCGGCGCCCGCCATGGCCGATCCGTAAAATCCCGTGAGGCTCAGGCCGGTCCGCACCAGCGACTCCGCGTTCGGGCGCAGTCCCCGGAAACGCAGTACAGGCCAGTTTTCCCGACCCGCCCGGGCCAGCAGGCGGGCATCAGGATCCACCACCCGTGGACGCCCCACCCGCTCCAGCAAAGGTTCGTCTTCGTGGCTGTCGGTATAGAACCAGCAATCAGCCAGGGCACCGCCATGGCGGCGCAGCCAGGCACGGGCCAGGATGCGCTTGCCCTCGTTCCAGCAACCCGGCAGGTACCAGCGGCCCGTAAAGCGACCCTGCTCATCCACCACCAGGCGGGTACAGAGCACGTCTTCGACGGCGATGCCGAGGGCGCGCGCTACCGGCTCCGCCTGATAGCGGGTGGCCGACGTGACGATCACCACCCGATGCCCGCGCTGCCGATGCGCCCGCACCAGCGCCCTGGCTTCCGGATGAATCCGCGCCGAGAGATGGCGATCGAACACCCGCTCGCCCAGTGCCAGGAGATCCGCTTCGCGCTCACCCCGCAGACTCTGAATCAGCTGTTCCAGCAACGCCCCAAGGCCGCCGCGGCCGGACTCCAGCAACGCCTGCGCCTGGGTCAATAACCGCCCGGGGCGCAGCACTCCGGTGGCCACACCTTCGACCAGGAATGGCAGCACCGAGTAGCCCTGGACCAGCGTTCGGTCGAGATCGAAGAACGCCACCTGCGCCGGGCCCTCGGGTCCCACGTCCACTTCATGTGTCAGTGCCGGAAAGAGCGACATTCCATCCTGCCTCATCGAATCCATGGCGAAGGCCCCCGCCTTCGCCGCCCTGCCCCTTCCCAGGCCGCATTCCCGGCGGACTGTTCAATCGACTCTCCTGTCATGAGCAAGAACCGGACCAGGCCACGGAACAGGCGGCTGGGGCCTGGAATGGACAACGCGAGCACCACAACGGTGCGCATGTCCGCCTCGAACTTTGGCCATCGCCCCGCCGGCGTGCATCCAGGTGCCGCCGAAGTGCCGCCGAAGTGCCGCCGAAGTGCCGCCGAAGTGCCACCGAAGTGCCACCGAAGTGCCACCGAAGTGCCGAGATGAAATCAGAGACCCGGCCCTGCCGCCTAAGATCAGGCGGTGTGGTCGCCAGCCCGTTCCGGTTGATCCATGACCTCTTCGATCCGCACCGCCAGGAAACCGCCGCCGGGCTTGGGCCAGCTGATCTGATCCCCCTCGGCCAGCCCAAGCAGCGCACTACCCACCGGTGCCAGGATCGATACGGTGGTTGCCGTGTCGCCGGCATCTTTGGGGTAGACCAGTTTCAGGGTGAACGATTCCGCCGAAGACTCAACGCGAAAGCGTACCGTCGAATTCATGGTGACCCGATTCGGCGGCATGGCTTCCGGCGCCACCCACTGCGCACGCGCCAGTTCCTCCTCCAGTTTGGCCTTGCCCGGGAAGGCCTTGGCCGAGAGTTTTTCCAGCATGCTTTCCAGACGGGCGGCGTCCCGGGTCGAGACCATGACGTGCGGACCAGTATTCATGATGTGGGTGACTCCGTAATGAACGCCCAAAGCACACGGACCCCGGCTGCAGGGCAGTCGGGGTCCGTCACTTAGGCGATGATGAAGCTTCGCTATCCGTGTACTTTGGGCCTTGGGGCCAGGAAGTCAATGGCCAGCCGCAACCCGCATCGGTGAACGATGCGGGTCAGGGATTCACCGCGCCGAGACTTCGTGGACGAGTTCCACCAGCCGCTTGACGTTGTCGACTGGGGTCTCAGGCACAATGCCGTGACCGAGATTGAAGATGTGACCCGGACGACCGTTCACCTGCTCCAGAATGGCGCGGGTCTGAGATTCCACTGCCGACCAGTCCGCGCACAGCACAATGGGATCCATATTGCCCTGCACCGCCTTGGCACCCACCGCGTCCCAGGTCTCCACCAGCGGGCTGCGCCAGTCCAGCGCCAGAACATCGCCACCGGCCGCCTGCATCAGGCCATTCAGTGCCGGGTTGCCGGTGCCGAAATGGATCACCGGGATCCTGCCCTCACCGATATCGTGCAACCGGGCAATGAGCTCGCGGGTATGGGGCTGTGCATAGCGGATATAGTCGGCAGGCGACAGGCAGCCCACCCAGGAGTCGAACAACTGCACGGCCTGCACGCCGGCACGGATCTGCAGACCCAGATAATCAGCCACCGCATCCACCAGCTTGCCCATCAGGCGCTCCCAGGAACGCTGATCGCTGTACATCAGCTTCTTTACTTCGATGTAGTTGCGCGAGCCGCGCCCCTCCACCGCATAGGAGGCCAGCGTGAACGGCGCTCCGGCAAAGCCGATCAGGGGAATGTCGGCCGGCAGCCCCGCTCGGCAGTTGCGCACGGTGTCGGCGATGTAACCGGTGCCCTCCTCCGCCACAAGGGGGCGGAGGTCCTCGATGGCCTTCGCGGACCGCAACGGATTCGCAAACACCGGACCCACACCTTCCACATAGTCGAGTTCCAGCCCCATGGGTTCGAGAATCGGCAGCAGGTCTGCAAACAGAATGGCCGCATCCACACCGAGGATGCGCTGGGCATCCAGCGTCGCTCGGGCTGCCAGCTCCGGATTCTTGAAGAAGGCGAGACTCGGCGTCTTGCCCTTCACCTGATGATACTCGGGCATGTAGCGCCCGGCCTGGCGGTTCAACCATATCGGCGTGTAGGGGGTGGGTTCCCCGCGACAGGCGCGGAGAAAGGCAGAGTCGTGCAGAGACTGATCCATTGCGGTCATCCAGGAGCCAGAACAGGGCGAGGGTGGCGCTGGGGGACGAGGCTCCCAGCCCGCGGCACATTAGCCTCGGCTGCCGCGGGCGGTCAACTCGAGGCACTCGGTGCTGCACCCGCGATCGCCCCGGCTTTGCCCCCGACGTGACGACCCACTCGGCCACCCACTTGGCCACCGACTTCGAGTGCCCGCTGAGCTTCGGCCAGCACCCGGCGAATCTGGACCGGATCGGCAGCTTCAGGATCCATCTGCACCGTAAAGCCGTCGCCCTGCCAGCGCAGCGGTTCCCGCGCTTCGGTCGCGCTCGTGTACTCGAAGACGTCGATGGGTGCCGCAAAGCCCTTCGCCGTGATCGGCCCGAGCCGGCGGCACTGATGCACTTCCCTTCCGAGCAGCAGCCAAGTGTTGCGCGAAAGCAGGATCTGGCCGGGGACCGCGGCACTTTCGAGCCGGCTGGCGGCGTTCACCGTCGCGCCGATCACGGTGTACTCCATGCGCGCCGCCTTGCCGAAACTGCCCACCGTGCACCAGCCGGAATGCACGCCGATGCGCAGCCCGAGGTCGCGGCTGATGCCGCCGCCGAGCCAGCGCTGGCGCAACCTGGCGAACCGGGCCTGCATGTCCGCTGCCATGGCAATGCAGGCCTGGGCATCCTTGTCCCGACCCTGGCTGCCCGGTTCACCGAAGAAGACCATCACCGCGTCGCCGATGAACTTGTCCAGGGTACCACCCCGGGCCAGGGCGGCCTCGGCCATGGCGGTATAGAAGTCGTCCAGCATGGCCACCACCTCTTCGCTCTCGGCCACATCCGTGAGGGCGGTGAAGCCAGCGAGATCGGCGAAGCAGACCGTCAGCCAGCGGCGATGGGAGCCACTCACAGTGCCGGATTCCTGTTCGAAGGCTACGCGATGCACGGCCGGTGGCAGGTAGCGGGCCAGCCGTTCGGCCAGGGCGGCATGCTGATCCGCCCGCTGGGCAATCTCCTCCCGGGCCTGCTCCAGCTGAACCTTCTGGCGGTGGGAAAGCAGCGCCGCCGCCAGGGCGAACAGCACCACCAGGGCCAGAGCGCCCATCTCACCTGCAGCACCGCCCCGCCAGGCCGGCCACGGCACCAGCCATGCGGCCAGCCCGAGGGCCACGGCGAGCGAGGCCAGCGCCCGCAGGCCCTCACGCAGCCCGCCCACGTTGCAGTGCCCGAGCAGCAGCGTGAAGCCGAGCGCCGCGATCAGGATCCCCGGCAGCCCCAGAGCCAGCGCTCCGACGGGCACCAGGACGTTCTCAGCCACAGCCAGCATGCGCGCCATCGGCACAGACAACGCCAACCAAGTCAGTCCTGGCAGCACCAGCAGCCAGCCCAGGAACAGCCAGACCCCTGGGCCCGCGGGGTCGGCTTCGAGCAGCACGAGCAGGCAGCATCCCAGGTAGGCTGCGATGCGTGGCAGCAGGACAGTCTTGCGGCGCGGATGGACGGACATGGCTGCTCTCCGAAGACGCCCTCAGAGAATCACCCGGCGCGGGGTACCTTGGATATCCGCCAGCGACGCCAGCATCTGTAGGATCCTGGCCAGAGAACCTGTAGGCCGGCGCGGCACCTCGCCCCCGGCGAGACTGGCGGGATTCAAGGCCGGTTCAGCCAACGGCAGGCCCAGTAGCCGTTCCAGAGGCCGGCCCGAAGGCAGTGCAGGGTGATGTCTGCGATACAGTTCGGCAGGGGAGTCCCATGACCAGACGCTCGGACGTCATCGCGCTGTGGCTGACGATTGCGGCGCTGCTGACGAGCTGCGCCAGCAGCCCCCAGGCCGTGCTGGAAGCCGCCCGCAGTGGCGATGCCGAGCGCGTTGCCAGAGTGGTGCTGCGCGACGAACTCTCGCGTCGGGGGCTGCCGGGCGAAGTGGCCATCGCCGATATTGAGAACCTGCCGGTGCTGATCCGTGCGGTGCGTGAACTGCTGCGCGAACGCTGGGGCGAGGAGGAGCCGGAGGTCGCTTCCGAGAAGCGCTACGTCAAGTACACCAATGCCTACGAGGCCCGGGCCATCATCGACTTCGAGCAGGGCTGGCTGCGTGTGGAGACCATAGCGACCGACACGCCGCTCGAAAAGCTCAGGGACGCCATCGTCACCACCCTGCTCACGCCCCGCAATCTCTCCATCGACGACATTTTCACCGATGCTGACCCCACACCCGGCAGCAAGCCCTTCCTGCTCGGCCAGATTCTCGATCAGGACGGTGAACCGATCCGCTGGGCGTGGCGGGCTGAACGCTTTGCGGATCACCTGATTGCGACGGCACTCGAACGCACCCGGCAGCAGGGCCGAACGCTGCACGCCGTCACTGCCGACCTGATCGACGGCCACCTGCATCTGCGCCAGCTCGAGTATGCGGATCAGGTCATCGCTGCCTCGCGGCAGTACCGGGTCGCACCCTCAGTGATCTACGCCGTGATCGAAGTGGAGAGCGCCTTCAATCCCTACGCGGTGAGCCCGGCCAACGCCTATGGCCTGATGCAGGTGGTGCCGGCGACGGCAGGCCGGGACGTCTTCCAGCGGATCAAGAACCTGCCCGGCGAACCCACCCGTCAGCAGCTGTTCCAGCCCGCCTTCAATATCGACATCGGCAGCGCCTACCTGCACCTCCTCGACGACCACTATCTGCGTCAGATTCGCAATGAGGAGAGCCGCCGCTACACCATGATCGCAGCCTACAATGGTGGCCCGGGCAGCGTGTGGCGGGCTTTTCACGAGGACCGTGGCCGTGCCCTCGACCGCATCAATGGCATGAGTCCGAATCAGGTTTATCATCAGATCGTGGCTGCCCACCCCTTCAGCGAGACCCGGCGCTATCTCGAGAAGGTGCGTCAGGCCGAGACCCGGTATCGCTGACGCCATATCACCATGCACACCACGTATCCGCCGCCGCCGGCGACCCCACCTGTCACCGCCCGAGGAGATTGCCATGTCCATCATCGCCTGCATGCAGCGCCCCGTTCTGGCAGCACTGCTGCTTGCCGGCGCAGCTTTCGCTGCGCCGCCAGGGGCCATGGCCGAAACCGGGTCAGAGACCGCTCTGCTGGCTGACTACCCGGACCTGCTGCGTGCCCGCGAGCGGCAGGCCAGACTGCTGCGGCATCTGCCGCCGGGTCAGATCAGCTTCGAAGACACGAAGACCCGTTCCACGACCACCATCCATGAGCTGCCGGCAGGATTCCATCATCTGCGCATCGAGCATGAAGACGACGTGCAGCAAGTGCTGATGGCGCTCGCGCCCTATCTGTCGCTGACCGAACACGACCGCTTCGACATGGTCGTCCCCGGCCCCGAGGGCCCCATGAGCCAGACCTGGCTGGCGATCTCGACGCCCAATGGCCACCTGATGCTCAATCGGGTGCTCATTCTTGCGGTGGAGCGGGGCACAGGGGAGATCCGTGGCATTCAGGGTGTCATCGAGCATGGTGCCCGTCTGCCCACCGAGCCGCCGATGCCGGCAGCAGCCGCCATCAGGCGTGCGCTGGACGCCATGGCCCACCTCGCCGATTGGGCCGAGGAGGGTCACGGTGCCTATCCGGTCTACGTCAGCGGCTCCCCGACCTGCCTGGCATGGCAAGTGATGCTGGTCGCTGCGGAGTCGGAAGCAGCCGAAGGCGACAGTCCGGCTGAACTCACGGTGTTCGTGCTCGGTGACGGCGCGGTCAATCGTGACCGCGGGGTGCTGGCCTGCCCGGCCGCACAGGAGTCATGACCCGGATCATCCTGGCCGCTGTCCGGCCATGCCCGTTGACGCTCACGCCTCCTTCACCAGGCTCTCGATCCTGAGCCCGAAGCTGGCGATGCCGGGAAAGGACAGTTCCTGGCTCGCCAGCAGATGAATGCGCCCGACGCCGAGACTCGACAGCACGGCACTGCCGAGTCCCACCCGGCGCCAGACGCTGCCGCCCGCCTCCGGACCATCCGCAACCGGCGGGTCCGGCGGCAGATAGACCAGCACGCCTGCCGCGGACTCGGTGAGCAACTCCAGGGTCCGGTGCACGGGATTGCCAGGGGTGAGGGCGCTGGCGAACAGGTCCCGTCGCGGCAGGCCCTTGATGACCCGCACCAGGGTGGGTGTCTCGGCGCGGATCACACCCCGCACCAGGGCCAGGATGGGCCGCTCATCGAAGCGCGCCTGAAACACATGGACCGTGAACGACTGCCCACCCAACTCCACCCGTTCCCGGGCCAACTCACTGACCAGCACGTCATGGCGGGCTCGATAGCGGATCAGCGCCTCGATGCTGATCACCGGCAGCTTGTGGCGCTCGCCGAAAACGAGCAGGTCGGGCAATCGCTGCATGCGGCCATCATCATGGACCAGCTCACAGATGGCGCCGGCCGGCTGCAGGCCGGCAAGGCGGGCGAGGTCCACGGCCGCCTCGGTATGGCCTGAGCGCACCAGCACGCCGCCCGGTTCGTAGCGCAGGGGGATCACGTGGCCAGGGCGGACGAAGTCCTCCGCCACCGCGTGCGGATCGGCCAGGGCATTGAGCGTGCGCGCCCGCTCCGCTGCGGCGATGCCGGTGGTCATACCGGCCCGTACATCCACCGAAATGGTGTAGGCACAGCGGTGGGCTTCCTGATTCGCCGCCACCATCAGCGGCAGCGCCAGCGCATCGAGCCTTTCCGGCTCGCAAGGCGCACAGATCAGGCCGCTGGTATGGCGAACCATGAAGGCAATCGAAGCCGGGGTGGCCTTTTCCGCAGCGATGATGAGATCACCCTCGTTCTCGCGGTCCTCGTCATCCACCACGATGACGAAGCCACCGGCGGCGATCTGCAGGATCGCTTCTTCCACGCTTGCCAGTCCCATGGGCACCTCCTCTCATGCGATACCGATGAGCATAGGCACCAAGCCATTGTTCCGATACATACAAACAGGCACATTAATTGTTCGAAAACGAACAATCGGGTTCAACACCAGCCGCACACGGGCAGGCGGGAGCGGGTTCATGCTGCAGTGGGATCAGGTGCGCTACTTCGTCGCGGTGGCCCGTGCCGGCTCAGTCAGTCGTGCCGCGACCCGACTCGGCGTCAGCCACGCCACCGTCCTGCGTCAGGTCGCCCGGCTCGAGCAGACCCTGGCTACCCCCCTGTTCGAACATCGCCAGACCGGCTATCGCATCACCCGGGAAGGGCAGGAACTGCTGCGGCTGGCCGAGGAGATGGCGGCCAACGCCGACGCCCTGGCGCGACGGGCTGCCGGCAGGGACACCGCGCTGCGCGGCGAGCTGCGCCTGAGGCTGCCGGATGCCAGCATCTGTGACCTGCTGCCGCTGCTGAAGGGCTTCCAGGACGCCCACCCCGGCATCTTTCTTCAGTTCACCGATCCCGTGTCCACAGCAGCCGACATCGACTTGAGGATCACGGATGCGCCACCGGAAGCCCTGGTGGGCCGGCAGCTCGCCCGGCTGAGCTTCATCTTCCAGGGCACGGCCAGCGCAGGAGACACCCCGCGACAGCGCTGGATTCTCTGGCGCGACCCCGTGGAACCGGACGCCACCCTCGCATGGCAGACCAGGACACTCGCCGCGCTCACCCGGGAACCCCACATTGCCCTCGAGGTGGCGAGCCATGCCGACGCCGTTGCTGCCGCTCGTGCCGGCTTCGGCATGGCCCTGCTGGCGGCTGGGAGGAGTCCGGATCTCAGCCCGCTGCCGGACGCGCCAGCGATCCTGCCTCGCAGCCTGTGGCTGTTGACCCACCCGGACCTGCGCCGCTCCGGTCGCGTCCGCGCCTTCATGACCTACGCCACCGCACACTTCCTGCCCGCGGCAGTTGCGAACCCCGGGTAGCCGAGCCGTCCCGGATCAGGCGATGCCGAGGCGCCGGAACTGCTCTGCAGGCGCTTCGATTTCGGTGAGGGCAGTGTGCAGCAGGTCCAGCATGGCACGCTCGTCCGCACCGCCGAGACGGTTTTCCTGCTCCCCGGGATCGATATCGAGATCAAAGAGGCAGTGGGCATCCGCAGGCTGCTGGTGACACCAGTAGGGCAGCCGGTCGCCGGGCGCGAACGGCTGGCGCAGCACCGGGATGTCGGAGCCCGGCATGAAATCGATCACCGCGCGCCGATCCGGCTTCGGCAGCTTCAATCGCGGCATGCCGTGCACCGGCATGGTGGACCAGCGGTTCGACCACAGGGACAGCGGCAGGTTGTCGGCATTCACCGGCGCCCGGGCATACTTGCGGCGGCCGTCGAGGACGTGCACCCAGCGTCCATAGACTCCGGCTAAGGCCCATTCGCGAATCGCCGTGGCGCGACCATCCAGCAACGGCAGCAGCGAGCGGCCATGGGTCCGGCACCGGGGCGTCAGCCCGAACAGGTCGTAGAGGGTCGCGTTCAGGTCCACGTTGGTCGTCAGGGCTTCGCGAACGCCGGGCTGCACGCCGGGCAGATGGACAAACAGCGGCGTGTGCCCCAGCGGTTCGTAGAGCGGCACGCCGGGCTTGCCGAAGATGTCCCGCTCGCCCAGATAGTGACCGTGATCAGTGCAGACGATGATGGCGGTATCCCGCCACAGGTCCATGGCATCCACGGTATCCAGCAGCCGCCCGAACCAGTGGTCGATCATGGACAGTTTGGAGCCGTAGTTCGCCCGTACGTGCCACGCCTCGGCCTCGGTGAGGATGCCGGATGCCACCGTGTCCGTGCTGTAGGGCGGCCAGATCTTCAGCGGCCCCTGCCATTCCGGGTCGTAGCGGTTGGCCCAGGGGGCGGGCGTGTCGAAGGGTTCGTGGGGATCGAACTCGTCCACGAACAGCAGGAACGGTTCCTCACGGTTCGCTTCCCGCTCCAGCCACAGGCGGGCGGCATGCATGGTCCGCGGACCGGGAAAGTCCAGTTCCTCCCGGAACCATGTCCGCGAATCGTTGTAGTGCTGGCCGTGGCCTGAGTCCGCCGGCAGCGCGGGCGTACCCAGCCAGCTCGGATCCGGCCGCGTGCGCCAGGGATCGTTTTCGTGGCCGCGGACGTAATCCCAGCCCCGGAATTCCGTGTGGTAGTTCTCGCCGCCGGTCTCGAAGAGGTGCGGGTGGTCGCTGACCAGCATGGTGGTGATGCCCTGCTCCCGCAGCGGCTGCGTGATGGGCTCCTCCCAGAGTTCGATGGAACCCCAGGGCTTCCAGAGGAAATCCATCGCCCCCACCAGAATGTCGTGGCGCGCCGGCATGCAGGGCAGTGAACCTGCGTAGTGGTTGTCGAACCGCACCGAGCGCGCGGCAAACCGGTCCAGGTTGGGCGTGGCAAACTCCTGCCCACCATAGGCGCCGAGCATGTGCCGGTTGAGACTGTCGAGAAGAACGACGATGACGTTGGTCACGATGGCTCCCGATCATGCTGGAACAAACTCGTGCAGCGTACACGATCCGGGCGCGGGGTCCCCTGTCCCCGGGAATCCTGGCCCGCGACCGATGATGGCCGTCCGGCGTTCGCGCCGCATGAGCCAGGCCATCCAACTGCGCCAAGGCCGCTGCTGGAACTGCATTGAAGCCCCTGCACCCTGCTACCATCGGCCCTCCACACACCAGGGAGCGGGACCATGCAACAGATCGAGATCGAGACCTCCAAGGGCCGGGTGCAGGGCCGGATCGATCCAGCCTTCGAGGGGGTCCTCGACGCCTTCGTCACCAACTTCGAACAGCGCGACGAACTCGGCGCCTCGGTGTCACTGCGCGTCGGTGGCAAGGTGCAGGTGGACCTCTGGGGCGGCCGGGTCAACGAGACCGACGCCACACCATGGACCGAGGACACGCTGTCACTGGTGTTCTCCGTCACCAAGGCCGCCACCGCCATCTGCGCCCATTTGCTGGCGGAGCGGGGGCAAATCGACATCCATGCACCGGTCACCGACTACTGGCCCGAGTTCGGTCAGGCGGGCAAGGAAGGCGCCACCGTGGCCATGCTCCTGAACCATTCCGTAGGCCTGCCTGCCTTTCGCGACACCATCAAGCCCGGCGGCTACTACGACTGGGACTACATGATCGGTCGCCTGGAAACCGAGCAGCCGTTCTGGGAGCCCGGCACCCGCAACGGCTATCACATGATCAGTTTCGGCTGGACCGTTGGCGAGATCGTCCGGCGGGTCTCAGGCAGGTCCCTGGGGACCTTCTTCGCCGAGGAGATCGCCGGGCCCCTGGGTCTGGATTTCTGGATCGGCCTGCCTGAAGCCCTGGAGCCGAGAGTGTCCCGGCTGATCCCCTGGGTACCCGGCCCCGAGGGCCCCTTCACGGATTTCACCCAGGCCATCATGGCTGATCCGAAGTCCATCTCGTCGCTGTCGCTGCTCAACTCCGGCGGCTACTCACCGGACACCCGCGAGGCCCACGCCGCCGAGATCGGCGGCGGGGGCGGCATCAGCAACGCCCGCTCCCTGGCGGCCATGTTCGAACCCCTGGCCCTCGGCGGCAGTGCGGGTGGCCGGAAGCTGTTCAGCCGCGACACCGTCACCCGCATGGGTCAGGTGTCCATGGCGACGCAGCAGGACGCCACGCTGCTCATCCCGAGCCGTTTCGCCCTCGGATTCATGAAGTCCATGGACAATCGCCACCGCCCCCATGGCAACATCGAAAGCGTCATCATCGGCGACCGCGCCTTCGGCCATGTCGGCGCCGGCGGCAGCCTCGGCTTCGCCGACCCCGACTGCCAGCTGTCCTTCGGCTACAGCATGAACCGCATGGGCGCGGGCCTGCTGCTCAACGAGCGCGGCCAGTCCCTGGTGGACGCCGCCTACGGCGCGCTCGGCTACCGCAGCAACGAAAGCGGGGTGTGGAGCACCTGACCGGCGCCCACGGGTTGCGCCATCGCTGCCTTGCGAGCGCAACCCGTGAGCTTGCAATCCATGTACTCAGACGCCGGCCATGAGTCCCGACAGGAACAGCGTCGCCAGGCCGAGGTAGATCGTGACTCCCGTGATGTCGGTAATGGTGGTCAGTACCGGGCCGGTCATCATGGCCGGGTCACCGCCAAGGCGACGGATGAGGAAGGGCATGGTGCCACCCACCACACCAGCCAGCAGCACGTTGCAGCCCAGAGCAAAGCCAGCCACCAGCGCCAGGACCATGTTGGCCTCGAACAGGTAGGCCACGAAACAGAAGAGGACACCTAAGGCCGCGCCATTGAACAGCCCGATCATCACCTCCTTGTGCACGGCCTTCCACATGTCACCAATGCGGGCTTCGCCAAGCGCCATGCTGCGGATGGCCACCGACAGGGCCTGAATGCCGACGTTGCCCCCCATGTCGGTGATCATCGGCAGGAAGGCCGCAAGGATCGCGACTGCGACGATGGTCTCCTCGAAGCTGGCGATGACCATGACCGCGCCGAGATTGAGAAAAACGTTACCTGCCATCCAGGGCAGACGCTTCTTTACCGCTTCCCGCGGCGGCGTGAAGAAGGACTCATCCGGCGAAGCTGCATTCAATGACACGAAGTCGTCGGAAAGCTCAGCAGCCAGGATCTCCATGGCGCGATCAATCGTCAGCACACCGCGCAGGATGTCGCTGTCATCCACCACCGGCATCATCTTCAGATGCCGGGAACGGATCCGCCGCGCCGCGTCTTCGGCGTCATCCCGGGTACGCACTGCCACCACGTCGGTGGTCATGACGCTACTGATGGGGCGGGTCGGGTTGGCAATGATCAAATCCCGCAGGGAGATGACCCCGGCCAGTTTGCCGCTCTCCTTGACGATGTAGACGTAGGGCACCCGCTGCGGCGTGTGGGTGGCACCCCGGACCGCTTCCATGACCTCCTCGACGTGCGCGGTTTCCTCCACGGCGAGGAAGTACGGCGACATGACTGCGCCGCAGGACCCCTTCGGGAAGGCGGCCAGGGTCTCCACCTGCTGACGATAGCCGGCCTCGAGCTGCCCAAGCAGGGCCTCACGCAGGTCGACATTCAGATGCCTGAGCAGGTCCACGACCCGCTCAATCTGCATCTCAGCGAGAATGCTGCCGGCCCGATCGACTTCGACTTCGGAGAGGAACTGTGCCGCCAGACTCGGGGCACAGTGCTCGACGATCAGCGCGGCGCGTTCGTGTTCCAGCCCCGAAAGAAAAGGCACCAGCGTATCCTTGGGTGCCTCGGCAAGCAGACGCGCCGTCCGCAGCGGAGATACGCGATCGATGATGTTCAGCGCCCTGGGAATCTCATGCAGCTTCAGGGCATCGCGCATCTCGCGGGCATCGGCTTCCAGATTGCGGGTATCGAGTAGCACAATAGTGTCTCCGTCAGTCGAACAACGAGAGGATTCTAACCAACGGCCCTGTCGCACCGGACTGACAGCCACGCGCCCTGAGCAGCCAGGGGCAGAAGCAAAGGAGCCAAACAGGCATGGGCGCAAAGCTGACCCTCGACCTGCACCCCATCTTCAACAAGGGCGGGCAGATCGAAGCGGAACTCGAGCGGGTGATGGACGAGGCCGAACGCCGCAAGATCACCACCGTGGAAATCATCCCGGGCAAGGGCAGCGGCCAGCTCAAGAAGCGAGTGTTGCGCTTCCTCGACCGCAAGGACATCAAGGCCCGCTACCATCGGCTCGACAAGGACCGGGACAACCACGGCCGCCTGTTCGTCCACTTCCGCTTCAGGACGCTCTGACCCGCCCTTCGAGGGTGCTCCGACAGCCATGCGGGACCCCGTGCGAGCGGACCTGTCCGCAGCACGTTTCCGCCCCCCCCCCCGGACGCTAGAGATTTTCGAGCTCCCGGCGTTGCCAGGCGGCGCGTTCGGCGTCAGTGCGGTCGAGATAGTCCCGGGCATGGGCCAGCACCTTCGGCGCCAGCAGCAGCGTGGAGATCACGGTGGGTATGGCCATCAGGCCGTACATGCCTGTGATGAGTCCCACGACGGCGTCGATGGACAGTACCGAGCCCACCACCACCAACAGCACGTAGAACCAGCGGTAGTAGTGCTGATGCTCGGCCCCGACCAGAAAGCCCAGGCACTTCGCCCCGTAATACCAGAACGTGAACATGGTGCTGACGCTGAAGAACACCACCAGCACCACCAGCAGCCACGGGCCCGCCGCACCGATGGCGCTCTCGAAGGCCTGGGCAGTCATGGTCACACCGCTGTCGGTCCCCGTTTCCCAGACGCCGGTGACCAGAATGACCAGTGCCGTCGCGGTACAGACGATCAGCGTATCCACCACCGGGCCGATCATGGCCACCAGCCCTTCGCGGACCGGCACCTGAGTCCGTGCCGCACCGTGGGCCAGGGATTCGTTGCCGATGCCCGCCTCGTTGGAGAACGCGCCCTGCCGGACCCCGATCAGCAGCGCTCCGAGCAGGCCGCCGGCCGCAGCCTGACCGGTGAAGGCATCCGTGAAGATCAGCGCGAACGCCGCAGGAATCGCACCGGCATTCATGGCAAGAATCCACAGCGAGGCACCGAGATAGAGCAGGACCATGAACGGCACGATGCGGGCGGCCGTGTAGCCGACCCGGCTGATGCCACCGAAGATGACCGCGCCGACCACCAGCGCCACCATGATGCCGAAGCCGAGATCGAAGCCGAAGTGGGCGTCCGCCGAGGCCCAGCCCTGGGGTACCGCGATGACGTCACGAACGATCTGGGTGAGCTGATTGACCTGGAACACCGGCAGGGTGCCGAACATGGCCGCCACCGCGAAGAACACCGCCAGCGGATACCAGCGCTTGGGCAGGCCCTCGCGGATCACGTACATGGGTCCACCCTGCAGCACGCCCATGGAATCGCGACCGCGGTACATGATGGCCAGGGAGCAGGTGAAGAACTTGATCGTGACGCCGAGCAGACCGGTCAGCCACATCCAGAAAATCGCACCCGGGCCACCGACGAAGATCGCCACCGCCACGCCGGCAATGTTGCCGAGGCCCAGCGTCCCCGACAGCGCGGCGGACAGGGCCTGGAAGTGGGTGATGTCGCCCGGGTCATGCTTGCTGTCCCAGCGCCCGGTGAGGAGCTGGAAGGAGTGATTGAAATGACGGTAGGCCAGCCCTCGGGAGTAGAACAGCAGCCAGAAGCCGGCGCCGAGCAGCAGCCACAGGACCAGATAGCCCCAGACGAAGTTCGAGAACGCATTGAATGCGGTGTCGATCCAGGCCAATGCTCATCCCCCGGCAGCTTCAGGCAGTCCGTACAGCTTGCCCGAGTGCACGGACGGATGCGATTCCGTGGTCCTTGGGTGCAGGCCCGGGAGCGACTGCGTTCAGGCCAGCGGTTCGATGCTCTGCGGGTCCACCTCCGCCTCGTAGTCCACCCCGGGGACGCCGAAACCGAAGATGCGCAGAAAATCATAGCGGAAGCCGGCGAAATCGGTCAGCTCGTCGAGGTTCTCCGTGGTCACCCGGGGCCAGCGCTGCTTCACCTCGTCCTGAACCTGATCGGAAAGTTCGCGATCATCGACCCGGATGCGACGCTCCTCGTCGAGACGCTGCTCACCATCCCCGTAGAGCTGGGTCTCGAACAGCCGCTGCACGTGCTCCATGCAGGTCTCGTGACTGCCCTGTTCCTTCATGACCTTGAACAGCAGCGAGGCGTACAGGGGCACCACGGGTATCGCTGCACTGGACTGGGTGGTCACGCACTTGAGCACCGCCACCTTGGCGTCGCCCCCGACATCGACAAGGCGCTTGCCGATGGCCCTCGCCGCCCGGTCGAGGTCCTCCTTGGCCTTGCCCAGGGTGGCGTGCCAGTAGATCGGCCAGGTGAGTTCGCTGCCGATGTAGGTGTAGGACACGGTCCGGCAACCGGGCGCCAGGACGCCGGCCCCCGCCAGGGCGTTCATCCAGCGCTCCCAGTCCTCACCGCCCATGACCTTCACCGTGGCCTCGGTTTCCTCGTCGTTGGCAGGTTCGAGATCCACCTCGTGCACTTCGGCCTTGTCCACGTTCAGGGTCTTGACGTGAAAAGTCTGCCCCAGTGGCTTGATCGCACTGCGGTACAACTCGCCAGTGTCCGGATCCTTGCGCACGGGTGAGGCCAGGCTGTAGACGACGAGGTCTATGGGCCCCATCTCCCGCTTGATGAGGTCGATGGTCTCGGCCTTCATCTCATCGGAGAAGGCATCCCCGTCCAGAGTCTTCGCCCACAGCCCCGCTTCCGCCGCGAGCTTGTCGAAGGCGCGGTTGTTGTACCAGCCAGCCGACGCGGTCTTGGTGTCCGTGGGCGGCTTCTCGAACGACAACCCGAGCGTGGCTGCCCCGGACCCGAATGCCGCGGTGATCCGCGATGGCAGGCCGTAGCCGCCGGAGGCACCGATCACCAGCACGTTCTTCGGCCCCTTCGACAACGATGGCCGTTCGCGGACGTAACGCACCTGCTCCGCCACGTTGGCGGCGCAGCCGATGGGATGGGCGGTGGTACAGATGAATCCCCGAACTCGCGGTTTGACGATCATGGATATCCCCTGACTAGGTCTGATGCGTTCTGACGCCATGCAATGATTCGCAAAGTTGCCGTCAACCGAACAATCCATCCTGGGCCGCGCGCCTGAGCACAGCGTCGACATCGATCAGCCGCGGACCTGTGCGCTCCACGTGCAGCCGCGCCCGCTGGCGTGCTCCAAGCTTCAATTCCCGATCACCGTCCAGCGCAATCACCCCGGGCCCTTCGAATAATAACGTCACCGCGGCGGCGACCCGATGCGCCTGGGCCACCCGGACCTCCCGATAGAGCCCCGGTGAGATCGGCACCAGAAGCCGGCGATCCTTGCTGCTGCGATTGCAGGTGACCAGCAGCCCGCCTTCCTCCTCCGCGCTGACCGGGGCCACCAGACCGCCTACCGGGGACATGCCCACAGCGGCAGGCGACGCGACGGTGAGCAGAATGCGATCGATCTTGGTCGGTTCCACCGGCAGCAGGTTGCCGCGGAAGTCGTCACGCAGCAGCACCGCATCCACCAGCGCCAGGGTGGCCTCACCCTCGTAGGGGCGGACCCGGATCACCTTCACCCGGCGGGCGTGGGCATGCAGCGGCACCCTGCCTGCCGCCACCAGCGCCGCCGCGGCTCCCGCCAGGGTCGGTTCCACCAGCTTCGGAAAGACGTTGTTCGTGCCCGTGGACACCGGTACCAGCGCCGCATCCGGCCAAGCCTGGGCTATGATGCGATTGGTCCCGTCGCCCCCTAAGACCACCAGTGCCGTGACGCCGAGTTCACGCATGGCCTGAACGGCTGCCACCGTATCCTCGGGTCCATTGTGGTAGCGGACGCGGTCCTGGCCGACGACATGAATGCTGGCCCCGAGTTCCATCGACTCCACCGCGCCGGTGGCAATCCGGAACGGTTCGGCCTGCACCACGATGCCGCCGATCCCGGCCGCATCCGCGCCGGCGACGATCCGCGCCACCATGTCGCGCTTGGCCTGATGGGTGACCTCGGAAGCGCGCGCCGCCAACCGGCGGACGTCGCGCCCCGCCATGGGATTGGCGATGATGCCGACGCGGCCACGCCGCGGCGTCAGGCTCACAGGCAATGCCCGCTTGCTGGCAACGAAGCCGGGCCGCTATGGTGAGCCCGGGCGTGCGGGGGCATGCCATCACGGAGGCTGGGCATGACGCAGGACGGGGGCAGCACGACAGCGGACACGGCGACTCCAGGACGGCTCGGGCGCATCCTGAACGCTATCGAGGTCGCGGGCAACCGACTGCCCCATCCTGCCCTGCTGTTCGGCTGGATGGCGCTGGGGGTGCTGATCCTGTCCGCCATCGCGGCCCTGTTCGGCGCCAGCGCCGTCCACCCGGTCACCAGCGAACGCATCGAGGCGGTGAACCTGCTCTCGGGAGAGGGTATCCGGCGCATCCTGGCCGGCACCGTCACCAATTTCACCGGTTTCGCCCCGCTTGGCACCGTACTGGTGGCCATGCTCGGCATCGGCATCGCCGAACGCTCCGGCTTGCTCGACGTCCTGCTGCGCCGGCTGGTACTGGCGGCGCCGGTGAGCATGCTGACCTTTTTCGTCGTGCTCGCGGGAGTCCTGTCCTCCCTGGCGGCGGATTCCGGCTACGTGGTGCTCATCCCCCTGGCCGCACTGGTGTTCATCGCTGCCGGCCGCCATCCCATCGCCGGCATCGCCGCCGCATTTGCGGGCGTCTCGGCAGGTTTCTCGGCCAACCTGCTGATCGGCCCTCTGGACGCCCTGCTGGCCGGGATCTCGACAGAATCCGTGAGGTTGGTGGACGCCGAGTACGAAGTCACGGCGGCGGGCAACTGGTGGTTCATCATCGCCTCCACCATTCTGATCGCCATCGTCGTCACCCTGGTGACCGAGTTCATCACCGAGAGACGGCTCGCGCCAGCGGAGTTGCCCGAGGACATCCAGGTGGCTGACGAACCTGCCGGCGACCCGACGGCGGAGCGGCGCGGTCTCATCGGTGCCGGCGTCGTCACCCTCGTCCTGCTCGGGCTGATTCTGCTCGGCCTGCTGCCCGCCGACGGCGCCCTGCGCGACCCCGCCACCGGCAGCATCATGCGCTCGCCCTTCATCAATGGGATCGTCGTGGTCATCGCCCTGTGGGCCGCACTCTGCGGTGCCGCCTACGGCCGACTGTCGGGAAGCTTTGCCGATGGCGGCGAGGTCATCCGCAGCATGGAAAGGACCATGGAAACCATGGCCGTCTATCTGGTGCTGATGTTCTTCGCCTCCCAGTTCGTGGCCTGGTTCGGCTGGACCAACCTGGGCGTGATCACCGCGATTGGCGGTTCCCAGATCCTGGCCGCCATCGATCCCGGCACGCTGCCCCTGCTGCTGATCTTCGTGGTGCTGGCCGCGGGCATCAATCTGGTCATCGGCAGCGCCAGTGCCAAGTGGGCCATCATGGGCCCAGTCTTCATCCCCATGCTCTACCTGCTCGGCATCTCTCCGGAGGCCACCCAGATGGCCTACCGGATCGGCGATTCGGTGACCAACATCATCACGCCCCTGATGCCCTACTTCGCCCTGGTGCTGGCCTTCGCCCAGCAATACGACAAGCGCGCCGGCCTCGGCACCCTCATCGCCACCATGATCCCCTACTCCATCGCGCTGATGCTGGCGTGGATGGGCCTGCTGACGGTGTGGGTGGTGTTCGATCTGCCGCTGGGACCGGGTGCGTCCATCAATCTTTGAAGCAGCCACCCGAGCACAGCGGGCAAGGAATCACCATGCGACTCGACCTCTCAAGCTGGCAGGAAGTACAGGCCTATCTGGGCCATAGAACGGACATCATCATTCCCATCGGCTCCCACGAGCAGCATGGCCCCAACGGCCTCATCGGCACCGACGCCATCTGTCCGGAGATCGTCGCCCGCACCTTCGGGGAGCGGGACAGCGTGATGATCGGACCCACCCTCGGGATCGGCGTCGCCCAGCACCACCTCGGCTTCGCCGGCTCCGTCGCGCTGCGACCCACCACCCTGATCGCGGTGATCCGCGACGTGGTGGCCTCTTTGACGCGGCACGGTTTCACCCACGTGCTGTTCCACAATGGCCACGGCGGCAACATTGCCACGGTGCAGGCGGCTTTTGCCGAGATCTATGGCGACTACAGCTTCCGCGGCGAACCGGCACCGACGCATCTGCGTCTCGGCAACTGGTTCATGGGTCGACGCGTCATGTCGCTCACCCGGGAACTGTACGGGGACAGCAATGGTCAGCACGCCACCGCCAACGAGGTGGCGCTGACTTATCACGCCCATCCAGACCAGGTGAAATCCGTCACCATGTCGCCGAAGGTGGCGCCCAACGGCCGGTTTCGTGATGCGGCCGACTACCGGACACGCTTCCCTGATGGCCGCATGGGGTCCGATCCTTCGCGTGCGACGCCGGCAGACGGTGCCCGCCTGCTCGAGGCTGCCGTGGAGGATCTCCGCGACGGCCACCGGGATTTTGTCGCCGGCGGCTGAGAAACGGACTGCCGAAGCACTCAGCACAACCCTGCCTCGCGGGGGGCTCATGCCGATGGTCTTCTGCCCCGGCGGTCATTCCGGCCCGTCGAAGACTTCCTTGGCAACCCGCATGCCTTCCACCGCAACCGGAAAGCCGCCGTAAGCCGCGATGTGCAGAATCGCCTCGCTGATTTCCTGATGGCTCAAGCCATTCGCAAGGCCACGTTGAATGTGCAGCTTCAATTCATGAGGCATGTTCAGTGCTGTGAGGACCGAGACAGTCACCAGGCTCTTGTCTCGTTGTGACAGGCCTGGGCGATCCCACACCCGGTCGAGCACCGTGTCGATGATCAGGTTGTGCCAATCTTCGCGGATGTTTTCCGGTGCCGGGAGTACGTCCTGAATCTGTCTGGCGATCTCCTGTCTCTTCTCTTGATCCATGTGCAGCGCTGCCCAACCAGTAAGAAGCCACAGGGTACACGGAACGGCAAACACGGGGATGGGGCGGAGAACCTAGCTTGACGAGGTCGCGCGCCGCCCCGGCATAGAGATACGGGCTCGCCGATGTCAGACCACCGCAACTGCTTGATTCTCCTGCCTTCCTTCCCTTAGCGAGCCTGTTTCGAAGGCTTAGCGCGACATTTTCGGTGCCGGAATGGGCACTCCAACCCAGGTTGCATGGCGCGGCGAGTGTGTCTCGTTGACGCCGCCGTCACCTCGGGACATGCTCATCCCATTGGCAACCGTTCCGCCACGCTCCCAATCCGTATGCCCCGCCTCCCCACGAAACCGCCCCGCGTCGTCCGGCTCGCCAGCGAGGGGCCAAAGTGCGGCGAGCTTAAGATCACCGCCCCGGTCGCTTCAGCGGCAACATCTTCCGCCTGCGATCTGCATCTTCCAGGACGAGGTTTCGCCTGCCAGGAAAGCCTGCAGATGGATTTCCGTTGAAGAAGATCGTGGTCATCGGCGGCGGCATCGGGGGCCTGACCTTTGCCGTGGCTGCCCGACGCGCCGGCTTCGATGTCACCGTCCTGGAGCGGGAAGCCAACGTTGTTCGCGCCGGACTTGGCGGCGGCCTGGGACTCTGGCCACCCTCACAGCAGGTGTTGGAGCACATCGGCGCGCTCGCTGCGCTGCGCGAGCGGGGGCGCTTCATGTCGCGGCCAGCCTACTGCAACCGTCACGGTCGAATACTCGCGGAACCTTCGCAGAACTTCCCGACACGCTTCCCCATCCTCTGCGTCGAACGCTCGGCGCTGCTCGGCGTGCTCATGGCGCGATGCGCCAGCGAGGGTGTCGAGGTCCTTGCGAACGCGACCTGCGAGCGCTTGTCGGCCTTTGACGAAACGCTGCGGGTCGATGTCCACGTCACCTCAAAGGGGGGCCCCATTGCCGCCGATCTGGTCGTCGGCGCCGACGGCATTCACTCCCGCGTACGCAGCACCCTGCATCTGGACGCCATCCGCGGCTTGCCACACCACTGCGGCTATACCTACTTCCGCAGCTCGATACCGGCGGCAACGCGGGCACCCGAAAAGGCCTGGCATGCCAAGACCTTCGAATGCTGGAGCGATGGCATCCGCTTCGGATACGTACCACTCCAGGAACCTTCGGTGTTCTGGTTCGCGGCGGTGCCCATCGGCCATCGCGGACTCGAAGCGCGCCGTGGCGCCCACGTGCTGGGCGAGCGCGAACGGGCATGGCTGATCGACCAGCTGCAGGGCTGGCAGGGTCCGCAGACCGGTGCGCAGCCCGAGGAGCGGCTGGACGTCGGCGAACTGCTGCGGTTGACCCGGGCAGAGGAGATCCTGCGCACCGACATCTACAAGATCCGCGATGTGACACGATTCCCATGGAGCAACGCAGCCGGCAACGTCGTGCTGCTCGGCGACGCCTGCCACGCCACGGCGCCGAATCTGGCCCAGGGCGCAGGCTTGAGCATCGAAGACGCGGCTGAGCTCGCGGTTCAGCTCAGTTGTGCAGCCAAGGCGGCAGCCATGCCAGGGGTGCGCGACGATGCCCGTCACGCGCTGTGGCGCCGTGAACTGCGCGCTGCGGTCGACCGCTACGAGGCGGCGCGCAAACCCCGGGCGCGGACCGTGCAGACTCTCGCCGACAGCATCGCGACCGTCGGCCAGCTGCGCCCGCCCCTGTCCGGACTGCGTGACGCGGCCATGGTGCTGCCGGCCAGACTGCTGCCGGAGACGACGGCGCGGATTTTCGAAGCCGTGGTCACGCGTTCCCTGGGCGGCGGACGCCGCCGGATGACCTGGGAACATCCGGGTGTTTGTCTTCCCGTCGTGGAAGCAGTGATGGGCAGGGAGGCGTTCGAACGGTGTATTCCGAAACCCGCCCAGGATTTCCGGCGCCTGACAGCGGGCGGGCGCGGCTCGGGAAGTGTGACCGTGGAGATCGGCAGCGGCTGGCTGGCGCGACTCATCGCCACGACGGCGAGGCTGCCACCAGCGATGAGCGACGCGCCGTTCGAGGCCTCCGTCATCCCCATCGATGGGGATCGTGAGCGCTGGACCCGGCGCTTCGGCGCCATCGCTTTCGCCACTACCATGAGCCGCGTGCGCCATCTCGGCCGCAGCGGCGGCGCCAAGGGCCTGCTGCTCACTGAAGGTATCGGCGGCGCCTTCGACCGCCTCGTACGGTTCGGTTATCGCGTCACGGACGCAACCCGACACGGTGCTGCCGACCGTCCCACCCCTGTGCGCGCGGTGACCTTCGAGTCGGCAGGTATCTGGATCGCCGATCGCGTGAAACTGCCCCTGCCCGCCTGGCTGCAGCCGAGAAGCGCGTGGATCGAGGAGGAAATCACCTCAATGCCGGCGGCTGACGGACACCGCCCCGGGTGGCGCTTCGACGGACGCATCGAACTCCCTGCAGTTCTGGGTGGGCAGCTGCTCATGGCCTACCGCGGCGAATTCGCCCCGAACCCATCCTGCTTCCCGGAGCGGTACGGCTCGGCCGACGCTTCGCCGACGCAGCATGCCATCGTGTTCGGAGGCACCGGCTTCCTCGGCCGCAAGGTGTGCGCGGAACTGCTGGAACGTGGATGGCAGGTCACGGTGCCGAGCCGCAGACCCAGGCCTGCGCCCCGCGCGTGTTTCGACACCCCTCGCTACTCGGAAGTGGCCTGGCATCCTGATGCCAAGGACGCAGCCGCGGCCGCATTGCGCGACGTCCTTGCCCGCAGTTCGACCCTCCCTCGTGTCGTCGTCATCAATCTCGCCGGCGAGAATCCCGGCAGCAAGCGCTGGTCTTCGCGGACCATGCAGACGATCGTGGAGAGTCGCCTTGCAGCCATCACCGTCGTCGAGAAACTCCTTGGGCTGCTGCGCGAAGACATCGCCTCAGCTCGCCTGCCTGCCGCGGCCTTCCCCGCAGCCATGCTGCAGGCCTCGGCAGTGGGCATCTACGGCCATCAGGGGGCGCATCCGCAGTCGGATGTCGATTCAGGCCACATCGACGCTGAAGATCCTGCGTTGCCGCGTGCAGGAACGCCTGATCGGATCACCGAACCCGCCGCCATCAGGCGTGGGCGCGCGTTCCGGATCGCCTGCTGCCGCGATCTCGAAACCGCTGCCGCCAGGCTCGCCGACCCGCCAGCTGCCTCGGGTCAGACCTTGCCCCACGTCGCGAACCTGCGCATCGGGATGGTCCTCGGTCAGGGCGACGGCCTGCTGCCACACCTTCAGCGTGCAACGGCCTTCGGCGCGTCGAGGTTCGGGTCGGGGCAGCAGCGGGTCTCCTGGATTCACGTCGGCGACGCAGCGCGAGTGATCGCCGAGCTTGCAGAGCACACCGGTCGGTTCGCCGATGACGATTCACCGGTCTTCGCGGTGAACGTCTGCAGCCCGAACCCGGTCAGCTGTTCCGAACTCCTGACAGCCGTACGGACGGCACAGCGGGCATCCCGGCGGCTCAGCATCCTTGCACCGCCACATTGCGTCCCGGTTCCGAAGGCCGCCCTCGCGCTCGCGATCGGGCCGTCCGCCGCGGCGGTGCTCGATGGCCAGAACGCAGCGCCCGTGCGCCTGCAGGCAAGGCTCGGAACCGCAGATTTCAGCCGCCTGTTTCTCTTCCCGAAGGTCGAAGAGGCGTTGCACTCGTGGGAGTGCGCCGTATCATCACGACCATGAGCTGCACCCGGGAAACGGCAATCTGCCGCCGGCCAGACTCGAAAAGGGAGGCAGTGCGTGGCTATCCGAATCACTGGTGGACCTGTTAGATCGGCCTGGGTCGTCAGCATCCTGCTCGCCCTGCCGCTGCTCTCGGCGGCCGGCGCATTCAGCGAGCCGACCTCGGACGTCCGGATCGGCGGGCCGCCGAATCAGGCTGAGCTTGCCGCCTTTGCCGAAGCCGGCGGCGGCCTCGTGATCGATCTGCGAACGGCGGCGGAAGGCATCGAGGAGACGCGCGAGGAAGCCGAGGCTCAGGGTTTGCGTTACGAGAACTTCCCCCTCGGCCGGGATCCGGCACCCGAGTCACTGGTGGACGAAGTGGGCGCAACACTCGAAGCTGCCCGCGCAGCAGGCGAGAAGGTCCTGCTTCACTGCGCCAGCGGAAACCGCGCCGGCGAGGTCTGGGCGCTGCACCGCATCCGCCAGGGCGTCGACCCCGATCAGGCACTCGCCGAAGCGCGTGATGCCGGAACCACCGGCGAACGCCTGGACGACCTCGAAAGGCGCCTGCGCTCCGACTGAGCGCAGGGCAGACTTCGGGATCTTCCTCGAGCGAAGGTGTCCATGGCCCGGTCAGCGGATAGCTGGCAGGCGCCCGCAACAGGCCGGCCAGGTTACTCCAGGATGTACTCGATCGTGGTCACGACCCGCACCAGCTTGAGCTCCGGGGTCGAAGGGTCTCGTTCGGTGATCGAAAAGAAGCCCTGGCGCGCTGAGCGGATCGGACCGATGCGCGCATCGGAGTCGGCGGCAAACTGGCTCGCCGCCCGGCGCGCATCGGCGGTGGCTTCGGCGATCATCGCCGGCTTGAGGTCGTCCAGACCCGTGAACAGAAACTGCGCTGCCTGACCCCAGTTGGGCGTCAGCAGAACGCCCTTGCTCACGAGTTCCGCCGAGTCCTGCAGGGCGCGCACAGTCGCGTCCACCTGACGTGTCCTCAGCGTCAGACCGCGTTCGGCCGTATAGCGGTTGGCGGGTCGATGTTCGCCATGGGCGTGAATCCACAGGTCGCTGATGCGCGGCGGGTTGCGGCTGATCTCATCATCGGCAAAGCCGTAATCCTTCAGAAAGCCCACCACCGAGTCGTCGGCGGCCTGCATCTGCCGGCGAAGTTCTTCCAGGCTGCCGGCTCCCAGCTGGTAGTTGATCGGCCAGATCGCCAGATCGGCCGCGACCTCCCGCTCCGAGAAACCCTTGACCTCCACATGGCGGTCGCTGATGCGGAAATCCCGAACCGCTGCGCCGAGAATCAGGCTGGCAACGACCATACCGATCGCCAGCAACCCGGCACCGATCCATGGACCCTGCGTTGGCATGAAGGCATCGCTCGTAACGAAGTGAGTGCGCGATCATACGGCAGATCCGACTGCCCCGGAATGGGTGGCCGTGGGCGCCCGGAACGGGCCAATCCAAGGCCGGCAAACCGCGAGCCCGCAATACCCATGGTGTTCCGACAAGGCGATCATTCCGGGCGGTCGAAGACTTCCTCGGCGACCCGTATCCCTTCCGCCGCAACCGGAAAGACGCCTCTCAGTGCAGCGGTCGCGGGACATTCGGATCCTGATTGCCCATTGCCGGCTCGACCCGGGCGTCCAGAGCCGTCCCGAGCAGTTGCTCCACCATCTCGTCGACGCTGGCCGAGCGCGCTCCGAGCATCCGCACCCGGACCGCCAGCGTCATGGCCAACGCCTGCAGCAGGTCGCCGTTGCCCACTTCGCCCTGAATCTGAATCTCCCGATCGAGGGTCTGCAGCAGCGCTGAGATCAGATTCGAGACCTGAGCCGGGTTGGCCGTGTCCGCGTGCAGGGGGAACTCGAAGTCGAAGGTATTGCCAGAGGCGGTGGTGGCTCGAAACGGCAGCATTTTGGGCATCGTGCACTCCTCCCATGGACAACCGGATGACGACTGGAACGACGGCAGATCACTCGCAACATGGGTGCCATCGACTCCCGGTTACAGCAACAGCCAGGCCAGCCCCGCCACGTAGGCCACGTTCACCAGAATCACCAGGAACAGAAACACACTGAGAATCCGGGTGCCAGGCTCCGCGCGGTGATGCAGGGCCATGGCGATCAGCAACGCCATGCCTGGAAGGCCGAGGATCCACCACACCGGCACGTACGTCAGGGCCAGCGCGTCGTGCACGAACAGCTGGTGCAGTACCAGTGCACCCGCCGCCAGCACGAGGATGAAGCGCCGCGCCGGACCTGCCCCGTACTTCACCACCAGGGTCCGCTTGTTGGCGCGGGCATCGGAGGGTGCATCCGGCAGCGCCGTGGCGATGGCGGTGGCCAGGTTCAGCGGCAGCAGGACAGCGAACAGCAGCCACGGAAATCCGGCCAGATCCCCGGCCTGGGCTGAGAACGCCAGCAACGGCAGCACACCACCGAGCCCCAGCGTCTGCAGCAACTCGCCGCCACCGCGATAGGACAGGCGCAGAGGCGGGAAGCTGTAGGCCCACAACAGCGCGATCCCCAGCATGGCCAACGGCAGCGGCAGCCAGTGGCTGGTGACCACACCGATCAACACCGTACTCGCCAGTGCCAGACCCACCATGAGCCATGACGCCCGCAACAGCACTGCCGAGGACAGCACGCCCTCCACCAGCACCCTGGAGCCGCCCGAGAAGGGCGTCGCGGTGGTGTTGTCGCGATCGGTGTCTTCGTCGGCAACATCATTGGCGTAGACGATGTAGAGCTGATCGAACACGCCGAAAGCCTGCACCAGCACGAACACCAGCCAGCTCCACTCCCCCGTGACGCGCCAGGCCAGCAGCTGGCCGAGCAGCAGCGGCAGGAACAGGTAGACCTGGGATGGCAGGCGCGATGCCTGCAGCCAGGCCCGCAACCTGATAATCATCCGCCCTGCCCGGGACCGGGTGGCAGACCGAGGGCCCGGGCGCGCTCTTCCCGCAAGGCCGCGAATGGCAGATCGAAGCGTGGACGTGCGGTGGTGCACCAGGCATACACCGGAATCAGGTCGCGGCCGGCAAGATCCGTCAGCAGATGAGCTTCGTGCTGTGGCGAGCGTGAGAAAGGAAAGGGGTTGCGAAATTCACCGGGCTGCAAGCGCGGAAAACGGGCATCGCCGGCGGCAATGGCGGCGGCAATCTCGTGACCGCGACGCTCGATGTGGCAGAGGAAGGTGATCGAGAACGGACCGATGCCGGCCCGCTCGGCCGGTTTCCGGGCCATCCAGCGCGCCCAGTCGAAACCGTAAGTGAAGTCATGCAGATAACGGAAGGCGATCACCGACCGGCAGCCGAACAGTTCCTGCAGCCGTGCCACTGCGGCGGCCCGGTCGAGCAGGTCCTCCGGCTGTTCGGACTCTTCGAGCAGCGCCGCCAGCAGGAAGTCCAGGTCCCAGTAGAGGTTGCCGGGAAAGTGTTCCACCAGCGAGTGCAGGACGGTGGTCGAGGCCTCCACGAAGGCATCCTGCCAGGCTCGCTCGCGCTGCCCCACCAGTTCCCTGGCAATGGAGGACAGCGATTCGGCCCGGGGGCGCCCCGGAGCCAACGAAGCGGGCACGCCGATCCTGGCTTCGAGCTCCTCGTCGAGGGCCTGCATGGCCCGCATCCAATCCGCTGCCGGGCGGTCCGTCATGAGTCTGCTCCGATTGCAGCCAAGACCAGTCCGGCGGCCACCAGCAGGGCGCCGGACCAGATGGCCCGGTGCAGCCACTGCTTGTACTCACCCTGCGCCCGGAACGCCCCGGTCGTGGCTCGTGAACTGACGCGCATCATGCCCATGAAAAACCCAAGAACCGCCAACACCGCAGGCACCATAGCCCACAGCGGCAGGGCAGGCATCCACAGACTCGCCAGCAGCCAGAGCCCGGCACCCAAAAGGACCAGGAACGCCGTAATGCGACGGGTGACGGTGTTGCCTGCCGCGGTCGCCAGAGTGCGCTTGCCCCCGGCGCGATCACTGTCTTCGTCGGCGAGTCCGCTGGCCAGGGCGCTGGCCAGCGACAAGGCAACGAAACCCGCCAGGACCCACCATTCGGGAGCCCAAAACACGCCCGCCTGGGCATGGCCATGAAACAGCGGCAGCAGAAAACCGACCCCGAATGCCTCGAGGGCCTCGCCACCACCCCGGTAGTTCAATGCAAGCGGCGGCAGGCTGTAGGCCACAAAAGTGAGCACACACCCCAGCCCCAGCCAGCCCAACCAGGGACGCTCGATCCAGATGCCCAGCAGGTAGGCCACCAGCACCGCGCCAAGCCCGGCCAGCCCCCCCACCCGCAGCAGCGCCCGCGCCGGCAGAATGCCGTCCGGTATCGTCTTCGGTGAGCAGCCGTCAGGAAACATTCGCCGCTTGATGGCGTCCACCTCCTGATCACCCCAGTCATTCATGAGCACGATGAACGTGCCCAGTAACAGGGTGAACACGACGCCCAACAGCAGTGCGGGCCAGGACACCGCGCCCGAGGCCAGGACGCCGAGCGCCTGCCCGAGCACCATCGGCACCAGCAGCTTGGGCCAGCTCGCCGGTTTCAACGCGTACCGCCAACGCGCCGCGGTACCCAGTCCAGAGAGACTCATGAGTGAAACCGGCCAGTCAAACGGCCTTCTTGGCCTGCTCCCGGATCACCTTCGCGCCTGCCGGATCAGCCGGGTAGCCGTGCACGATGCGATTGTGGGCATGGCCAAGCTGCTGCAGGGACATGGCCGCCTGCAGTGCCGTCCAGATGCCCTGGGCATCCTGCATCTGGTTCACGGATTGCTTGGCGAGCTTCAGGCCGATACTCGGGCGCTGGGCGATATGCTCGGCCAGCGCCATCGTCCGCGCCGGCAGGTCGGCCAGGGGCACGACACGATTGACCATGCCCAGGGTCCGGCCTTCTTCGGCACTGATGGCCTCGCCCGTGAACAGCATTTCCTTGGCCTTGCGCACGCCCACCTCCCAGGGATGGGCGAAGTACTCCACGCCGTTGACGCCGAAGGCCACCACGGGGTCAGAGAAGCTGGCATTGTCGGCCGCGATCACCAGATCGCAGACCCACATCAGCATCAGCCCGGCGGCAATCACCTTGCCCTGAACTTCGGCAATGGTCGGCTTGGGCAGGTTGCGCCAGCGCCAGCACATGCCCAGATAGAGTTCGTGCTCGAAGGCCATGTGGCCTTCCGCACCGGGCAGGCCGAAGCCGCCCCAGTTGCCGATGGGTTCGAAGTCGGCGACCGGGCTGCGGTCGCGCATATCGTGGCCGGTGGAGAAATGCTTGCCCTCGGCCGCGAGGATGATGACCTTCACGGCGTCGTCATGAGCGGCCCGGTCGAAGGCATCATTGAGCGCGTAGATCAGCGCCTTGTTCTGGGCATTACCTACATCGCCCCGGTTGAGGACAATGCGGGCCACGCCGGTGTCATGGCTCTCATAGCGGATCAGGTCAGTGGTTGCGGTCATGGCAGGAATGGCCTCAGTGCTTGGCGCCGTCAAAGAAATCCGTGAAGCCCGCCGGTGCGTAGGGCCCGATGCAGATTTGCTCGAGCACGCCCATGCCCTCGCTGCTGCCGTCCCGGGCACGCACGACCTGCTGCACGTGCAGGTTCTCGCGGGCGAGGTTGTCCACCTGGCGGGGATCGAAGCTCTCGCCACCGAGTTCGAGTTCGCCCTTCCACATGCCCTGTCCCCACTCCGGGTGCAGGTAACCGAGACCCTTCATCTGGAACTTCAGGATGGGCTCGAGTTCGATGGTCCGGACTTTCCCGTGAATGTCGACGAGATCGATCTGTGCCGCCTTGGCCAATCGCGTTCCCGGGTGGTACTCCACCCGGTGGCGGGCATCGGCCATGCGCGCACAGAGGCCATCCTCGGTCCCCGGTGGGATCGCCGACTCGCTGGGGTAAAGCGGCGCTTCGAGCCCTTCCCTCACCAGCGCCTCACCGTGAGGACCGTCGAAGAAAATGGCGTGCGAGACATGGTTTTCCCAGATCAACGGCGCCCAGAGAAAGAAGATGCCATGGGGCCGGGTGGGTGCCCCGCCGGCATCGGGCTCACCGACGCCCCGGACGCCCCAGGAGCGATCCTTGGTGCCGAGACAGACCGTCTCGTCCACTTGGATGTCACCGTCGGGATGCCTGATCCAGCCCGTCCAGCGGCCGAACTGATCGAAACGAGTGGCGTCCATGACCCGGCGGGCACCATTCCAGAGGGTCTGGTGCTTCTCCTGGATCGCCGCCGTCCGGGCCGAGAACGTGAGGTCACAGGTGATCCCGCTGGGGTTGTCCTCGAGCACCACCCGAGCGCGCCGCATCGGGGTCAGGACCTCGATGCGAAAGGGACCCACCTTCATGTCGCTGCGTTCCGAGGGCGCGCGACGGGAGCCGTAAAAGCAGTGCTGCCGGCCACCCGGCTCCACCACACTGAAGGCGCCGTCGAGGATGCCCCGGTGGGGATAGATGGCCATGCCTACGCCGAAGTAATAGGAACCGTCTTTGGCATAGCCATTGAACCAGGTCCGGTCGTAGACGTTGCGGTCGCTGGTGGCCGGATACGCTAGCGGCTCCGCAGTCTGATGAATCGGATAGTCGTCGAACTTGTTGAGCATGGCGCTCCCGTCCTCTTCCTCTCTCAGGTCGGAGGACAGAATACAGTCTGGGGCTTGGCTGCGCTCCCTGTGGGCGCATTTCGTCGGGACGGGATGACTTCGGGATCGGGATCGAAATCAATCCCGCAGTCTCCCAAAGGTACGTCGCCTTGCCCTTGCTTCGATCCAGATCCCGATCCCGATCCCGAT
>JAFIFL010000130.1 GCA_020832055.1 Gammaproteobacteria bacterium
GCTGTGGGAGAGCCCTATTTGCCGCAGGCAAATGGGCCGATCTCGACGCGCTTCGACGAAGCTGGCGTCATGGCCTTCGCTGAACGCCATGCAGATCGGCGCATTTCGCTGTGCGAAATAGCGCTCTCCCACAGGGCGGATCGCGGGGGGCCGACCGGGCCTACGTGAGCAACGCTTCGCAGCCGGATCCAGCGAGAATTTTCGCCACGTCCTGACGAGCCGACTCGGGCAGCTGTGCATGGGCCTGCCTGAGCCCATGCAGGCACTTGCCCTGGTACGGAAACGACGGCTGCTCCCAGGGCTGGCCGTCGATGGTCGTCGACCAGGACTCGTCGCCGGCTGCCAGCGCCTTGGCATTGGCGAGCAGCGCAGGGGCGTAAACGCGCCCCACCTCCCCCAGCAGCGGCCCGAGGCGGTCCCGCGCATCGGCGCACGAGAGCCAGCCATCTTCGGGCGCCGGATGGCCGGACAGGTCGTCCACCAGATCCACCCAGGCCGATACCCGCGGCGCCCGTTCGAGCGTCAGCGCCATTGGCGTGGGGTCGAACTTGGCCAGCTGGGTGAGCTGGGCGTAGACCCCGAGATCCGAACTTCCCGGACGCCCACCCATGACAAAGCCCTGGCGCTGCAGCAGGGCCTCGAAGAGATCCAGAAAACGCAGATAGCTGGCCTCGATGACCGCCGCCGTCACCGCATTGGAGCCGACCACGTAGAGCCGTGAGATTTGCCGCTCGGAGAAAAACTGCGACATCCGCTGATGGGTCTCCGGGGGCATGGCCGTATTGCGCCACAGGGGCAGGATGGCACCCGCCTTGGCAATGTCCGCAGCGTAGGACCAGCGATAGTGGAACATGGCCTTGGTCAGCCACTCGTCCGCATAGTCTTCCAGCAGGGCATCGATGAAGGCCAGCGCCGGGTCCGGCGGCACCACGGAACGGCCGGCGTAGTCCTGCTCGAAGCGGCGGATCAGTGGCGTGGAATCCACCACGGCCTCGATGCCGCCCTGGCCATCGGGCAGATAGAAAGTGGGCAGCAGCTCCACCTTCGGCTTCGGCAGTCCGAGGGCTTCCGCCTGGCCGCCGATCAGAAAGCGGTAGGGAATCCTGCGGTAGCGCAGCAGGGCCAACATCTTGCGGGTGTAGGGTGAGCCCGGTGCACCTTTGAACTGCACCGCAGTGTCCTGCTCATCGCGCGCCTTCATGCAGCCTCCTGCCTCGAATCGAATCGACGGCGCCACGCGCGCCACCCCAACATCAAAATCACGACACCGCCCAACGGCACCGCCACCAGCCAGGGCCAGGCCCGACCGAGCTGGCGCTGTCGGGTCGCCCGAACCATCTCCTGCATCGGGTTGTAGCCTGCCGGCATTTCCAGCACGCCTTCCCGTTCCGCATAGGCATCAAAGGCCTCGAGCATCGACTGCATGAGTTCCGGATGCGTCACCGAGAGATCACGGGTCTCACCCGGATCGCGGCTGAGGTCATGGAGCTGCCAGCTGCCGTCGCCGTAGGGCGGCATGTTGCGCAGCAGTTTGTAGTCGCCGCGGAACAGCGCCACATTGCCGCCGACCTCCATGGCAATGACGTCGTCAGGACCATGCACCGCCTCCGCATCGCCCGTCAGCAAGGGCTGCAGCGAGCGGCCGGAGAAGGTCTGCACCGGAATGCCCTCGACCACATCAGGCACTTCCACTTCTGACCACTGCAGCAAGGTCGGCAGCAGATCGGTGACGAAGCTGAACGCGGGGGACGTTCCGCGCTGGACCCCCTCACCAGCGATGATCAGGGGCACCCGCATGCCGCCCTCGCCAGCGTGGAACTTGAAGAACGCCCCCGGCGCTGCTGCCGCACTGGCGAAACCGGGACCGATGGCCGCATAAGAACCCCGTTCACCGAGGGTTTCATAGTCCGTCCTGTAGCCCACTGCACGCAGCCACAGGCGCATGGCCGCCAGATCCGGCGGCTGGTTCGGCTCCGGGCCGTTGTCCGACAGCACCACGAACAGCGTCCGCTCGTACTCGCCCGTTGCCCGCAGATGATCCATCAGCCGGCCGATGTGGAAGTCCATGGCTTCCAGCATGCCGGCATTGACGGCCATGCTCTTCGCAGCATACCGCTGGGCCTGTGCATCGAGATCATCCCAGGCGGGCACCCCGGCAGGCATGGGGCCCATCACCGTACCTTCAGGCAACAGCCCCCGCTCCATGACGCCTTCGAAACGCCGTTGGCGCAGGACGTCCCAGCCCTGATCGTAGATACCGAGGTAGCGCTCCGTAAATTCGCGGGGCGCCTGCACCGGAATGTGGATGGCCTGGAATCCCAGGTAGGCGAAGAAGGGGCGTCTGCCCTCACCGGCGTCGTCCTCCGGGTTCGCGAGGTACTCGATCATCTGATCGACGATGAAGGCCGACGAATAGAAATCCTCAGGCAACGTCGCCGGCACATCGTCCTCGAACCAGGGCGCTTCGCTGTAGTAGGGCAGATAGCTGCGCTGCTCCCAGTTGTCCGCACCGGAGGCGTCGAGGACGAAGGACCGGTCGAATCCACGGGCATTGGGCAGGGCATCCGGCGTGTGCCCCAAGTGCCACTTGCCGGTGACGTAGGTCCGGTAACCGGCCGTCCTGAACAGACTCGCCGCGGTGACCACGTCCTCGCGCAGGCGCCCGAGGTAGGCCGGATGGCCACGCTGCTGCCGCGGAATGGTTTCCGGAATGTTGGCCAGACCGGCACGGTGGTTGGAGACGCCGGTCAGCAGCATGGCGCGGGTGGGGGCACAGTTGGGCGAAACGTGGAAGTTGGTGAACTGCATGCCCTCGGCCGCCAGCGCATCGATGTTCGGCGTGCTGATCTCGCTGCCGTAGACCCCGAAGTCGCTGAAGCCGACGTCATCGGCCAGCAGGACCACGATATTCGGCCGTTCGGCTCCGCCCGCCGCCGCGCCGACGAGCAGCAGGCCCGCCAGCAGCATCCGCCTCACCATCATGATCGGGAACCCTCCTTCAGCAGGCGCATGACGCCGGATTCGATGACATCACGGGCCTTGCGCTCCGAGAGGCCCTGCAGTTCCCGCAGGCGGGACCAGGCTTCGAAAGACAGCAGCAGCTCCAGCAGCTCGAAGTCCGAAGCCGGCAGGTCACGGGCCTCGGGCAGCGCGTCGCGTGTGAGTTCGCGCAGCATGGCCTGATCCTTGTGGACCAGCGCCTGCATGGTGGGCGAGGTCCAGTAGCGAGCCACCAGCGCGCGACGAAAGTTGGTGATCCGGGTATGGAAGCGGATGCGCTGCAGGACCAGCTGATGCACCCGCTGCGACAGTGAGCCAGTGAAGACCTGCCCGGCAAGAATCGGCTGGGCGCGCTTGGCGATCTCCTCGCGAATGGACGCGAAGAGCGAATCCATGTCCTGGAAGTGCCGGAACACGGTCCGATGCCCCACACCGGCCTGCGCCGCGACCTCGTGACTGGTCGGCGCGAGGTTGCCGCCGTCGACCAAAGTGACAAAGGCCGCCGCGATGGCAGCCTTGGTGCGGATGCTGCGGTGAATGCGCCCGTCCGTGATCCCGGCGGTCGATCCTCCATCGTTCACATCATCCATCGGATTCATGGCAGCGTGCCCACTTCGATACGCTCCGTGCCCATTGGCAGAGAGACCAGGGTACCGTCCCGCGACAGCGTCACCGAGCCGGAGTACGCCGAGCTCACGCCTTTCAGAAACGCCGCCTCGAGGCCCGGAAGCGGCAACTGGGGCACGATGTGATACAGCAGCAGGGCCCGCGCTCCCGCGGCGGCGGCAAGCTCCGCGGCCTCCACAGGCGTGGTGTGGTAGTCGGGAATATCGAAGAGGAGCTTCGCCAGCCGATCCTGGCCGGTGGCGCGTGCGGCCCGCTCGAGCGCGCCCACCAGATGGGGTGCCAAGGCCTCATGAGCCAGCAGGTCCACATCTTTCGACATGGCTAAAACGTCCTCATCCCAGGTGGTATCGCCGCTGATCACCAGCGAGCGTCCACCGAAGTCGAAGCGATACCCGACGGCCGGTTCCACAGGATGGTGATTGACGCGGAACGCCGTGACCTTGACATCATCCACCTCGAATACGACTTTCGGCTCACCGCGCGGCGGCATCGGGAAAGTCTCGGCCTTGCCACCCGCGCCCGACGGCGGCACCACGTCGCGGCCGTGATGGGCCACACGGTAGTAGAAATCCTGACCATAAGCGCGATTGAAACCATCGACGACGCGCTCGACGCCCGGTGGCCCGTGGACAGGCAGCGGACTTGCGTGACCGCCGCCGGTCCAGCGCAGCATGGCCATTTCACCGAGGCCGTCGATATGGTCTGAGTGGAAATGGGTGAGGAACAGCGCCTCGATACGCCCGGGTGAGACCCCGGCAGCCTGCAGGTTGCGCGCACCGCCGGTCCCGGCATCCACCACGAACAGGCGATCGCCGGCGATAACGGCCAGACATGGGCCGGAGCGCACGGGATCCGGCAGCGGCGCCCCCGCCCCGCAAACGAACAGGTGCAGGCCGTGCGGCAGTTCAGCAATGACATCGCTGCTCATCGCCCGCAGCGCACCACGCTCGAACGCCCATGTGGCCAGCTCGGCCCGGAACAGCCAGACGGCACCCATGCCGAACGCGATGAACACCACCAGAGCCATCAACAGGCGACGGACCATGACCCGCTCCTCAGTTCGGCACGTAGACGTACTCGTCGTCCGGGTGCTGGGGCTCGGCGAGATGCTTGTCGATGAAGACCGGCAGTTCCGCCCGGGACGGCCACAGCGGCTCTGCCTGCTCGGCGTTGTGTGCATCCAGCAGTCGACCGAGTGCCGCGACTTTGTCCGGCCGCGCCGCCGCCAGATCCTGCTGCTCGGTGGGATCGGTGTCGACGTGAAACAGCCAGTTCCGCTGCGGACGTTCTGAGCGCTGCAGCTTCCAGCCATCCGCCAGCACCACCTGATAGTGGCCGGCGCGCCAGAACAGCGCCTCGTGGGGGTCCCCCTCGCGCTCACCCAGAATGAACGGCAGCAGGTCGACCCCGTCCATGACGCGGTCGTCGGGCATCGGTGCACCTGCGGCGGCGGCGGCCGTGCCATAGATGTCGAAGTGATGCACGGGACGATCGAATTGGCTGCCGGCAGGAATCACGCCCGGCCAGCGCATGAAATACGGCACGTGGATGCCGCCCTCGAAAAAGGTGAGTTTCCAGCCGCGAAACGGGGCGTTGACGTCGGGCAGACCCAGATAACCGGCACCGCCATTGTCGGAAGTGAAGATCACCAGCGTGTCGTCCTCCAGGCCGTGTTCCCGCAATGCTTCGAGCACGCGGCCGACACCCCGGTCGAGTGCCACCATCATGGCGGCGTACACCCGCTCGGTGTGATTCTCGATGTGATCGAGCGCATCGTAATCAGCACGCAGGGCCTGCAGCGGCGTGTGGGGCGCCCAGTGGGCGAGGTAGAGAAAGAACGGGCGATGGCGGTTGGCCTCGATGGCCTGCACGGCCGCATCCGTGAAGTAGTCGGTGAGATAGCCGTCCGGACGGAAGCGGGGGCCCTCGTTCCAGTTCACGGCGTGGCGCAGGTTCGCCCACAGGAAACGGTCGATGGGATCGAAATCCTGCCGCGAGTTCACCACGTCCGGATCGTCCACCGGCAGGTACAGGCCGCTGGCCATGTTCAGGCTCTCGGCGAAACCCTGATCGATGGGAGCCGAGCCATTGCTGTGACCGAGATGCCACTTGCCGATGTGAATGCTGCGGTAGCCCTGACGGGTCAGCAGGTCGGCCAGGGTGATTTCGCTGCCGGGCATGCCCATCTGCTCGAAGGGCAGCGCCGCGGCATCATTCGAATGATCCGGAACGTAGACCGGGTGGATGTTGTCAGGATTGCGGTTGTGCAGGCGTCTGATCACCGGGACCATCATGTTCGGCGTCGGCGTGAACTCGAAGCCGAAGCGGGTCCCGTAGCGCCCCGACATGAGCGCCGCCCGCGACGGCGCGCAGGTGCCGTGGGCCGCATAGCCCTGGGTGAAGTGCACGCCCTCGGAAGCGATGGCATCGATATGCGGGGTCGCTACGGTACCGCCACCGAGACCGCCGCCATAGAATGTGATGTCGTTGAATCCCATGTCATCGACGAGAATGAGGATGACATTGGGGGGGCGCGGCGACAGCGCGGGCGCAGCGGGACCTGCCTCGAAAACGATGGGCTCGTTGGGGCCAATGGGGCTGCGCCAGTCGGTCATCAGGCCCGGCAGATAGATCCAGTAGCGATCGGCGAGTCCAGCCCCCAGACCGAGCAGGACCACGAGCACGACAAGGCCGATGATCCACTTTCGCATCTTTCCCTCCCCAGCCTGTCCGGCACGGCATGGGCCACCCCATGAAGTTGCCGCGAAGCATCGGGTCTGTGCAGGCTCTCCGCCAGACCTCGTGGTATTGACACAATATGTGCCAATACAAGACCCCACGTCAATGCCCCGTGCCATGGACAGGCGCCACGGCAGCGATGGCGTTCCAGGCTGGCTTCGTGGCATCGTGCCCGAATACCGGCCGGATCGAAGCTGATGCTGCACAGCAATACCCTCCCTTCGCAGAGACCAGGGCCAAGATCACAGGTCGGCCTCGACGACTTCCCGGACGGACTGCTAGACGCCACCGTCCGCCATCTCGCTCATGTCTGCGGGACGGGTGGTGCCGACATCCATCTGCTCCCTGAGGGCAAGACAGCAACAGGCGTGCACGCAGCCTCTGGCGACGCGACCGTCGTCCCCGCCCGCTGCCTCGAACGCGTCATGGATTCCGGCGAGCCGGTGCAGTTGTCCGAAACGGACATCACTGGGGACGCAGCAGACCCCGGCGGGTCTGACGCCACCCCGCTGAAGTTCTACGCGGGCCTGCCGGTGGTCCGCGCCGACGGCTCGATGATTGCCATCATCAGCGTCTTTGCCGCCGAGGCCATGGACCTCGCTCCGGAATCATGGCGGGCCATGAAGCTTGCAGCCGCGCACCTCGCGACGGAGTTCGAACTCGCGTCGCTGCGCCGCCAGCGCGAACTGCTCCCGGCCATCGTCGACAGTCTTCCCGGTGTTTTCTACATCCTCGACGAAGACGGCCATCTGCTGCGCTGGAACCGCCGCCTGCAGGAACTTGCCGGCCTCGACGACGCCACCCTGGCCACCATCGACCCCTTCGACCTCTTCCACCCCGAGGATCGCTCCCTGGTGCAGACGCACCGCGACCGCACCATCGAGCAGGGTCAGGCGGACGGCGAAGCGCGGGTGGTGACGGCCACCGGGCACACCACGCGCTACTATTTCACCGGCCATCGCATCGATATCGAACAGCGCCGTTGCATCATTGGCATGGGCCTCGACCTAAGCGCCCGCCAGGCAGCCGAAGAGGAGCGCGACCGCCTGTTCAACCTGTCACCCGACCCGCTGTGCGTCCTCACTCTCGACGGCCGCTTCGAGGACCTCAATCCTGCCTGGGAACAGGCCCTGGGCATGTCCAAGAGCAGGCTGCTGGCGACATCGGTACTCGATCTGATCCATCCCGATGAACAGGCCGCCATGCGCGACGCCCTCGCCCAATCCGGACCGGATGCCTCCTACGTGGAACTGCGCCTGCGCACCGTGGAGTCGGACTGGCGCTGGTTCGCCTGGCACAGTCGCTGCGACCCTGACCGCGGCATGCGCTATGCGGTGGCCAGGGACATCACCAAACCCAAAGCGCTCGCCGCCGCCCTCGAAGCCAGCGAGGCCCGCTACCGCAGCCTGGTGGAAAGCGCCCGGGACGCCATCGTGGTCATCATGCCCGACGGCCGGATCGAGTCGATCAACGGAGCTTTCAGCGAAACCGTGGGCTGGGAAGGTGCCGAGTGGGTGGGTCGGAATCTGGCGGAGCTGGTGTACGAGCCGGACCTGCCGCGTGCGCTTGGGGCCCTGAGCGAACTCCACAACGAGGATCGCATGCCGGTGTTCGAGGTCCGGGTCAGGGCCAAGGACGGCAATCCGGTACCCGTGGAAGTCCAGGGCACCCAGATCCACCTGTCCGCCGATACCATGGGCGCCCTCGTCATCGCCCGCGACGTCCGCGAGCGCAAGGCCATGGATCAGCGCCTGCAGCGCATGCAGCGCCTCGATGCCATCGGTCAGCTTGCGGCGGGCGTCGCCCACGATTTCAACAATCTGCTGCAGATCATCCACGGCGAGGTGGACCTGCTGCTCACCCACCCGCTGCTCACGCCTCAGGTGCGGGACGCCCTGCAGAATGTCGCCGAGGCCTCCACCCGGGCGGAGCGGATCACCCGCAAGCTGCTCCTTCTCGGCCGCGAACACGAGTGGCAGGCAGCCGTCGTCGACCTCAACGAGATCGTGGCCCGCTTTCTGCCCATGCTGCAGCGCCTGCTCGGCAAGACCCACCACCTCGAATGGCAGCCGGCGAAGGCGCTGCCCACCATTCACGGCGACCTCGGAATGCTCGAACAGGTGCTGATGAACCTGCTCATCAACGCCCGCGACGCCATGCCCGAGGGCGGCACCGTCAGTCTCGCTACCCGCGTCATGACCGTGGACGCCGAGCGCGCGTCCCGGGACCCCGACGCCCGGGTCGGCCGCTACGTCGAGCTGGCCGTCAGCGACACCGGAACCGGCATCAATCCCGAGCACCTGCCCCACATTTTCGAACCCCTGTTCACCACCAAACCGGTGGGCGAGGGAACCGGCCTCGGGCTCGCCACCATCTACGGCATCGTCCGACGCCATGAGGGCTTCATCGACGTGGAGAGCGAGGTCGGCCGCGGATCACGCTTCCTGCTTTACTTCCCGATCCCCCGGCCCACCCGCCGGAACACCACCAAGACCCGCTGATCCGCCGGACTCAGGGCGCCTGACCCTGCAGGAAATCCAACGCCAGGGCGGTCATCGCAGTCACCCCTATGGGCAACCCGCGCTCGTCCGCATAGAACAGCGGCGAGTGATTCGGATGCACCTTGGCAGGATCGTCAGAAGCGATGCCGACGAAGAAGAACATGCCGGGCACCTCCTTCTGATAGAAGGAGAAGTCCTCCGCACCAGTGGCCCGCGGCGTTTCGACGAGGCCCGGTCCGGCGACTCGTCCGAGTGTCGGCAGCATGCGGCGTGTCAACTCCGGATCGTTGTAGGTCACCGGATAACCGAGGAAGATCTCCACGTCTGCGCTGGCACCGGCGCTGGCCGCGATACTCTGGGCCGTCCGCGTCACCCGGTCATGGATCTGCCGCTGAGTGTCGGGATCGAAGGTGCGCAGGGTGCCGGTCATGTTCACCTCGTCGGGGATGATGTTGTGGCGGACCCCGCCGCGGATGGCCCCCACCGTGACGATGGAAGGCGTCAGCGTCGCATCGAGCTGCCGCGAGGGAATGGTCTGCAGACCGAGGATGATCTGCGCCGCCACCACAATGGGGTCGACCCCGCCCCAGGGCACGGCGCCATGGGTCTGCTTGCCGCGCACCTTGATGGTGAAGCGGTCGCTGGAGGCCATGATGCCGCCGGAGCGCCAGCCGATGGTGCCCACCGGGGCCGGCACCACATGCAGGCCGAAGATGGCATCCGGTCGCACCTCATCGAACAGCCCCTCCCGCAGCATCAGCTCCGCGCCGCCCTCTTCGCCCGGCGGGGCACCTTCCTCGGCCGGCTGGAAAATGAACATGACCGTTCCGGGCAACTCCGCACGCATGTCGCTCAGCACCTCGGCGACGCCCATGAGGATGGCCACGTGCAGGTCGTGGCCACAGGCGTGCATGACCCCCACCTCCTGCCCCATGTACTCACTGCGGACGCGACTGGCGAAGGGCACGTCGGTCTGCTCCACCACCGGCAGGGCATCCATGTCGGCCCGCAGCGCCACCACGGGTCCCGGCTGCCCGCCGCGGAGAATGCCCACCACACCCGTGTGGGCGATTTCAGTCTGCACCTCCATGCCGAGTTCCCGCAGGTGTTCGGCCACCAGGGCCGCAGTGCGGAACTCACGGTTGGCCAGCTCCGGGTGCTGGTGAATGTCCCGGCGCCAGGCCACGACCTTGGGCATGACCGTCTCGATCCGCTCCGCCACGGCCGCCGGGACCGGGGTCTCCGCCCAGGCGCTCATCGTTCCGGTCATCGCCAGCAGCCCCACTGCCAGCAGGCGTTGCACGCACTGATTCATCGCTCCCCCTCCGTCGCTGCGGCGTCCGCACGGTCCTGTTTGCGCTGCGCCGCGTAGGTGGCCATCTCCCGCCGCAATCGCGGTGCCAATAGATACAGCCCCAGAATATTCGGAATGCAGATGACGAACACCATGGCGTCCGAGAAGTCGAGAATGGAGGTCAGCTGCAGCATGGCGCCGAGAACGATGAAGGCGCAGAACACCACCTTGAAGCCCAGCGCCAGCGTGTCGCGCTCCCCGGCCAGATAGGTGAAGCCCTTCAGACCGTAATAGGACCACGCCAGCATGGTGGAGAAGGCAAACAGAATGGCCGCTACTGCCAGCAGGTTCGGGAAGAACGCGAAGGTCCGACCGAAGGCAGCGCTGGTCATGGCAATGCCGTCGCGACCGGCGGCAAAGTCCGGCTCGAAGTAGCCCGTGGTGATGATGACCAGGGCCGTCACCATGCAGATCACCAGGGTATCGAGGAAGGGTTCGAGCAGGGCCACGTGGCCCTCCGTCGTCGGCCGGTCGGTACGCACCGCGCTGTGGGCGATGGCCGCGGAACCGATGCCCGCCTCGTTGGAGAACACCGCCCGCTGGAAACCGATGATGAGCGCCCCGAGGGCACCACCCGCCGCCGCCTCACCGGTGAAGGCCTGGGTGACGATCTCCCGCAGGGCCCAGGGCAGCGCCTCGGCATTGAAGGCAATGACGATGAGTCCCGTGCCCAGATAGAGCACGGCCATGATCGGCACCAGGAACTGCGTGACCCGGGCAATGCTGCGAATGCCGCCGACGATCACCGACGCCACCAGCCCCGCCATGATGAATCCGAACAGCCAGCCCTTGTCGGCAAACCAGCTCTCCGAACCACCGGTCACCCCCACGAACTGGGTATAGGCCTGATTGACCTGGAACATGTTGCCGATGCCCATGCAGCCGATGACGATGCCCACCGCATAGAAGATGCCGAGGAAGCGTCCGAGCCGCGCCTTACCCGTCTCGGCCAGACCCCGTTCGAGGTAGTACATGGGGCCGCCGGAGACGCTGCCGTCCGGATTCTGCCGCCGGTACAGCACCCCGAGCGTGCACTCGGCGAACTTGGTGGACATGCCGAGAAAACCGGCCACCGCCAGCCAGAAGGCCGCACCGGGCCCGCCGAGCCCGATGGCCACGGCCACACCGGCGATGTTGCCGATGCCAACGGTGCCCGACAGGGCCGTGGACAGGGCCTGGAAGTGGGACACCTCCCCCGGACTTCCAGGCCGCTTGTGCCTTCCTAAGACCACGCTGACCGCATGCCGGAATCCGAAGACGGCAATGCCACGCAGGTAAATGGTGAAGAACACCCCGGCGGCCACCAGCCACAGCACCACCAGTGGAAAACCAACACCGAACAGGCGGATCTCAGCGAAAATGAGGGCAGACACCCCCGCCGCCAGGGGTGCCACCATGGCATCCACCAGCGCGTCGACTTCTCCCAAGGACACCCATCACCCCCGTTTCACTTGGCCGAGGCATCGACCAGAACAGCGCAATGCACTGAGCTTAACCCGCTGATCCCCGCCCGTGCACGGCGCAATGCAGGCAATCTGCCCCGCGGGCCCCGATGTCGGGTAATCTGCGCCCCGAAGACACGCAGCAACCCCTGCTGAAGCGCGCGTCAGCCAAGGCATCGGAGCCACCATGGGCACAGCCGCCGAACAACTGCAGGCGCGACTGCACGCCACCTTGCCGGAAGCGCGACTGACACCCTGTCGCCTGCCGCTGGCGCCGAAGCTGCGCCTGTGGCTGCTTTCTGCAGACTATCCCCGTGGACCACTGTCGGCGGAGGTGGCGGCCAGGGTGGTGGCCGAGCCGGCCTACTGGGCCTTCTGCTGGGGCAGCGGCCATGCCATGGCCCAGTGGCTGCTCGCGCACCCCGAAGCCGTCGCCGGGCGCCGCATCCTGGATTTCGGCAGCGGCTCCGGTGTAGCCGGCATTGCCGCCGCCCTGGCGGGTGCCGCCGAAGTCCACGCCTGCGATCTCGACGCTGATGCCCGGCTGGCCACGACCGCCAATGCCGAACTCAACCGCGTCACGGTGACCTGTTGGTCCGATCTGGCGGACGTTCCCGAGGTGGATCTGGTGCTGCTCGCGGACGTCCTCTACGACCGCGCCAATCTGCCCCTGCTGGATCAGCTTCAATGCCGCTTCCCGGAGCTGCTGCTGGCCGACTCCCGCCTCGCGCCGGAACTGCTGCCTGAGTGGGAGACCTTCGCCATCGTCGAGGCCGAGACGATCCCCGATCTCGACGAGAGCCCCATCCACCGCTGGACCCGCTTCTATCGCCCCCGCGGCCAGGCCACAGGTTCGGCGCCGGCGGCGCTGCTGGCGTGA
>JAFIFL010000131.1 GCA_020832055.1 Gammaproteobacteria bacterium
TGCTCGACAAGCACGTCCGGCTCGAACTCTGGGTCAAGGTCAAAGGCGGCTGGTCCGACGATGATCGCATGCTGCGCCAGCTCGGCTACGAGGACTGAGCGAGGCCCGCACTGATGTCCGAGCCGGCGTTCGTCCTTCACACCCGCAGCTTTCGTGAGACCAGCCTCGTGGCGGAACTGCTGACGCCGGGCCACGGACGCCTGGGTGTCGTGGCTCGGGGGGGGCGGCGAGGCCGGCGCGGCGGGGCCGGCGCGCTGCAGCCGTTTACGCTGCTGCAGGCCGAGTGGAGCGGTCGGGGCGAATTGCGCACGCTCACCGGGGCCGAATCGGAGCGGGCGTTTCCCTTGGCTGGACAGCGTCTGTTCGCCGGGCTCTATCTGAACGAACTCCTGCTGCGCCTGCTGCATCGCGAAGAGGCCCAGCCGGAGGTCTTCGCAAACTACCAGCACACCCTCGAAGCCATGGTCGCCGACGCGGACCTCGAACCCGTCCTGCGGCGTTTCGAACTGCACCTGCTCGCTGATCTCGGTTACGGCTTTGCGCTCGATCACGACGTGCACGGCGAACCCATTGCCGCGGCGCAGCAGTATCGTTTCCTGGCCGAAGAAGGCCTGATGCCTGTGGCTGACGCCGTCAGAGAGGGTGGCGAGGCGTCGCTGTTCCTCGGTGGCCATCTGCTGGCCTTGGCGGCGGATGAGCTCGACGACACGGACGTTCGTCGCAGCGCGAAGCGGCTGACGCGCCTCGCGCTGGCCAGCCATCTCGGCGGCCGGCCGCTGCGCTCCCGGGAGCTGTTCGGCCGTCGACCCGCCGGCGCAATGGACTGAAGCGGCTGCGTCCCGGGTCAGTTTTCCAGCGTCCGCCTGGCCTGCATGACAGCGCGTCGCAGTGAGTCCGGCGGGTCAGCGCCCCGCCAGTCACGGGTGGCATCGTCCAGCGCCTCCAGCCAGGCCTGATGGCGGGGCGAAGGGAACACATTCAGGGCACCGCGCAGACGATGGATTTGTCCGACCACACCCTTGCGGTGGCCGGCCTCGAGGTGTCCGGCAAGGTTGTCGAGATCTTCGAGCAGACTGTCCTCGAGTAATCGGGTGGGCGGGGACTGCACTGGCGCTGGCGGCCTGACCTCGGTCATCGCCGCCTCGAACAGTGGTGCCAACCCGCGCTGGATGGCTTCGCGCCCTCGAGGTCGGACGAACACGTGATCCACGGCAGCGACGTCAGCAGCGCGTGCATCGGCTTCGTCGTTGACCATCAGGATCAGGGTCGCGGTCTGGGTCGCCGGCTGCCGTCTCAGCGCGCGGGCGGCATGAATGCCGTCCAATCCCGGCATGTTGCGATCGAGCAGCACGATGTCGATGGTCGATCCGAGTCCGGCTGCTCTGACCGCGGCCACGCCGCTGTGGGCGAGGATGGCAGTGGCGCCGAGTTTGTGCATGGCTTCGGCGAGCCCTTTCCTCACCAGGGGATGGTCGTCCACCACCAGGACTCTTGGTCCGGCGTCCTGGACCTGTTCCCCGGGAATCGGCCTGAGGTCCAGGGCCGTGACCAGTTCGCCGGGCAGCAGCGGGCGTGGCCAGAGGTGGGCCGGCACCTGACCCTGGCCGCCACCGTCGCCGGCCTGGTCATCCGCGAGTACGACGAGAGCGATGTGATGTCGCCGACAGTGGGCCCGCAAGGCATCATCCATGGCGCCATGCCCGAGCCAGCTCTGGCTGACGATGAGGGCATCGAGCCCGCTTGGCCGGGCCAGCCAGTCGGCCACGTCGTCGCGGGCATCGAGTTCACACAGACGCATGTTCCAGGACCCCAGAAGGCGCAGAAGAATCTGCCTTTCGAGGGTGCTGGCATCGGCAAACCCCACCTGCAAAGTGGTCTCCCCGCGGGGCTTCGGTCTGGGTTCCGGGAGGGCCCTGAAGGGAAGGCGCAAGCGGAAGCGACAGCCCTCGCCGCTCTGGCTGCGCAGTTCGAGGCGACCGCCGAGGGCCTTGGCCAGCCGCTCGGCAATGGCCAGTCCCATCCCCGCCCTGCCGGGGGCATGGCTGCCCTGGCTGAAGGCCGACAGCAGGTTCAGGTGCTGACGCTGTGGAATGCCCGGACCCGTGTCCTGAACGTCGATGTCGAGCTCTCGCGGTCCGCTGCGTGCACTGAGCAGCACGTGTCCGGCCCGGGTTCGAGCCAGACTGTTGTGGACCACGTTGGCCAGGATCTGCCGAAGACGGTCCGGGTCGCCTTCGAACTCGCCGTGTTCGAGGCGGGTCAGGTCTACGGCGAGTTCGACGTCAGCCGCGCACAGGGGGCGAGCGGTGGCCAGAATGTCGGCGAGTACCGTTTCGAGACGGAACGGGGCGGCATGGACGGCCGGCTGCCGGTGATGGAGGCGGGCCCATTCCAGACTGTCGTCGGCGACATGAATGAGATGCAGTGCGGTGCGTCGGATCTCATCGAGCATCCGGCGGCGGTCGGGATCCTGCTCCTCGCGAGCCAATTGCTCGGCACTGCCGAGCACGCCGTGCATGGGGCTGCGCAGATCGTGGGCGAGACTCGCCAGCAGTTCGTTGCCCGAATGGTCGGCGTCCCCGGCGTGGCGGGAGTGGGGGACGGCACGCAGGCTGCGCCAGGACGCCCGCACGGCGATGGTGGCCAGTGCGGCGACGGCCAGCCAGACCACGTGACCTGAGAGGTCGCTGTCGAGGATCATCCCTGGTCCTCCTTCGCTCGCTCGATACCCGGCTGGTATCGAGCCGGCAGCCTTGCGCCGTTACGGGAGATGGGTTGCAGGGGCTCCATTCAGCAGGCTGGCGCCGAAGCCCTCAGGCGGGCCATCGCCGCCATCCAGTCGGAAGCGGCCATATTCCCCTTTCCCATGGGCATATTAGCATCCGGCATTTCGCATGGGCTTGCCAGGGGGCGTATCATGCCGGCCCGGTCTGCTTACGCAGCGCCCTGGAGCATCTCGCAGTCATGGTTCAGCGCAAACGAGACTACCCCACCGTCGAGTCCCTGGTGGGCAACACACCGCTGGTGCGCCTGCAGCGCATGCCGGGCGAGACGTCGAACCAGATCCTGGCCAAGCTCGAGGGCAACAATCCTGCCGGGTCGGTGAAGGACCGGCCCGCCATGAGCATGATCCGTCGCGCCGAGGAGCGGGGCCAGATCAGGCCCGGCGATACCCTCATCGAGGCCACCAGCGGCAATACCGGCATTGCCCTGGCCATGGCGGCGGCCATCCGTGGTTACCGCATGGTGTTGATCATGCCCTCGCACATGAGTGACGAGCGCAAGGCGGCCATGGCCGCCTACGGCGCGGAACTGGTCATGGTCAGTAAGGACGAGGGCATGGAAGGTGCCCGCGATCTGGCCGAGCGGATGCAGGCAGAGGGCAAGGGGCTGGTGCTCGATCAGTTTGCCAACCTGGACAATCCGCTGGCCCACTACGAGAGCACAGGCCCGGAGATCTGGCAGCAGACCGGCGGGACCATCACCCACTTCGTCTCCTCCATGGGTACGACCGGCACCATCATGGGTTGCTCCCAGTATTTTAAGGAGCGCAACCCGGAGATCGAGATCGTGGGCCTGCAGCCTGAGGACGGCAGCCAGATCCCCGGTATCCGCCGCTGGCCCGAGGCCTATCTGCCGAAGATCTTCGACCGTGCCCGGGTGGACCGGGTCATGGACATCAGTCAGCAGGAATCGGAGCAGACCATGCGCCGGCTGGCGCGGGAGGAGGGCATCTTCGCCGGAGTGTCCTCGGGCGGCTCCATCGCTGCGGCGCTGCGGCTGTCCCGTGAGGTGGAAAACGCGGTCATCGTCGCCATCGTCTGCGATCGCGGTGACCGCTACCTGTCCACCGGCGTCTTCTCCCCCGAGGCCTGAGCGAGGTCGTGCTGCTCCCTACCCCACCTGCGTTCAGCCGATCCTGCCCGCGCGTTGAGCGGATGACCTGATGGCCCGCAGTCGGCGTCTGGAACGCAGCGTGCGGGTCACGGTGTCGCAGCTCGATGCCGATGGCATTGGCATCGCGGAGGCCGAGGGATTCAGGCTGCGGGTGCGCGGCGGCCTGCCGGGCGAGAACGCCACGGTGAAGGTGCTCAGGCGTCGGCGCAACCGGCTCGAGACTTTGGCCGAAATCATTGCCGGGCCCCATGTCGATCGGGTTTCACCGCCCTGTCCCTGGACTGCGCGCTGCGGCGGCTGCGTGCTGCAGCATCTGGCGCCGGCGGCGCAGCGTGAGAACAAGCGCGCGCGGCTGGCAGCGCTGCTCGAAGAGCAGGGCGTGGCGCAGCCGGCGGTCTGGCTTCCCGATGTCGTGGGTCCGAACACAGGCTATCGCCACAAGGCCCGCCTGGGGGTCCGGCAGGTGCCGGGTCGCGACGTGATGGTGGGCTTTCGGGAGCCGGCCTCATCCCGGGTGGCGGACGTGGATGCCTGCCGGACCCTGGCGCCCGCGGTGGGCGAGCGCCTGACCGAACTGAAGCATCTGGTCGCTTCCCTGACCATTGCCGGCGCCGTGCCGCAGTTGGAGATGGCCTGTGGGGAAGCGGATTCCGCGATCATCCTGCGCCACCTGCAGCCCCTCGGCGACGGCGACGACGAGCGCCTGATCCGTTTCGCCGAGGACAGTGGCGTACAGATCTATCTGCAGTCGGCCGGGCCCGACAGCGTGGTCAGACTGTGGCCGGAGGAGGGCGATGAACGCCTGCACTACAGCCTGCCTGCCTTTGGTCTGCGCTTCGCTTTTCACCCGCTGGATTTCGTGCAGGTGAATCCGGCCATCAACCGGCAGATGGTGGCACTGGCGGTGGATTTGCTGGCGCCTTCGGCTGACGACAGCGTGCTTGATCTGTTCTGTGGGATCGGTAACTTTACGCTGCCACTGGCCAGCCGTGCAGCCAGGGTGCACGGCATCGAGGGGAGCGAAGCGCTGGTGATCCGGGCAAGGGAGAATCTGGCCGCCAACGCCGCCGCGGTGGCCGGCAGTGCCGTGACCTTCGCCGCTGCCGACCTGTATGCAGACGGCTTCGATGTCGGCGAGTTGCCCCAGGCCGATCTGCTGCTGCTCGATCCACCGCGTTCCGGCGCCGAGCACATCGCCCGCGGCATCGCAAAAGTGGCGCCGCGCAGGGTGGTCTACGTCTCCTGCCACCCGGGTACCCTCGCGCGCGATGCGCGCCTGCTCGCAGAGGGAGGCTACGCCCTCACCGCTGCAGGCATTCTCGACATGTTCCCCCACACGGCTCATGTGGAAAGTATTGCCGTGTTCGAACCCGTGGCCGGAAGCTGAGGCTGCCATGGTGAAGGTGCGGCAGGACCGCCCGACCGCCGAGGATGGCAACGTCGACCTGATGGCCTGGGTCGAGACGCTCGCTGCGCGCATTCATCTGCCCAATCCCGAACGACTGATGGCTGCTGCCGAACTCGCGCAGCGTGCCGAGGCGACAGGTCGACTCTGGGCCTCCGGCGATTCCGGTTTCGAGATGGGCCTGGAAATGGCTGACATTCTCGCCGACCTGCGGGTGGACGAGGATGGCCTGGTGGCCGCGGTTCTCTACCGGGCGGTGCGCGAAGAGCAGTTGCCGCTGGCCGAGGTGGAGGCCGGATTCGGTGCCGAGGTGGCCGGTCTCATCGAAGGTGTGTTGCGCATGGCTGCGGTGAGCGCGCTGCAGCTCACGCCGTCACCGCGACTGCTCGGCAACCCCGACGAGCAGCTCGAAAACGTCCGCAAGATGCTGGTCGCTCTGGTGGACGATGTCCGCGTCGCCCTGCTGAAGCTGGCAGAGCGGACCTGTGCGATACGGGCGGTGAAGTCCGCGAGTCCGGAGCGTCAGGAACGCGTGGCCAGGGAGGTTGCCGATGTCTATGCGCCGCTGGCACATCGTCTGGGCATCGGCCAGCTGCGCTGGGAACTCGAGGATCTGGCCTTTCGCTACCTCGAACCCGACGCCTATCGGCGCATTGCAGACCTGCTCAAGGAACGCCGCGAAGCGCGGCAGGCCTACATCGACGACGTCATCGCCGTACTGCAACGGGAACTTCAGGCTGCCGGAATCGATGCCGTCATCAAGGGGCGCCCCAAGCACATCTACAGCATCTGGCGGAAAATGCAGCACAAAGGCGTGGATTTCGACGAGATCTACGATGTCCGGGCGCTGCGCATTCTGGTGGGTCCGCTGCGGGACTGCTACGGGGCACTTGGTGTGGTTCATGCGCTCTGGCGTCATGTGCCCCATGAGTTCGACGACTACATCGCCACCCCCAAGGAAAACGGTTACCGCTCCATTCACACCGCGGTGATCGGACCCGAAGGCAAGCATCTCGAGGTGCAGATCCGCACGCACGAGATGCATGACGAAGCGGAACTCGGAGTCTGCGCGCACTGGGTCTACAAGGGCACCGATGCTGCTTCGGACCGTTTCTACGAGGAAAAGGTGGCCTGGCTGCGTCAGGTTCTCGAGTGGCAGGAGGAACTCGGTGACCTCGGCCAGCTCGGCGAGAGCCTGCGGCGGGACTTCGATCAGGATCGCATCTACGTTCTGACGCCCGAAGGGCATGTCATTGGCATGGAGCCGGGTGCCACGGCGCTGGACTTTGCCTACCGCATCCACACCGAGATCGGTCATCGCTGTCGTGCGGCGCGGGTCGATGGTCGGATCGTGCCACTGAATCATCCGCTGCAAACCGGCGAGAAGGTGGAGATCCTCACCGACGACGATGCGGAACCGTCGTCGAGCTGGCTCAATCCCAACTTGGGATTTCTGCGCACGTCCCGGGCCCGCGTCAAGGTGCAGGCCTACTTCCGCGCCCGCGATCGGGAGCGCAACGTCGCCGATGGACGATCCATTATCATGCGCGAACTCGAGCGCATGGCGATCCCCCATGACGAATTGCCGCGCCTGGCCCAGGCATTGCGGTTCGCCACTGTGGATGAACTGTTTCACGCCGTCGGAACGGGCGATCTGCGTCCTTCCAGGGTTCTGCGCGCGGCTGCGCATCTCGGGGACGAGCAGACCGGCGGCAGTCAGCTGTCCCTGCTGCCGTCGCGATTTGCCCCGGATGACGCCGCTGACGCCACCCCGGCCGTCAGCGGTGCCGGCAACCGCTCGGTGGAGCTCGGTGCCTGCTGCCAGCCCCAGGCAGGTGATGCGATTCTCGGTGAAGTGCTCGCCCGGGGCGGTGTCGTGGTGCACCGTCGCGACTGCCCACATGCCCAGCGCCTGGTTCGAGGACAGAGTCCGCGGGTGATCGTGGTGAACTGGGGGCAGGTGCCCGGGCAGCGGCTGCCCTTCGAGGTGCGGATCAGCGCCTACAATCGCGCCGGACTGCTGCATGACGTCTCTGCCGTGTTCGCTTCCGAGCGCGTCGACGTGCTGTCGAGCACGGCCACGACGGATCGCGAAACCTCCACGGCCGTCATCGAAGCCACCCTCGAACTCGACAGCCTCGAAATGCTCGGACGGATCATGGATCGCATCAGCCAGATCCCCAATGTCATCGACGTTCGGCGCGTTTCGCGCTGAGGAACGCCCGGAGCAGCCGTCGCCCTGATGTGCGTTTCGGCCCTGAGCTTGTGGCACTTCGGAGCTATGTGTAATGTGCTGCGCTTCGTGATCGGAGAGTATCCGGGTGCCGATGCGGACACCCACCATCAAGGGGACGAAACATGAGGATCATCCTGCTCGGCGCGCCTGGCGCCGGTAAGGGCACGCAGGCCCAGTTCATTTCCGAGCGCTTCGGCATCCCGCAGATTTCCACCGGGGACATGCTGCGTGCTGCGCGCAAGGCCGGTACCGCTCTGGGCAAGGAAGCGGATCGCTACATGTCCGCCGGCGAACTGGTCCCGGACGACCTCATCATCGCTCTGGTCAAGGAACGCATCGGCGAGGCCGATTGCGCCAGAGGTTTTCTGCTCGATGGCTTTCCGCGCACGATTCCCCAGGCTCAGGCGCTGGAGGAAGCAGGGGTCGAAATCGATCACGTCCTCGAGATCGACGTCGCCGATGAAGAGATCGTCAAGCGGCTGTCAGGGCGCCGCGTGCATGAAGGCTCGGGAAGGGTCTATCACGTCGAATTCAATCCTCCGCAGCGCAAGGGTGTGGACGACGTCACGGGCGAGCCGCTGGTGCAGCGCGCCGATGATCAGGAGGAGACCGTGCGCAAGCGCCTCGAGGTTTACCATGAGCAGACGCAGCCACTGGTGGCCTTTTATCAGCAACTCGCGGCGAACAAGCCGGGCCTTGCCTGTCACAATATCCCCGGCATCGGCAGCATGGACGAGATCTGCGCAAAAATTGCCGCGGCACTTGCAGACTGAAAGTTTCAGCATGGCGCTGCCATCAGGTTTGGCCATTGTGCGGCGTTTCCGGTGTTTTTGATGGTCGCCGCCGGCACTGGTCAGCGTTCGCGACTGCCTCCCATCGTTAGCGCCCGGGCCCCCTTGCTCCGGATTCCTCGCGTCGGGAATTGACCCGAAACGCCCGGCAGTCAGGCGCTGTCGATGCCCTGGTGGTACTTCTGCGCGGGTGACAAGACGGTCCTGCGCTTTCCCTGCTGCGTTCGCGTCGTTTCGATCGACGCTGCAGCGGGGATGCATTGTCATCCTTTATTCCCTATGATTTCGCAAGATCACAAAGCGCCGCCGTCTTGTGGTCGGGTGAACTCATAAATGTCGAGGAGAAGATCATGGCCAGAGCGCCGAAGTCCGGAACCGTACGTCGCGCCACGACCAAGAAAACTGCCGCGCCTCGCAAACGCGCAACAGCCAGAAAAACTTCACCGGCCAAGCGTGCCCCGGCCAAGCGTGCCCCGCTGCAGTCCGTTGCGCTCGCGCGGGCGGAGAAGGCCGCTGAAAGTGTCCGCAAGCAGATCGAAACCGAGCGCAAGCGCCTTGCCGATGCTCGCAAGAAGGCGGTGGCTGCTGCTGCTAAAGCCAAGGGTTCAGCCCGCAAGGCAGACAAAAGCGCCGTGAAGACTGCGCGCAGCAAGGTTGCACAGATCAACGCCAAGATGCGCACGCTGCGCGCGCAGGCTGCGACGAGCAAGTTGGCGCTCAAACAGGCCAAGGCTGAAGCGGCGGTGAAGGCCAAGGTCGAAGCCATCAGCAAGCGCGTGGCAGCGGCCAACGAGGCAGCTGAAGCGAAGCTCGGTGAAAAGATCGAAAAGGCGGTCGCTGCCTATCGCAAGAAGAAGGCGGCGGAACTCAAGCGCGCCGAGGCCAAGCGCTCTCGCAAGCGCGAACAGACTGCTCGCACGCAGATCCGCAAGATCGAACGTCAGGCCAAGGCCACCAAGCGTGGTGGTGCCAAGGCCAAGCGCACGCCGCGTCGCGCAACTGCTGCCAAGACTTCCTGAGGCGGGGAAGTGCACTGTCGAATCTGCCTGCCCTGAATGGGGTGGGCGGATGGCGACATAGACACTGGCGCCACTGTGCGTTCGCTGGTGTCAATTCCCCCAGCCGGCGAGAGGCAGAATCCACACCCTCTCACCGGCATCGAGGTCGCCCTGCTGTCGCGGCAGGTCGATCAGGCAGTTGCCGGCAGTCAGGGCCGACAGGATATTGGAATCCTGGCGCGAGTCCGCCGTCACCTCGATGCGTCCGTCCTCCGTCACGCGGTACTCCCCGCGCTGGAAGTCCCGGCGTCCGGGCCGCTTCCTGATGGGCGCGGTCAGCGTCGCGGGAAAGCGTGACGGCTCATCGACCCGTCCTGCGCCGGCCAGACGTTGCAGCGCCGGTCTCACCAGCAGCAGGAATGTCACCAGCGAAGACACCGGATTCCCCGGCAGGCCGAACAGCGGTCGGCCCTGGAACGTCCCGTAGGCGAACGGTTTGCCTGGCTTCAGCGCCAGCCGCCAGAAACTGATTTCCCCCGCGGCGGACAGGACCTCGCGGACGTGATCCGCCTCGCCCACTGACACGCCGCCTGAACAGATGATGGCGTCTGCACGCGTCGCTGCTTCGAGTACCCGGTGCAGGTCCTGCGGATCATCGCTGGCGTGATCCACGGCCACGACCTCAGCCCCGCTGTCCCGTGCCAGAGCCGCGAGCATCGGTGCATTGCTGTCGTAGATCTGCGCGGGCGCAAGGGGTGTTCCTGGTGGGCACAGTTCGTCGCCCGTGGTGACGATGGCGACCCGCGGCCTGGAATGCACGCGGACCTGATTGATGCCGGCTGCGGCGAACAGGGCGAGCCGCGCAGCGTTGAGATGATCACCCGCTTCGGCGAGAACCTGTCCTGCTTCCACATCGCCGCCGCGGCGGCGCACGCATGCACCCGTGACGGGAGCGGTTGCGAAGCACACGCGACCATCGTCGAGGATGCTGGCCTCTTCCTGGGCGATGACGGCATCGGCACCTTCAGGCAGCGGCGCGCCGGTGAAGATCCGCGCACAGGATCCCGGCGCCAGCGGTCCATCGGGGGCGCTGCCGGCGAGGATGCGCTGACTGATGACCAGACCCTCGCTGCGCCGCAGCGCCGGGTCGGTGCTCGCCACGGCGTAGCCGTCCATGGCCGAGTTGGCGAACGGTGGCACGGCCGTGACTGCCCGCTGGGCGGCGGCAAGATAGTGGCCGTGCGCCAGGGCGATGGGTAGTTGATGACCATTGGGCAGGGGCTCGAGACTGCTGAGCAGGCGCTCGAGGGCCGTATCGAGATCGAGCAGTTCGGTCATGGTCGGCCTCGTGTCGAGTTCTGGATCCACGTCTCTGGATCCCTTGTTTCGGATCTTCCGGGGTGGGCGCGTCCGATTGGGGTCGAATCGTCGCCATGAGTGCGGCGGGGCGCCACAACCCGTTATTCTACGCGGCACGCTACCCATCCGGGCGACCCACCCAGGCGACCCATGCGGGCAACCGGCTCGTGGGACCGACATCGGCTCTTGATGGGAGTCGGCAGTCCGGTGTGCCGGCGGTCATCGTTTTCAGTTCAGGCAGGGAGATCTCATGCAGGTCGTGCTGGCACTCGACACTTCCACCGACGCCTGTTCGGTGGCGCTCGACCACGACGGTCGCGTCCACTTCCGGCATCACCTCGAGGCTCGTGCCCACAATCGTGTGCTGCTGCCGATGATCGAGGACGTGCTGACGGAGGCCGGGCTCGCGCCGGGGGATCTCGATGGTGTGGCGTTCGGCCGCGGTCCCGGATCGTTCACCGGATTGCGCATCGCCGCAGCCGTGACTCAGGGCCTCGCGTGGGCCCACGAACTGCAGGTGCTCGGGGTGTCGTCGCTGGAAGTGCTGGCCGCGGAAGCTCTCCGGCGGGTACCGGCGGCCATGGGTGTCATCACGCTGTTGGATGCCCGCATGGGGGAGTGTTACTGGAACACCTTTGCGGTGGCGGCGTCCGGGCTCGAGCCCTGTGGGGAGGATGGCCTGGACACGCCGGCGGCGATCAGCGCTGCACTCCAAGCACGTTGCGCCGGAAAGCCCGGCGTCTGGCTGCTGGTGGGCGCGGAACTGCTGCCGAAGTCCCTGTGGCCTGCATGGCAGGGTTGCGACGTCATGGCCTTGGCTGAGGTGATGCCCGATGCCCGCACTCTGCTGGCACTGGCTGCGCCGCGGTTGCGGGCAGGTGAGGGGCGTGCCGCTGCCACGGCTGTTCCGGCCTACCTGCGGGACGCCAGCCGCTGGCGTCGACTGGATGATCCGCCTCCGCAACGTCCAACCGGCGAGTGAAGGTGAGCCCCGCCATCGACTTCGATCTGCACGGGCTGCCCGATGCGCTGAGACCCTGGATGGATGCTGCCCTCCCTGCGATAGCGCAGCCCGCTTCGGGCTTCGTGCTGCGTTTTGTCGATGACCGCCTGCGACTGCAGGCGCCGGACCCGCAGCTTGGTGAACTCGTGATCGATTTCGGCCGGGGACAGGCGGGTTATCGGGGTAGCCGCGCCCGCAATGAGCGTCTGGTTCGGGCCTGTGGGGTGCGTGTTGGCAGCGTCGTCGTGGATGCCACGGGTGGGCTCGGCACGGATGCTTGGCTGCTGGCCAGCGCAGGCGCCACGGTGACCGTTCTCGAGCGTCATCCGGTGGTGGCGGCCCTGCTCGCGGATGGCCTGCGGCGAGCAGGAGCCCTTTGTCCCGAGACTGCCGGTCGCATCGAGTTGCAGTGCGTCGACAGTCGGCTGGCGCTGCAGCACTGGACACCGTCGCTGACCGCGATCTACCTGGATCCCATGTATCCGCCGCGGCGCAAACACGCCCTCGGTGATCGCCGCCTGCGGCTGCTTGCGGCGCTGTTCGCGGCCGAGGACGTGTCGGTAGAGCGGGGCGACGACGTATTCGGCCTGCTGGCCGCGGCAAGGTCTGCGCCGGCCGCGCGCACCGTGCTCAAGCGGCCTCAGCGCCAATCCCTGCCGAAAGATGCACCAGCCCCTGATTACAGCCTCGAAGGCAGATCCACCCGCTTCGACGTCTGGCGGCGCACGGATATTGCGCTGTAGGCGCGTGGCACCGCGCTTGTGGGAGAGCGCTATTTCGCGCAGCGAAATGCGCCGATCTGCATGACA
>JAFIFL010000132.1 GCA_020832055.1 Gammaproteobacteria bacterium
CAAAGGTACGTCGCCTTGCCCTTGCTTCGATCCAGATCCCGATCCCGATCCCGATAGCGATTCCGATTAGGATCGTCCCACCCTGCCTCAGTCTCTGCCGAGATGACGCTCGAGGAACTCCGCGGCCACCGCCAGATAGGCATCCCGGTTGCTGCGCTTGCGGAAGCCATGACCTTCGTCCAGTGCCAGCAGGTAGGGGGCAGGCTGGCCCTGGGCCCGCAGCGCGGCCACGAGCTGATCGGCTTCGCTCTGGGGCACCCGGGGGTCATTGGCGCCCTGGACGATGAGCAGGGGTCGGGTCATGCGCTCGATGTTGTTCAACGGCGAGATCGCTTCGAGATGGGCACGCATCTCGGGATCCCGCTCATCGCCGTACTCCTCGCGCCGAAGCTGACGCCGATAATCCTGGGTGTTTTCGAGAAACGTCACGAAGTTGGAGATGCCCACCACATTGACGCCGGCAGCCAGCCGGTCGCCGAAGTGCATGTGGGAAGCCAGCACCATGTAGCCACCATAGGAGCCGCCGAAGGTTGCCACCCGGCTGGCGTCGAGATCAGGCTCCGCCGCGATCCAGTCCAGCAGAGCGCCGATGTCCCGCACCGAATCCTCCCGCAGCATGCCATTGTCGAGCTGGTGGAAGCTGCGGCCGTAGCCGGTGGAGCCTCGGACATTCGGCACCACCACGGCAAAGCCGAGTTCGTTGACCCAGAACTGATGGTTGGAGGAGAACCCGGGCCGGGCCTGAGACTCCGGGCCACCGTGAATTTGCACCACCACCGGGTGGGGACCAGGACCTGTCGGCCGGTAGAGATAGGCCGGAATCATCCGGCGCTCGTCGCCTGCCGCCGGTTGTCGACCCTGCGGAGTGTCGAAGGTGGGGAACATGAAGTGCTCCGGCGCCACGAAGTTGGCCGTGTCGAGTCCACCCACTTCACTGCGGGTCCATCGCGTCAGCGTGCGCCCACGCAGATCGATGCTGTGCACGTCTCCGGGTGAGGTGGCGGTGTTCAACGTGAAGCCGAGCCGGTCACCCTCGGGGCTGAACTCGAGACGCGAAATGATCCCCTCCGGAAGGCCGGGCAAGGCCACGAAACTGTTGTCCCCGAGGCGACGGACGTAGAGCCGGCTCAGAGTGTTCTCATTGAGGCTGAAAGCGAGGTAACGCCCGTCCCGGGATAGGTCGAACTGCTCGAGGTCGTGATCCACGGCGCCGGTGACGGCTTCAGGCTCGGCACCGGGTTCGGAGAGACGGTAGAGCCGGACGAACTCGCCACCGAGGTCCGCGCTGAAGTAGATGCTGTCGTCCGGACCGAACCGAAGGCGCGTGACGTTGGCAACCATCCCTTCCGGCAGCAATGGCGTCAGCTCGCCGGTGGCGAGGTCGACCAGGTGCGGCTGGGCGTCCGAACGGGATATGTATCTCGTCACCAGCAGGCGGTCCCCGCTGGCAGAGAAGTCCTGGGTAAACCAGCTGCCACCAGCGGTAACCACGGCTTGTGCGTCGCCATCCAGCGTACGCAGCCAGATGTCCGTGTCGCGACCGTTGCGCAGCGTGGAGGACCAGGCGATCTGTCGGCCCTGCCGGTCCCAGACCGGCGAAGAATTGCGCGAGCTGCCATCGCTTAGCATGCTGGAGCGGCCGCTGGCCAGATCGAAGAAATACAGCTGCCAGAACTCCGAGCCGCCGGCATCCCGCAAATAGAGAAACCCGGGGCGCTCGTCGTCCGGCGAAGCCAGGGCGCCGGGAACCGGCTCCGGGAAAAACGTGAGCTGCTCCCGCGAGCCCCCGGGCCGGGCCACCCGGTGGATTTGGGCCGTCTCGCCGAAGCGGGTGCTGATCAGGACCTCACCGCCCGGCAGCCAACCCTGGAAGCCGGCACTGCGGACCTCGAGATACTGGGCCAGGCGCGCTTCAGTCGCTGACGATACCGGGGGAATGTCTTCGAAGATCAGATTCCCCACCTGTCGCCGCTCGACCCCTTCTGCAGCCTCTTCGGCTGCTGGCGCAGGCGGACTGCTGGCACAGGCAGCAAGCAGGATCATGATGCTGAGGGCGGAGCAGAGGAAGAAAATGCGCTGCACGGTCACGGTCGGCCTCCGGCAGGGGTCACTGGTACGTGATGACAAGCCGGCAAGTATACCGATCACAGGCACGCTGGCGAACAGCAATGCCCAGCCCGAAAGAGGCGACACTGGAGGGCCGCCAGAAGCGGGTGGGAAGCGGTGCCCAAACCAGGCGCAGTGGTGCAGGTGAAGCGGAGAAGCGTGCGGGCGGCGCGTGCGCGCCGCCCGCGAAGGACGTCACAGCGGGTTGACGTTCTCAGCCTGCGGGCCTTTCTGGCCCTGGGTCACGTTCATCATGACGCGCTGGCCTTCGTGCAGGGTCTTGCGGCCCGTGCCATTGATGGCGGAGTGATGGACGAAAACGTCCTTGTCGCCTTCACGCTGGATGAAGCCGAACCCTTTCTCGTCGTTGAACCACTTGACGATGCCTTCGATCTGGTCTGCCATGTTGTATCTCAATCTCACTAAAAATCGCCGGCCAATGCCGACGTGGAAAATCACCGCGCCTGAACGACTCGATGGTTGAAGCGACTCACGGAGGGGGGTGATGCGGTTCCCGGCGGGGATCCGGACGCCCGGACCACTATGAATCGAAGGCCAGCCTAGCACGCCTTTAGACAGATTCCTAACGAAATCGCAAGCCCCTCTCTCACTTCCTTTCCATGAGGACCAGGCTGAAGTCATAGACGTTGTCCGCATCGGCGGGGATGCGCAAGCGCCGTTTTTCCTGCCACTCGCCTTCATCATAAGCGGGGAAGAAGGTGTCTCCGTCCGGCTCGGCATGGACCAAGGTCAGGTAGAGGCGGTCCGCCAGCGGCAGTGCGGCAGCATAGAGTTCGGCACCGCCCATCACCATGATCTCGTCCTGGCCATCCACCTCGGCCTGGGCGCGCCCGATGCGCAAGGCCTCTTTCAGCGAGCGCGCCATCTTCACTCGCGGATGGTCGACCTCGGCGCTGCGGCTGACGACGATGTTGGTCCGCCCGGGCAGGGGCTTGGCCAGGGAATCGAAGGTGACCCGGCCCATGATCACCGGCTTGCCCAGGGTGATGGCGCGGAAATACTGCATCTCACCAGGCAACCGCCACGGCAGGGTGTTGCCCCGGCCGATGACACGGTTCTCGCCCATGGCCCAGATCAGTGCCACACGGACGGGGCGCTCCTCACCCGTCATGGGTACACCCGCCCCAGCGATGCCGACGACAGGAATCCTGCCGGGCTGTTGTCGGGTGCCTGCATCTGTCCTGGCATCGGCATCAGACCGCGATCGCCGCCCGGATCGCCGGATGGCTCTGGTAGCCCTGGAGGCGGAAATCCTCATAGCGGAACGCAAACAGATCCGTGACGTCGGGGTTCAGATGCATGGTCGGGAGGGGGAACGGCTCGCGGCTGAGCTGCAGGTCAGCCTGCTCCACATGGTTGGCGTAGAGGTGCGCATCACCGAAAGTGTGAACGAAGTCCCCGGGTTCGAGTCCCGTGACCTGGGCCACCATCAGCACCAGCAGGGCATAGCTGGCGATATTGAACGGCACGCCGAGGAACAGATCGGCACTGCGCTGATAGAGCTGACAGGACAGCCGTCCCTCCGCCACGTAGAACTGAAACAGACTGTGGCAGGGCGGCAGCGCCATGGCGTCCACCTCCGCCGGGTTCCAGGCGCTGACGATGTGGCGGCGCGAATCGGGATGGCTGCGGATGGATGCGAGCACCGCCGTGATCTGATCGATCTGCCCACCGTCCGGCGTAGGCCAGGATCGCCACTGAGAGCCATACACCGGCCCGAGTTCGCCGTCCGCATCCGCCCATTCGTCCCAGATGTGCACACCATGTTCCTGCAGATAGCGGACGTTGGTGCTGCCCGACAGGAACCACAGCAACTCATGAATGATGCCCTTGAGGAACACCTTCTTGGTGGTGACCAGCGGGAAGCCGCGACTGAGATCGAATCGCAGCTGGCGACCAAACACCGAAAAGGTGCCGGTGCCGGTGCGATCGCCACGGTAGACGCCGTGCTCGCGCACCTCACGCAGCAGTTCGAGATACTCACGCACGCCTGCGTTCTCCACGTTTGACGGCATAGGCCAGAAGCCCGGCCCCACCGAGGATCATGGGCAACGACAGCACCTGCCCCATGGACATCCAGTCCAGGGCCACGAAGCCCAGATGCGCGTCCGGTTCACGGAAGAACTCCGTGACGAATCGCAGGCTGCCATAGGCCAGCAGGAAGGCCCCGGACACGGCACCCGCCGGTCGCGGCCGGTGGGCCACGAACACCATGATGGCAAACAGCACCAGCCCCTCGGTAAAGGCCTGATAGAGGGCGGAGGGATGCCGGGCAACCACGTCGCCGGGATACACCAGGGCCCAGGACACATCCGTGACCCGGCCCGGCAGTTCCGCATTGGCAAAATTGCCCAGGCGCCCGAACCCCAGGCCAATGGGCACCAGGGGGGCCACGAAATCCGTGACGTCGAACAGGCCCTTGCCCGTCCTGCGACCAAACCACCACACCGCCAGGATCACCCCGATCATGCCGCCATGAAAGGACATCCCGCCTTCGCGGAAGGCGAACAGGTACAGCGGGTCCGCCAGCAGCCGCTCGAAGCCGTAGAACAGCACGTAGCCGACGCGGCCACCGAGGATCGCTCCGAGAGCGCCGTAGAAGATGAGGTCCGCTACGTCCTGCTTCGAGAACGGACTGTCCGGGCGGGCTGCACGCAGCCCTCCGTACCACCAGGCGAAGGCGAACGCCGCCAGATAGGCCAGGCCATACCAGTGGATGGAGATCGGCCCCAGCGAAAAGGCGATCGGATCAATGTCGGGATAGGGACGCATGGCCGCGAAGTCTAGCACCCCGTACGCTGCGCGAGCGGCATCGGCGTGAGTTTTTCGGCACAACCGGGACGGTCTTCCGGCTGGAGAGGGGCTGGATCAAGACCGCCATCCGGGATGGTAGACTCGCCCCCTTGCATCGCGATCGAGCCTGCCCGCCGTGTGTCTGATTCTGCTAGCCCACCGGGTTCACCCCGAGTTCCCGCTGATCGTCGCCGCCAACCGGGACGAATTCCACGGCCGGGCCGCGGCGGCCGCCTCCTTCTGGCAGGACCAGCCGCAGGTCCTCGCCGGTCGTGACCTCGAAGCCGGTGGCACCTGGCTGGGCGTCTCCAGAAGCGGCCGTTTCGCGGCCGTCACCAACTTCAGTGAGGAGCCAGTGGACCCGCTGCCACCGCGCTCCCGGGGAACCCTGGTGAGCGACTTCCTGGCCGGGACCATGGCACCACACCCTTACTTGACGGCCATTGCCCGTCACGCCGAGGCGTACAAGGGCTTCAATCTGCTGGTCAGCGACGGTGACGAGCTCTGGTACTACTCCAATCGGATACCCCACCCCCAGCGGCTCGACCCGGGCACCTACGGTCTCTCCAACCACCTGTTGGACACGGACTGGCCCCGGGTCAAGCGCGGCAAGTCCGCCCTGACGGCGTTCGAGGAGGCGGAGCAGCATCCGGATGCGGAAGCGTTGCTGGCGCTGCTGGCCGATGAGACCACCCCCACCCCAGCCGAGATCGCATCCTCTGGACTCGATCCGGGCCATGCCGGCCGGATCACACCGTGTTTCATCCGCGGGCCCGTCTACGGCACCCGCGCCAGCACCGTGGTGCTCATCAGGAGCACGAGGGAGATCCGGTTCACCGAAGTCGGTTTCGCGGCAGAGGGGCGCAGGATCGGGCGCAAGGACTTCAGCTTCGAGAGGGCGCCCGCGCAGCACTCGTCGCCCCTGCCGGGCTCCCGGGTCGGCGCGTCGTGAGGCAGGGGCTGTTGCAGCCCCGACGCCGACACTGATTCGGGGGCCAATGACAAGCCATGGCCCCCTGACAGGGCAGATTGGACCGGGCAAACCGGCCTGCAGGATTGCCGACGTTGGCTCGGGTGGGCTTCAGGCCGCGACCCGCGGATCCGGACGGATGGCGCGCCCGAGCCCCTCTGCCACCAGCACATTGTGCATGAATGTCTGAATCTCCTCCGAAGAACCCATGTTCAGAGCCTGCAGCATCAGTTGCTCGGCACGGGCACGGCTGAAGGAGCGCAGCACCCACTTCACCTTGGGCAGATTGGTGGAGTTCATCGACAGCACGTCGAATCCCATTCCCATGAGCAGCACGGCCGCGGCCGGATTGCCCGCCAGTTCTCCGCAGATACCGGATGGCTTGCCGGCCGCCTTGGCGGACTCCACCACCCAACGGATGGCGCCGAGCACAGCCGGGTGCAGATCCTGGTACAAGTCCGCCACCCGCGGATTGTTACGATCCACGGCCAGCATGTACTGGGTCAGGTCATTGCTGCCCACGGCCAGAAAATCCACCTTCTCAGCGATCAACCGCGACTGATAGGCGGCGGCCGGAACTTCGATCATCACGCCCACTTCCGGCTTGCGGATCTCGTGGCCCTCGTCGAGCAGTTCCGCATAGGAACGATAGATCAGCCCCAGCGCCTCTTCGACCTCCGACAGATTGGTGATCATGGGCAGCATGATGCGCAGGTGGCTCTTCAGTCCCGCGCTGGCCTTCATCATGGCCCGCACCTGCACCAGCAGGATTTCCGGATGGTCCAGGGTCACCCGGATGCCGCGCCAACCGAGGAAGGGGTTCTCTTCCTGGATCGGGAAATAGGTCAACGCCTTGTCGCCACCGATGTCCAGGGTGCGCATGGTCACGGGACGGGGATTGAACGCCACCATGGATTCCCGGTACATCACCCGCTGCTCCTCCTCGGTGGGGAAGCGATCTGCGGACATGAACGGAATTTCGGTCCGGTACAAACCGACACCCTCGGCGCCACGGTCCAGCGACCGCTCCACGTCCACTGAAAGGCCGATGTTCACCCACAGCGCGACGCGATGACCGTCCGTGGTTTCGCAGGGCAGATCGCGCAGCTCGCCGAGCCCGGCAAAAAACTGCCGCTCGTCCTCGATGACCTCCTCGTACTGTTCGCGCAGGGTTCGCGTCGGATTCGCATAAACCTGACCGTAGAAACCATCGACGATCAGTTCCCGTCCCTGCAGCTGCGACAGCGGCAGGTCCACCGCGCCCATGACCGTGGGCACGCCCATGGCTCGGGCGAGAATGGCAATGTGGGAGTTGCCCGACCCTTTCATGGACACGATGCCGGCGAGCCTCTCCGCCGGCACCTCCCCAAGCATGCCGGGCGTGATCTCCTCACCGATGATGATGGTCTTGTCGGGGAAGTGTTTTTTCGGCCGCACCGCTTCCTGCAGATGCGCGAGCACCCGCTGACCGAGTTCCTTGACGTCAGCGGCCCGCTCGCGGAGGTAGGAGTCCTCCATCAGCTCGAAATGGGCCACGTGTTCGGCAATCACGTTCTTCAGGGCGCCCTGAGCCCACTGACCCTGACGGATCAGGGCTGTGATTTCGCCACCGAGGGCGCGATCGTCGAGCATGTGCAGGTAGGCGTCGAACAGCGCCTGCTCCTGGGGTGCCAGCGAACTCGCCAGCTTGTCCCGCAGCGAGGTGATGTCACCGCGGGCCGCGTTCAGTGCCCGGTCGAACAGCAGCAGCTCCACCGTGACGTCCTCGGCATCCTTGTCGGGGACCGCATCGAGATTGGCCGGCGGGAACATGAGTACCGCCGTTCCGATGGCCACGCCGGGAGCACCGGCGACGCCGACGAAGCGGGCATCCTGGCGCTCGGCACCACGCTGACCAAGCTGATCCATGCCCCCCGTGGCTTCAGCATGGGCGATGACTCCCGCCAGCTGCGCCGACAGGGTGACGAGGAAGGCCTCCTCGCTCTCGTCGAAGCGGCGGCTGGCCTGCTGCTGCACCACCAGCACACCCAGCACACGGCGATGGTGGATGATGGGTACACCCAGAAAGGCGTTGAACGGCTCCTCACCGATTTCGGGAAAGTGGTGATAGTTGGGGTGGCCCGGCGCATCGTTGAGGTTGATGGGCTCGGCCCGCTGACCGACCAGACCCACCAGACCCTCACCCTGCCCCAGCGACAAGTGGCCGACCATGGCCTCGTTGAGTCCCTCGGTGGCCATGAACATGTAGCGGCCGGACAGCTGATCCACCAGGTAGACCGAGCAGACTTGGGTGCCCATGGCCTCCCGCACCCGCCGCACGATGATGCCCAGCGCGGCATCCAGGTCCGGAACCGCGTTGACCTCTTGCACGATGCTGCGCAGCGTGTCGAGCATGGGTATCCCAGAATCCGGTGGCCAGAGTCGCCAGGGTCGATGGAAGGGCGTCAGCCACCGCTTGCGGGGAGGCTTGGCGCAAGCTCAGCCAGGGCGCGGCGATAGACGTCGCGCTTGAAAGATACCACCTGACCCAGGGGATACCAGTAACTCACCCAGCGCCAGAAGTCGAACTCGGGCTTGTCACAGGCCGACACACAGACCGCGCCGTCGGCAGCTTCCATACGCAGCAGGAACCACTTCTGTTTCTGTCCGACGAACTTCGGCGTGGTGTTGTTCCTGAGCATGCGCCGGGGCAGACGGTAGCGGAGCCAACCACGGGTGCAGGCCACCACCTTGACCGCCTCCGGGGTCAGGCCAACCTCCTCCCAGAGCTCCCGGTACATGGCCTCTTCCGGGGTCTCCTCGGCCTGGATCCCGCCCTGCGGGAACTGCCAGGCGTCACGACCGCCCACTCTGCGCGCCCAGAGCACCTGACCATGATCGTTGGCCAGGATGATGCCGACGTTCGGGCGGAAACCGTCTCGATCGATCACGGCCGCACCGTTACGTGAATGTCATCTTGCCTTCAATCTTCTACCAGAGTTGGCAGGACGGCAAACGACTTCTCGATCAAAACCTACCGATGCCGTGACGATGCCCGGCATTCGACCCGGCATTCGGGTGATCACCAGGCCCAGGGCGGCGCCCCAGCGATCAGAGCACGCCACCTCGACCCGGCGCCCGGACCCGCAACAGCGCGGCGCCGAGGTAGTCCATCTCCGGGATCGCCGGATGCACCGGGTGATCCGGACCGAGGCCCCACTGCCCCAAAAGCTGGGCGTGGCGGTCGACGTGGCGGGCCGCGGCACGCACCGTATCCCGCAGCATCTCCTGGGTGAAATGCAGAGAGCAGGATGCAAACAGCAGCAGGCCGTCCTGATCAGTGAGCCGCATGCCAAGGCGCGCCAGGCGCTGGTAGCCATGTTGGCCGGCGCCGAGATCCTTGCGCCGTTTGACCAGCGCCGGCGGATCAATGATCACCAGGCCGAAGCGCTCACCCGCATCCGCAAGCCCCTCCAGGACGGTAAAAGCGTCCCCCCGCGCCACCTGCACCCGGTCAGCGACACCGTGGGCCGCAGCATTCTGTTCAAGGACATCCAGCGCAGGTGCCGAACTGTCCACCGCCAGCAGACTGTCCGCGCCCCAGGCCAGAGCCTGCAATCCCCAGCCGCCAATGTAGCTGAAGGCATCCAGCACCCGCACACCCGGCGCCAGCGCAGCCGTCCGCGCCCGATTCTCCCGATGGTCGTAGAACCAGCCGGTTTTCTGACCGCCACTGAGCGGCGCGAAGAACTCCACCCCGTTCTCGGTCAGCGAGACCAGCTCCGGCGGTGTCTCGCCGACGACGTCGATGTACTTGTCGAGGCCCTCAGCCCCGCGGACATCGGCATCGTGCTTGAAAATGAGCGTACGGGGACCGATCACCTCCCGCAGGGCATCCACCAGAAGATCGCGGCGCTGCTCCATGCCGGCAGTGTTGAGCTGACACACGAGCACGTCACGATAGCGGTCGACGATGACCCCCGACAGGCCATCCGCTTCGCCAAAAAAAAGGCGGTAACAGCCGCTGCCCGGGTACAGCCGCTCGCGCAGCGCCAGCGCCGCCCGGAACCGCTCAAGCAGCAGCGGCCGGTCGAAGCCCTGATCCGGATCCCGCGAAAACAGGCGCGCACAGATCAGGGAATGCGGACTCACCAGTGCCCGCCCCAGCGGTTTGCCCGAGGCCGCCTCCACCAGCACCTCGGTACCGGCCGTCAGCCCCTTCAGCGGAGTCGCCGCCGTATCCACCTCATTGGAGTAGATCCACAGGTGGCCCTGGCGCATCCGCTTGTCTTCCCGCGGCTTGAGTTTCAGTTTGGGCAGATCAGGCTGCATGCGGGTCAAAGCTCCCTTGCGTTATGATCCGGACCCCTTCTGGCGACCGGAGTTTCGTTGCCATGCCAGACGCGAACCGCCTCGATGAGAGCAAGAGCCCCTACCTGCGCCAGCACGCCGACAACCCGGTGCACTGGCAACCCTGGGACGAGCAGGCTCTGGCGGCCGCGCAGGAACGGGATGTCCCCATTCTGCTGTCCATCGGCTACTCGGCCTGCCACTGGTGCCATGTCATGGCCCACGAGTCCTTCGAGGATGCCACCACCGCCGGGCTCATGAATCAGCTGTTCGTCAACATCAAAGTGGACCGCGAGGAGCGACCGGATCTCGACCGCGTCTACCAGACGGCGCACCAGATCCTGACTCAGCAGACCGGCGGCTGGCCGCTGACCGTGTTCCTCGACCCTCACAGCCGATTGCCATTCTTCAGCGGCACCTACTTTCCCCGCACGCCGCGCTACGGCATGCCGGCATTCACCGACCTGCTCGAGCGGGTGGCAACGGTCTGGGCCGAACGGCGGGACGAGCTCGCGGAGCAGGGCGAGAAAGTACAGGACATCTTCGACAGCCTCAACGCACCGGGCAACCCGGACGCCGCCCTGCCCGAGGCGGCGATCCTCGATGCCGCCCGCGACCAACTCGCCGGTGCCTTCGATTCCAGCCACGGCGGCTTCGGCACGGCACCGAAATTCCCCATGCCGAGCAGTCTCGAACGCCTGCTGCGGCACTGGGCGCGCAGCCGCGAGACCCGCGGCGGGCCCGACCGGGAAGCGCTGGACATGGTGCTGCAGAGTCTCACGCGCATGGCGCGGGGCGGCATCTTCGACCATCTCGGCGGCGGCTTCTGCCGCTACTCGGTGGATGCCGAATGGCTGGTGCCCCACTTCGAGAAGATGCTCTACGACAATGGCGCCCTGCTCGCCCTCTACGCCGACGCCATGGCCATCTCGCCGGACAACCTGTTCGAGGCCGTGGTCCGCGACACCGCCGGCTGGCTTCTGCGGGAAATGCAGCACCCGGATGGCGGCTTCCATGCGGCCCTCGACGCCGACTCGGAAGGTGAGGAAGGCCGCTTCTACGTCTGGCACCGGGAACAGGTCCGTCGCCTGCTCGACGACGACGAGTACGCGGTCATCGAGACCCTCTACGGCATTGAGAAACCGGCCAATTTCGAAGGCAGCTGGATTCTGCATCGCCGTGACGCTTGGCGCGCCGTTGTGGAACGCCTCGGCCTGACCGCAGAGGAAGCCGACCGCCTGCTCGCCAGCGGACGGCGGAAATTGTTCGACGCCCGCGAACAACGGCCCCGGCCCGGCCGCGACGACAAGATCCTGGTGGCCTGGAACGGGCTGGCCATTCGCGGTCTGGCCCGGGCCAGCACCGTGCTCGATCAGCCCTCCTGGGCCGAAGCGGCCACCCGCGCGGTGGACTTCATCCGGCAGGACATGGTGATCGACGGTCGCCTGCACGCAAGCTGGATGGAGGGCGAAGTCGGCGTTCGCGCCTACCTCGAAGACCATGCCTTCCTGCTCGATGGGCTTCTGGCCCTGCTCGCCGTGCGCTGGCGGGATGCGGACGTGCGTTTTGCCGTGGCTCTGGCGGACGCCCTGCTCGATCACTTCCTCGATCGCGAGGAAGGTGGCTTCTTCCAGACCGCCCACGATGCCGAGGCACTGATCTATCGCCCCAAGCCCACCCTCGACGAATCGACCCCGGCCGGCAATGCAGTGGCCGCCAGCGCCCTCGGCAGGCTCGGGCACCTGCTCGGCAGGCAGGACTATCTGGATGCCGCCGACGGCGTCCTGCGCTGGGCCGGACCGGTGATGGGCCGTGCCCCCCAGGCCCACGCTGCCCTGTGCCATGCCCTGGAAGAAGCGATCACGCCGCCCCAACTGCTGCTGATTCGCGGCGCACAGGCCAGCACCTGGGCGAAGAAAGCGGACGACGAATACCGGCCATTCCGGCTGGTGTTCGCACTGCCCGAGGCCATCGAAGCCGACGACGGCAGCGAACCATGGCTGCCGACCTACCTGCCCACCGAACTCCCCGCGCCCACCACGGCCTGGCTGTGCAGCAACATGACCTGCTCGTTGCCCATCACCGAACTGTCGGCACTGACGGCCGAACTCGGCGGCGACAAGGTGGTGAGCCTACGGCGCCCCTGAGGTGCCAGTCAGCTTCGGGCGAACGCCTCGAGATCGGCCCAATCGCTGCGCGATTAGGGCCTTCCCACAGAAGCGGCAACGCCAGATTCAGGCGACACGCCATTGTG
>JAFIFL010000133.1 GCA_020832055.1 Gammaproteobacteria bacterium
GCCAGCAGCGCCGCCGGCAGGTTCGAGCGGCGCTGCCGCAATGAGGTCAGCTCGGTCTGCAGATCGTCATGGCGCGATTTGAGGTCACGGAAGGCCACTTCCGCATCGGTCAGCGCGTTCTGCAGATCGCTGCGGCGCTCGGCGATGCCTTCCGCCTCCTGCTGCGCGCGCTCCTGGTTGTCCCGGAAACCGGTTTCGTCCGCCGGCTCGGGCCAGTCGAGGGCCTCGATCAGACCGCGGTAGGTACTGGCGCTGGCGTGGCGCCTGTCCTGCTCCTGCTGCAGCCGGCCGATCTCGGTCTTCAACTTCTCGATGTGATCGCCGCCGCTGGCGGCAATGGCCTGACGCAGATCGTCCCGCCGCTCGGCCTGGCTGCCACGGGTCTGCTCGAGTCCGTTCACCCGGGCGTCGAGGCGCCCGATCTCCTGCCCGAGCCGCTCGATGCGCTCCTCGAGCAGCGTGGCTCGCAGTCCGGCGAAATAAGGCTGCAGGGCGTCCCGGCAGGACCGCAGCGTCACCGCCCGCTGTTCGCTGGCGTTGAACTGATCCGCGTCACGGATGAGCGGCGACAGCGCCTCCACCTGCTCGCGGGCATTGACCACCGCCTGATGGGCCCGGTCGAGGTCGTCGAAGTGACCGATGAGCTGATCGATGCGTTCGTCCACCGCGAAGGGTTCGAGCATGTGGTCGCGGACGAACTCGGTGAGATTGCCCACCGACTTCAGCGACACGGTCTGGTTGAACAACTCCATGGCCTGATCGCCGGCGATGCCGAAGCGGCGACGGAAGGCCTTGCCGTAGGGCGGAAACGTGTCGAACAGCTCCACCTGATCGGCCTTGCGCAGGCGCCGGCGCAGCTCGTTGATGTCGCTGCCGAAATCGGTGAAATCCGTGGCAATGCCGAGCGAGCGGTCGGCCACCACATAGAACCGGTCCGGCTGCCCCTTGGCATCGCGGATCCAGAACACCTGCGCCAGCGTCACGTGATGCTGCAGGGACTCGTTGTAGAAGTGAGCCAGAATCACGGAGTAGCTGTGGTGATCGCGCAGGGCCACCGCGCGGGCCGCCAGCCCGTCGTCACCGCGCTCGGCACGGTAGTGCCCGAGGACATAGGTCCGCAGCGACCGCTCGCGGGCATCCGCACCCGCGGCCTTGTTGTAGGTGATGCGCTGGGCCGGGACCAGCAGGGTCGTGATCGCATCCACGAGTGTGGATTTTCCGGAGCCAATATCTCCGGTCAGCAGCGCGTTGTGGCCTTCAGGACGCAGGCTCCAGACGCGGCCGTCGAAGGTCCCCCAGTTGTAGACCTCGCAGCGATGCAGCCGGAAGCCTTTGCTGCCGTCCTCGGACGAGAAATCCAATGGCAGGGCCTGGCTCTGGTCATTCACGGCGGTCTGCGTCTCCTTCCGGCTGGCCGGCGGACTCGGCGCGGGTCTCCCCCGCCGCGTGGCCATGGTACTCCGCGAGGCGCGTATTGAATTCCGACAGCCACTGGGCATCGACGAAGCTCTTGATGATGCGGCGGATTTCGTAGCGGTCCTCCTGTCCGCGCAGGCGGCGCAGGAAGCCGAGTTCGATGGTCCGGTTGATGTGGGTGTCGATGCGCTGCACCAGCCGGGCCTCGTCTCCGGTCTCCGGCAGGAACATGCGGATCATCTCGACGATCTCGTCACGGGACAGGACCAACCGGGTCGCGCCGTCCGCCGCATCGTGCTCGGCCAGCTTCCGGCGCAGCAGGGCCAGCATCAGGCTGACGGGATAGCTGAGCTGCCGCCGGGGGACCAGTCGAGGCAGTTCCTCCTCAGCTTCCGTTTGCGGTGTCTGCCGCAGATAGGCGCAGCCTTCCGTCTCATCGAGCATCAGTTCCAGGCCGACGACGCCGACGTAATCCCGCACGTGGGCCTGCACACGCAGCAGCGTCTGCCACAGCTGCGGCTGCGCATCGGCGTACACCACGCCCTTGAACAGCGCGATCAGAGGCAGGGCAATGCCGGCTTCTTGCGTCAGGTCGTGCTCTTCGTCCATCTCAACTGTGCATGTGGCCTGTGGTGCTGCGAGGATACAGGGAGTCAGGCTGCTATTTCCGCTCTGCAATGATGGACGCCAGTTCCTCGACACCGATCACCTCGATGCCTTCGCCCTTAGGGTACCGATCTTCGCCCGCGTACACGATGAAGCAGCGTTCAGGCTGCAGGTCTTCCCGCGCGTGGTGGAAACCCCTTTCGAGCTTCGGTGCGAGGCCGCGCTTGATTTCGATCGCCCAGAGCTTCCCTCCCGGCAGTTCCAACACCAGATCGATTTCCGCTCCGGCGGCAGTGCGGTAAAAGTACGCCTTGGCCCGCTCCGGCGCCGCCGCGAGCAGATTCTCGAGCACGAACCCTTCCCAGCTCCCGCCGGCGACCGGATGGCCCAACACGGCTTCCCGGTCATCGAGGCCGAGCAGCGTGTGAACGATTCCGCTATCGCGCACATATACCTTGGGAGACTTCACGAGGCGCTTGCCGACGTTGGCGTGCAAAGGGGGCAGTCGGCGCACCAGCAAGAGATCGACCAGCAGGTCGAGATAGCGGGCCACCGTTTTGCCATCGACGCTGAGACTGCGAGCGAGTTGCGCAGCGTTCAGCATCCCCCCTTGCGCGTGGGCAAGCATGGTCCAGAAACGGCGCAGCGTTTCCGCCGGAATGCGCGGCCCGAGCTGCGGAATGTCGCGCTCCAGATAGGTGCGGATGAAATTCTCCCGCCAGACTGCGCTGGCGTCGTCGCTCGCCGCGAGAAAGCTGTCGGGGAAACCGCCCCTGATCCACAGCGTCTCGCCGGCATCGCTCTCGACTTCCAGCACACCCAGCGGCCCCAGTTCGAGATAGACGATGCGCCCCGCCAGTGATTCGCCCGACTGTCTCAGCAGGTCCATCGAGGCCGAGCCCAGCAGCAGAAACCGGCCGGCCCGGACATTCCGGCGGCGGCCCTGGTCGATGAGACCGCGCAGCGTCTGGAACAACTCCGGCATGCGCTGGACTTCGTCGAGGATCACCAGCTTGTCTTCGTGGCCAGAGAGGTAGAGCGCGGCGTCGCTCAGCTTCTCCCGATCCGCCGCGCTCTCGAGGTCCAGATAGACGCTCGGACGCCCCTCACGGATGCGCTCGGCCAACGTGGTCTTGCCCACCTGACGCGGACCGAGAAGGGCAACGGCCGGGAACTGATCCAGCCGGGCGCGCAGGAGCTGTGTTCTCTGGCGTGATATCATCCTAGCAATTATGGACTAAAGATCCACAATTGCCAGGATAAAGTGAATTCGGTCTTCATCAACATCGTAAAACCGCCGCTTAATGCCGGATTTGCAAGGATGATTGCTGCTCAAGTCGCCGTCACGCGGCATTCCTTCCAGTGAAGATCACCACCGGCAGCGTGGCCCGGCGCTGCCGGCCGGTGTCATCGGTCCATTCCACGGCGTGGGTGCGGCCCTCGTCAATCACGCCCAGACCCTCGCCCGTCGCCAGACTCAGCCAGGCAATCAGCTCGGCCAGGCCCTGTTCCAGCGGGGTCTCTTCCAGCAGTTCCCCCAGGGTGATGCTGCGGCGGGTCTGCAGTGCCCGGCGCATGCGGGCCCGTAACCGCTCCCGGTCGATGTACACCTGCTCGAAGAGAACGCCCGGATCGATGTCGGCATCGCGGTCCTCAGGTCGGGCGGAGTCGAGCACGGCGGTCAGCGGCGTACTGAACAGTGGCCGGTCCATGGGCAGCTCCACCTTCGGCGCCGGTTCGTCCACGGCCATCAGGGCGTCGGGTGGCGTGTTGCGCACGGCCATGGCATGACGCTCCAGTTCCCGGAGGATTTCCATGATGCGGCGGTTCTCCAGCCAGGCCTGATCGTCCAGGTAGCGGCGCAGTTGTTCCGACAAGCGGGCCACCGTGCGCTGGGTGACCTCCCCCGCCGCCATCCAGTCGTGATGGATGCGGCGCAGGCGCGGATCCGGGGAGAGCTTCACAATGGGCTCGAGTCCCAGGATGCCTTCCAGCAGTTCGCTGAGTTCCTCCTGGTGCGCCGGCGACATCAGGAAGTCCCAGAAGGCGCGGAAGCTGCGTCCCTGGTCCGACTCGGCGATGCTGTCGCGCTGGCCGAAGACCTCGTCGAGGACATCGGCGCGGCTGCCTTCCCAGCCGGCGACGCGCTCACGGACCCGGCGATCGAGATCGCGGAAGTTCTGCTCCACCTGACGGAAATCACCGAGCAGCGCCCGCGCGGTGTCGATGGCCTGGAGAAAGCGTTCCCGCAGCCGAGTGTCGTCCATGAACGTCATGCGCCCGTCGCGGACCGCAGCGATCTCGGCGTCGATCACCGCACGGCGATGCTCCAGCGCCTCGATCCGGGCCCGGGCATCGGTCTCGGTACCGTGTTCGATCTCCCGCAGCAGGTCGAAAATCACCTTCAGCCGGGACTCGGCGCCAACGAAGGCGCGGTCCTCGAGCCCCGCCAGCCATTGCAGTGCCTGTTCCGCTGCGGGCGTCAGATCGTAGTGAGGCTCGTCGGAGTCGGGCGGATAGTAGCGACGCAGCCAGCCCCGTTCATCGGCCGCCCAGTCGTTGAGATAATCCATGCCGCTGCGCGGATGCAGATCGCTGCCGTGCCGCTCGCGCAGCCTGAAGAGGTAATCGTCGAACTCGGCTGCGAGGTCCTGCTCGGGCATGGTCCGGACATTGGGCGCGATGAAAGCCTGATGCAGAAAGGCCGCGATCAGCGGCGCGCTGCTCGCCGTCAACAGACGCCATGCCGGGTGGTCCCGGCGCAGCCTCGAAAGGTGGTCGTAGTCCATTTCGCCCGTGCGTGTCGACTGCCGAGGTGCAAGGATACAGCCTGAGCACAGGACATGCTCCGGGCGACGGCGAAACGCCCTTCCTCTGCACACTGTCGATACGGGGACCTGACATGAATCTCGAAGAAGCCCTGATGCAACTGTCAGCGCCTGATCTCAAGCAGCTGTCGAAGCTGATTCACGGCACACCCGCTTCCGGTCGCAAGGCGGACCTCGCCGGGTTCATCCACAAGCACCTGTCGATCGACGTCGAACTGCTGAAATCCCTGTGGAGTCAGCTCGAGACCATCGACCAGCTCGCCGTGGCCGAGACCCTGCACAACAGCTTCGGCAACGTCTTCGATGCCCCCCGATTCCGCGCCAAGTACGACGGCATGCAGCCAAGCCGGGCGCCCGGGGGCTCTCCGACCGCGCTGGCGCTCTTCCTCTACCCGACTGACAAGGGATCGCATCTGCCCACTGACCTCGCCCGAATGCTGCAGACCTTCGTCCCCGTGCCCGAAGACCGCCCGCTGGCATCGAGCGTCGCACTCATCGAGTCGTCAGAGCCCCTGACGGTCCGCGAGACCGAGGCCGAAGCCTTGGTCGATGTCGGCACAGTCCTGCAGCTCATCGGGGCCGGCAAGATCAAGGTCGGACCCAAAACTGGACATCCGAATGGTGCCAGCGTGGACCTGCTCACGGCGTCGCTCGCCAATCAGGACTTCTATCCCCCGGATCGCGACGCCCTGCCGGAAGACCGCATTGGACCCATCAAGGCCTTCGCCTGGCCCCTGCTGATGCAGGCCGGCAAGCTCGCGTCCATCAACGCGGGCCGGCTGCAACTCACCCGTAACGGCACCAAGGCCCTTGGCCAGCCACCCCACGACACGATCAACACGCTCTGGCAGCGCTGGGTCTCCACCACCCTGCTCGACGAGTTCAGCCGCGTCGATGCCATCAAGGGTCAACGCGCCAAGGGCCGGAACATGACCGCCATCGCCGAGCGCCGGGAAATCATCGAGGCGGCGCTCACAGAATGTCCGGTCGGGGAATGGGTGAGCCTCGATGAGTTCTCCCGCTTCATGCGCGCGGAGGACTACCTCTTCGAGATCACCCATGATCCCTGGAAGCTCTACATCAGCGAGAGCGGCTATGGATCCCTGGGCTACGGTGGCAGCCACGGCTGGAACATCCTGCAGGAGCGTTACCTGCGCGCGGTCCTGTTCGAGTATGCCGCAACCCTCGGCATGATCGACGTGGCCTACCTCCATCCCGCCGATGTCCCAATCGACTACAGCGAACTGTGGGGCACCGATCATCTCGCCTTCCTGAGTCGCTACGACGGCTTGCAGCAGTTCCGCCTGACGCCACTGGGCGCCTTCTGCCTCGGTGGCAGCGAAAGCTTCGCCGCCACGCCTCGGCCCGCGGGCATTCGCTTGAGCGTCCTGCCCAGCCTGCGCCTGCAGATCCGCTCAGGAACCCCGGACGCCCAGGAACGGCTGACACTGGATACCTGGGCCAGACAGGAGGCCGACGACACTTGGCTTCTGACCCGCGATCACCTGCTCGATGCCATCGAGCGCGGGTTGGACATCGGGGAGCTCCGAACCTTCCTCGAAGCACGCGACGATCAGCCCCTGCCGGAACCGGTGGAGGCATTCATCGAGACCACCACCGTTGCCGCCAGGGCGCTGCGGCCGATGGGCCAGGTCCTGCTCCTGAGTTGCAGCACGGCCGACATCGCCGCCATGATTGCCAGCGACCCCAAGACCAGCTCGCTGTGCCGCCGCGCCGACGAGCACACGCTGATCATCGAACCCGGCAAGGAGGCCCGTTTCCGCAAGGCCGTTCGCAAGCTCGGCCTGGGCTTCGCACCCCAATGAATGCGCAGACTGGGTCAGACCACGCCAACCCACTGATTTGAAAGGAAACGCGATCTTAGAATGTCCATTTCGCGAGCTTAGAGGCCGTTTTTCGACGCGGAAATGGGCCCTTTAACGCTGCGGCGTTCCGCCGGCGCAGCCTCCGTTATCCGTCATACAGTGTCCGTGGTCCCTTTCGCGTCAATCCATCTCATTCGAGGCAGCATGAGCAACGTTCTCCCCTTCAAGAAGCCATCAGCCAAGGAGCGCGCCCGGGGCCGCACGCTGTGCAACAGCGGCTTCCACAAATGGGTGATCGACACCCAGAAACAGTTCGACAGCCGGCAGGGCAAGCTGGTGACGATCCACCGCTGCAAGCGCTGCGGCCATACCAAAGTGACCGCGGACTGACGTTCAGACGCCTGATCCGACCGACGGAATATACGTCTGCCCAAGTGGTCAACAAGCACTACAGCAACTAGGTTTCACTCGCCTGAACGGGGCTGGACTCACGAGAGATGTAAACTGCATGCGCTTTTGTCCGAACGAACCGCCGGATCACTACAAAGGCCAGCGGCTGGCATGGAACCTGTTGAAGCTCGCCTTCGAGGGCGACGAGGGCATCGCCTACTACCGCTACCCGGTGTTCTCCGGCCGCGGTTCCGAGCGCCGCGAACCGGACTTCCTGGTCGTCTCGCGCAAATTCGGCATCTGGGTGTTCGAGTGCAAGGGCGCGCACCTCGAGAACATCCGAGAAATTCAGGGCCAGGAATGGGTCATGCAGCGCTGGTACAACGAGCGCATGTCCCCCATCCAGCAGGCCGAAGACCAGATGTTCGAAATCAAGAATCTGGTCGAGCGGCGCCGCGAGCTACGCGGGCTCGGCCTCGTTTTCGACTACCGCGTGGTCCTGCCCTTCATCAAGGCTTCCGCCTGGGAAGCTGCAGGTTTCGCCCAGAACCCCAGCGCCCGCGGTGTTGTCCTCACCGGGGACCAGCTGGCGCGCAAGGCCCTGCGTCAAGAGATCAAGACCCACGGCCTCGCCTACATGCCGGACCTCAGCGACGAGCAGTGGGAGACCCTCAAAGGCGTATTTCGCGGCGAGGTCACCGACCGGGAACCGCGCAGCCTGCCCGACCGGACACCGGCGGAGAGTCCGCTGCACCTGATCCATGCCGTGGAGACGCGGCTGCGTCTGCTCGACGAAGCCCAGGAACGTGTTGCCAACGAGGCCCCCGAGGGGCCGCAGCGCATCCGTGGACTCGCCGGTACCGGCAAGACCGTCCTGCTCGCCAAGCGCGCGGCCCGCATGCATGCGGCCCACCCGGATTGGGACATCGCGTTCATCTTCTACACCCGTTCCCTCTACCAGCAGGTTCGAGGTCTGATCGCGCGCAGTTTCAAGGAGCTCACCGGAGAGGCTCCCAACTACGACAAACTCAGAATCTGGCACGCCTGGGGTGGCAAGGACCTCACCGGCTTCTACCGCGAAGCGGCACTGGCATGGGAGCAACGCCCGCTCAACCTGGGCGATGCCCAGAAAGCGGTCGGGTACAGCAACGCGGCCACCCAGGGCTTCGACTGGGCCTGCAGGCAACTCGAAAGTGCCCTCGGCGACACCGTCTGCGAGCCCTTTCTCGACGCCATCCTGATCGACGAAGGCCAGGATCTGCCCATGGCCTGCTACCGGCTCGCAGCCAAGGCACTGCGACCACCCAGACGACTTTACTGGGCCTACGACGAGGCCCAGGGCATCGGCAACCTCATCGTGCCCCGCGCGGCGGACGTGTTCGGCGTCGATCCCGCAGGCAAACCCAAGGTCGACCTATCAGGGACCTACACCAGCGGCATCCAGAAGGCCCACAATCTCAACCGCTGCTACCGGACACCGGCACGCGTCCTGATGGCCGCCCACGCCGTGAACATGGGCCTGCTGCGCCCGCAAGGGCCGCTGCAGGCCGTCACCCACAAGGATGAATGGCGCAACCTCGGCTACCGGGTCACCGGGGACTTCAGCCAAGCCAGCGTCGCGGCCGGCCGGGACGTGGTTCTCGAGCGCGACCCCGAAGCCTGCGGCCATCCTCTCGATGACAAGGCGTTCTACCGCACGGGAACTCGCGGCGATGCCCTGCGCGTGGCAGAGGTGGCCCATGCCGACGCAGCATTGAAGGAGATCGTCGAGGGCATCCGTGACGATCTTGCAGCCGGTCTGGAGCCTCATGACCTGCTGGTCGTCACCCTGCCCCAGTCCAAGCCCTCCGCCGAACGGATCCGCGATGCCCTGATCGAAACCGGAATCGACGCCTTCGTCACCGGTGATGCCGGCGATCGCGAAACGTTCCGTCGCACCGGGTACGTCACCGTCTCCGGCGTCTACCGCGCCAAGGGCAACGAAGCGTGGAAGGTCTATGCGAGCGGCCTTCATCAGGTGACGATGCCAGCCGCCGACGATCCCGACGCGGAACTCATCCGCCGCAATCAGGCTTTCGTCGCGCTCAGCCGCGCGCGGCTGTGGTGTGTCGCCATGGGCGAACCCGGTCCCATCATGACGGAACTGCAGCAACTCCAGGACGGCGCTTCGCAGCTCACCTTCAAGGCGTTCAACCAGCGCTCGCTCCATCGCGAGGTGACCCATGGCGAACCGCTTCAGCAGTCCCTGTTCTGATCACACCACCGGATCGCCATCCAGCCCGCGCCCGCTGAAACCGCAATGGGGCGACACCTTCGGAGTCGATCCGTTTCGGGCACAGCACGGTCTTTGCTGCGCTTGAAGGCCAGTCTCCTGACCGACGACGACCCGTCATGGCCCATCGCATTGCCATCATTCAGGGCCACCCCGACCCGACCGGCGGCCACCTCTGTCATGGACTGCCCGATGCCTACCGCGCCGGCGCCGAATCCAGCGCACACGAAGTGCGGACCATCGACGTGGCGCAGCTCGACTTTCCCCTGATCCGCAGCAACGACTCCTTAGATCGCATCGTCATGGACCGCCATGACGCATCATGTTAAGTCTGCGACTGACACTGAAACAGCACGGTGCTCCTGCGCCCTGAGCCAGGGTGCCGCGCATCGCTGAAGTGCAGGCGCAGCCACACGAGGTTTCCATCATGGCCAGTCAGCAACCATCCACCGCGCAGCTGATCGAAATCGAGTCACGCCTCGGTGCGCACAACTACCGCCCGCTCGACGTGGTGCTGACGCGGGGCGAGGGTGTTTGGGTCTGGGACGTAGACGGCAAGCGTTACCTCGATTGCCTCTCCGCCTACTCGGCGGTGAATCAGGGCCATTGCCACCCGGTCATTGGCAAGGCGCTCGTGGAGCAGGCACAACGCCTGACGCTCACCTCCCGCGCGTTCCGCAATGATCAGCTGCCGCTGTTCTACGAGGAGATCTGCGCGCTGACGCGATCCCACAAGGTCCTGCCCATGAACAGCGGCGCCGAGGCAGTGGAGACGGCGATCAAGGCCGTGCGCAAGTGGGGCTATGACGAGAAGGGCATCGCCGAGGGTGCCGCGGAAATCATCGTCTGCGAAAACGGCTTCCATGGCCGCACCATCACCATCGTCGGCTTCAGCACCGACCCGGTGGCCCGTGACGGTTTCGGACCCTTCGCTCCGGGTTTCCGCTGCGTGCCCTTCGGCGATGCGGCCGCACTCGAAGCCGCCATCACCCCGAACACAGTGGCCTGCCTCATCGAGCCCATCCAGGGCGAGGCCGGCGTCATCATTCCGCCCGACGGCTATCTGCGCGCCGTCCGCGAGCTCTGCACCCGCCACGACATCATGCTGATACTCGACGAGATCCAGACCGGACTCGGGCGGACCGGCAAGCTATTCGCCGAAGAGCATGAGGGCATCGAGGCCGATGTCACCCTGGTGGGCAAGGCCCTGTCGGGGGGCTTCTATCCCATGTCCGCAGTGCTCTCGAACAGAGAGGTACTCGGCGTCCTGAAGCCCGGCAATCACGGCAGCACCTTCGGCGGCAATCCCCTGGCCTGTGCGGTGGCCCGGGCCGCACTGAAGGTCCTCATCGAGGAGGGCATGATCGACAATGCGCGCATCCAGGGCGATTACATGCTCGAAGGCCTGCGCGGATTGCGCCACCCGCAGATCAAGGAAGTACGAGGCCGCGGTCTGATGCTGGCCATCGAGTTGGACCCGGCAGGCGACGGGGCGCGAGCCTACTGCGAAGCCCTGATGCAAGCCGGGGTGCTGTGCAAGGAAACCCACACCTACACCCTGCGTCTCGCACCTCCCCTGGTCATCAACCGGGCCGAAGTGGACTGGCTGCTGCAGACCGTCATCGACGTGTTCGAAGGGCGGCCCGGATAAATCTTGCCAGAGGCAGGTCAGACCACGTCAAACTATTGATTTTCAATGGTTCGGAAGCTTAGATCGCCCAATTCGAAGGCTTAAAGTCGCCTTTCGGGCGGAAGAACCAAGCCCCTAAGCTGCAGCCGCCTCCCCACCGCTTCCGCTGCCGACCTGCATACCACCCTCGCGCCCGCTTAGCGCGGCCATTTCAAGGCCGAAAACCCCATTCCAAGGCCCGAAAAACGACCCAATCCGGGGAAATTTTAATCTATATCAGAGACTTGCATCTGCTTACCTTGGTCTGACCCCGGTGGTTGCTACTGCTTGGCGCCCTCCGTGAGGCGGCGGGAGAGGGAGATGGCGTAAGGTGCGGCCCGCGCTGCCAGCATCGGGTCCGCCGACGGCTTGATGCCCTCGGGCATGATCATGGGATTGAAGGTGAGGGTCAGGCAGGCGCCGGCGGCATCCTCGGCCACCGACGTGATCTTCAGCGTACCCAACGTCACCTTATCGCGACCCTCCGGCAGCGGAACCGTGGCGTCATCCACGTTGTCGCCCAACTCGGCGAGTTTGAGGTTGAAGTCGAAGGCCACGCCCTCCTCTGCAACCCGCTGGCGCAGTTCATCGAAAAGGAAATCGGGCCCCTTGGTCTTGGCTTCGTCGTCGGTCAGACCCTTCACACCAGCCGTGGGCTCGAACACCCACTTGCCATACTGAACGACGCCGTCGGAGTTGACGAAGCCATAGCCGTTCACACCCCAGTAATTGACGCTGCCATAGCTGGCTGGCACGGGCTGCGAGGCCAGATACGCACCCTGGCGAAGCGCCTCGGGGTTGGCCTCATTGAATGCCCTGATGCGTTCCGGATCCGCCACACCGGTTTCTGGATCCGGCTGCCGCGAAACCAGCAACTCGAACAACTGCCGCGGCGTCGAGGCCCCGAAGATCGGTGACGAAATGTTGCCCATCTGCCATCGCTCACGGTTTGGCAAATCGAACTGCAGCGCCATGTTGCGCTGGCCCCTGACGTTGTCCGGCGCGTCAGGACGGGCACCGCCCACCGAGAAGCGCACGATCACAGGGATCGGCTCGCCGCTGAAGACCGAGGCGGTGGACAGGCCCCGAGCCTCCGCCGTGCCCACGAATTCGCCCGTGGCACAGATGCCTTTGGCGCCGGAGCGACGGTAGCCCTCGTACTTGCCGGCGGTGGCCTCGAACTGATCCACGAACGCCACCGCATCGATGGGATCGTCTGACGCGGCAGCGCCTGGCGCCGAAACGCCGAAGGTGAGCAGCGCAGCGGCGGCCACTGTGGTCGAAAGCGTGGGTTTCATCATGCGGATGCGCTCCTTGCTACCGTCAGGCGGGGTCGCCATGTCGTTCGCGCCCATCATATCCACTCTTCGTGCCCGTGGCGGACTCGAAGGATGAACCCATCGCCAGCGGCGTTCAGCG
>JAFIFL010000134.1 GCA_020832055.1 Gammaproteobacteria bacterium
TCTAACCCTTCTCTCTAACCCTGCTGTCTGACAAAAGTTGCTGCCTGACAGGAGTTGAGTTCAGCCGGGAACGCACTGTTCGCGGCGGGCAACAAACCGTTACAAAACTGCGGGCCGGGGACATTCAGCTGAAACGCTGCAGGGCCAGAATGAGCACTGCAAAGAGGAAGCCGGAGCATGGCGACCAGCGAAAGTTTCCGATTTGCTCCCCTGGACTGAAGTGCTTGTGAATCCCCTTGAGGCCTTGAACATCTGAGGTCGATGAACCCGCTGAGCGAGAGCCCAGCGGGTTTTTTTCTGTCCTCGAGTTGTGTTGAACGGGGTTCCAGGCCGGGTCAGTCCTTGCCCGCCTCGAACAGATGCACATCCCGCTGCGGGAACGGAATGGTGACATCGGCCGCATCGAAGGCCAGTTTCATGCGCTCGTTCATGTCCCAGAACACCGGCCAGAGATCAGCGGCATTGACCCACGCCCTGGCCATGAAATTCACTGAGCTGTCGCCGAACTCCGCCAGCACGCAGGTGGGTGCCGGTTCCGAAAGTACGCGTTCGTCGCTGCCGATCTGCTCGAGGATGATGTCCTTCACCTTGCGGATATCGTCGCTGTAGCTGACGCCGAAAGTCCACTCAACCCGTCGTGTCGACTCCCGCGAGAGGTTGGTGATCTTGTCGTTGGACAGCGCGCCGTTGGGAATGATGATCGTGCGGTTGTCGAAGGTCTTGATGACCGTGTGGAAGATCTGGATCTCCCTGACCGAGCCCAGGAAACCCTGGGCATCGATCACTTCCCCGACCCTGAACGGCCGGAAGATCAGAATCAGAACGCCGCCGGCGAAATTCGCCAGGCTGCCCTGCAGGGCCAGTCCGATGGCCAGACCGGCAGCAGCCAGGACGGCGATGAACGATGTGGTCTCGATGCCGATCATCGAGGCCACGCTCAGCAGCAGCAGCGCCTTCAGACCGATGTTGGCCAGGTTGCGCAGAAAACCGGCCAGGGTCGGCTCGACCTTGCGGGCCTCCATGCCCCGTACCATCAGACCCACGACATGATTGACCAGGCGCAGACCGATGAGGAGCGTGAGCAGCGCGAGCAGCGCTCTCGGCCCATACAGCAGACTCATCTCGATCATGGTCGCTGCCACTTCCGCTGTGCTGTCGGTGATGTTCTGCAGATCCGCTTCCACGACTTACCCCCATCCGTCTGCGTCGGCGCGACGCCAGCAGCGGAAGATATCGAGACACTGCACCTGACGACAAGCGCGAATTGCTTCATTCTGGTGGGGTGTGGATGGTGGCGTTTGGCGCGGGTGGTGCTCGGCCGTTCAGGCCAGGGTCTGGCGAGCAGTCTGGCGGATGCCAGCGCTTGCGGAACAACGCTGCGGGGTGGCGACCGCTTCGGCCGGGGGGCCGCAAGCGCGAATTTCGGTCAGTGATTCACGGAGAGGTGATATGTTGCGTTGGCTCGGTATTCTCATGGGTATCCTGCTGCTGCTGGCAGTCGTTGCTCTGGTGGTGGTCAATCAGCGGCTCGACGGTTGGGTGAAATCCGCCGTCGAGACCTACGGGTCCGAGTACGCCGGGGTCGCCGTGACACTCGACGGTGTCAGCCTGTCACTGCTCAATGGCCGGGGCGAGTTGCGCGGTCTCACGGTGGCTAATCCGGATGGGTATGAGGGCGAGCATGCGTTTCGGGTCGCCCGCGTGGCCTTTGCAGTCCAGCCCCGCAACCTGCTCGAGGACCCCATTGTCATCGAGCACATCGAGATCGACGGCGCCGAGGTGCATGCGGAAACCCGCAATCTCCGCGAAACCAATCTCCAGGTCATCCAGCGCAACGTTCGGGCGGCGACGCCTCCGGCAGATCCGGACGCAGCTCCGGGACCGCAGGTGATCATCGATCTGCTGGAGCTGACGGACATTCAAACCAGCGTCACGGCTGCAGAACTCGGTGCGGTGTCAGTGAGGGTGCCGGATCTGACCTTGACGGAAGTCGGCCGGCGATCGAACGGCGCCAGCATCGGACAGGTGCTCGAGCAGATCCTGCAGCCGCTGCTCGCCGCCGTGATGACCAGTATCACCGAGGGGCGGGTCCGGGAACTCATTGATGAGCGGGGCTCTGAGCTGCGCGAGCGGGTCGAGGAAGAGGCTGACAGCCTGCGGGATCGCCTGCGTCGGCTTTCACCGTTCTGACCCTTCCCGGCTGGTGATTCCAGCGGTCGATCCGGGTTAGTCTCACCGCCGCCCCCGAATCCGCGCTGGAGAACCCGATGGCTGCATTGGCCTTTGAAGAACTGCTGTACGAAGTCCAGGGCCCCATGGCCCTCATCACCATCAATCGACCTGCGAAGCGCAACGCCATTTCCCTGGCCACGCTCGACGAACTGCACGCTGCGGTGACGGCCGCCGCCGAGGATGACGTGGTACGGGTCATTGCCATCACCGGCGCCGGCGACAGGGCCTTCGCTTCCGGATCCGATCTGAGCGAGGTCGAGAACCGCGACCTCAAGAAGGCCCTGGAGCCCATCGTTCAGGGGCTGGCGGCACAGCTCGAAAGCACGCCCAAACCTACGATCGCCGCCATCAATGGCATCTGCTTCGGCGGCGGACTCGAAGTGGCCCTGGGCTGCGACCTCCGCGTGGCCAGCTCGAAAGCGACCTTCGCGACGCCCGAGGGCAAGCTCGGCATCATTCCGGGCGGTGGCGCCACCCAGCGCCTGCCCCGTGTCGTGGGCCGCGGCTGGGGCCTGCACATGCTGCTCATGGGGGAACCCATCGATGCCGAGCATGCCCTGCGCATCGGCCTGGTCACGCGGGTGGTGGAACCGGATGAACTGCTGCCCGAGGTGCGGCGCATGGCGGAGCATCTGGCCGGTTTTGCGCCCTTCGTGCCTCGTTTCATGAAGCTCATGGTGCACGCGGGCATGGAAGGCAGCCTGGCCTCGGGGCTGGCGCTGGAGAAAGTCGCCCAGGGTGCCCTGTGCGAGACTGAGGACAAGCAGGAGGGCCTGCGCGCGTTCCTGGAAAAGCGGCCGCCCAAGTGGCAGGGCCGCTGAACCCGCTTCGAGCCGGCTGTGCGTTCACATGCACGGTTGCTTGTGTGCGCACAGTTGCGGAATACTCGGGAGACTTGATTCAATCGTGAGGGGGAGAGATGGCCGTCGACAGATTTCCGATCGAAGCCAGTCACATCATGATGTTTGCCCGTTCCGTCAACGACGGCAATCCCATCTACTACGATGCGGAGTACGCGGCGAAGACGGAACCCGGAGCGATCATCGCGCCACCGACCTTCATGCAGTCCTCGGCCCAGTTCGATCCGGAGTATTCGCTGCGCCCGAAGATCGGCCAGCCCTGGTTCGGCTCAGGCAAGGAAGCCACCGGAGTGAAACCCGGCAGCTCTGATGGCGGGAGGGGGGGCGGCGGTAACAAAGGCACTCTGCATGCGGAGCAGCACTTCGAGTATCACCGTCACCCGCGGGTGGGTGACGTGCTCACGGCGACGGTCAAGCCCGGCAAGACCTGGGAAAAGGAAGGCCGCCGTGCTGGCAAGCTGATCTTCACCGAGACCATTACCGAGTATCGCGATCAGAACGGTGATCTGGTGGTGACGGCACGCGGTGTGGGCGTACGGACCGAGCGTCCGGCGACTTCGGGTTGAGGAGGGCGACATGGCATTGAAGGCAAGCGAACTCGAAGTCGGGGGCACCCACACGGCGGTGCTGGTGAAGGATCTCAAGCGGACCCAGCTGGTTCAGTATGCGGGGGCGTCCGGTGACTACAATCCGCTGCACACCGATGACTTCTACACCCGCGAAGTGGCCGGTTATCCCAGCGTCTTTGCCCACGGCATGCTGACCATGGGCATGACCGGCGCCATGCTCACCGACTACGTGGGCGATGGCCGACTGCTGAAGTTCGGGGTCCGGTTCACGGCTCAGGTCTGGCCGGGGGACGATCTCGAGGCGACGGCCACCGTGGAAGCGCTACGCGAGGAAGGCGGCGAGAAGCTTGTCGATCTCAAGGTCTCCACCCGCAACCAGAACGGCGACGAAGTGCTGTCGGGCTACGCCGTTGCCCGGGTCGATCCCTGACGACGCGTGGGCCCGCCGGCGGAATCAACCGTCCTGCCAGCCCGCTGTTCCGGTCGCCACCGTATTGGCGAGTTCGAAAATCTCGGTCCGCAGTTCGGCCAGGCGCGCATTTCGCGCCTGATGCCGGTGGGGTTCCTGACCGGCCAGTTCGGGTGACAGTTCGAGGTCGCTGAAGGTGTCCTCACCGCCATAGGCCGCCAGGACCCCGGAGACGCCTGCCAGCTGATGATCGTCGATGCGGGCGAGCGCCCGCGTCATCCAGCGTCGCCAGTAGTGTTCGCCTGCGGTCTCGAGCAGGGCGATCAGCTCCGCCAGTCTTCCCGCCAGGGCATCCATGGGTGTCAGCGCTTGCGCCACAGGCCTCCTCCTGCGCCTCAAACGATCCGGTTGCGAAGCGGTCGGTCAGCCAGCAGTCGCTGGCAGTTGTCGACCGCTGCACTCACGGATCGCGCCAGGGTTTCCTGGGTCAGCCAGGCCACGTGGGGCGCGAGGACGACATTGGGCAGGGCCATCAGGGGGGCATCGGCGGCGACCGGTTCCGGGTCGAAGACATCGATGCCGGCACCCGCCAGGTGACCACGGCGCAGGCTGTCGACCAGGGCCGCCGTATCCACCAGTCCGCCGCGGGCCGTGTTGACCAGGATGGCTCCCCGCCGCATTTGCTGGAACCTTGCGGCATTCAGCAGATGGTGGGTCTCAGGCAGCAGGGGCAGGTGCAGCGAGACGATGTCGGCGCGCTCGAGCAGGGCGTCGAGGGGCAGCCGCTGCCCTATGGCGCCTGCCTGCTCCTGCCTGCTGACGTAGCAGAGCTCCGCGCCCATGGCCGAGAGGATGGGTGCCAGCAGCCGCGGGACGGCGCCGTAGCCGATGAGGCCCACCGTCCGTCCTGCGATCTCTCCGAGATCGTCCTCGATCTCGGCAGGCCGGTCCCAGCCCCTGCCGGCCCGAAGCAGGCCGTCGAAGGTCACGATGCGGCGCAGTACCGCGAGCATCAGCCCCAGGGTGTGTTCGGCCACGGCCCGGCTGTTGCTGCCGGGAAGGTTGCAGACGGCAATGCCCTTTGCGCGGGCTGCTTCGAGATCGATGGTGTTGACGCCGACGCCGATCTTCTGGATCAGGCGCAGCCGGGGCGCGGCGTCGAGCAGCGCCGTATCCACCGGGCGCAGGCAGTGCCAGAGTACGTCGGTCTCCGGTAGCAGTTCGAACAGGCGGTCCTCGTCGAGTTCGGAGCAGGTGACCACCTCGATGCCTTCCCTGGCCAGTGCGGCAAGACGCCGTTTCAGGGCCGGTCCGGCCGCGTAGTGGTAGAGGACGCGCAGGGTCATTCGCCGGGCGGTGTTCCGAGCAGCCAGCGGAAGGGGTGGATGTCCACCCGCTCGAACAATCCGGCGTGAACGTAGGGGTCGCTGGCATGGAGGCGTTCGATGGCGGCGCGGTCTTCGGCCTCGATCACGAACAGGCTGCCGACCATGCCCTCGCCCTCGGCGTCGAGCATGGGGCCGGCCATGCGGATGCCACTCTGGGCCTTGGCCCAGGCCAGATGGGCGGGTCGATTGGCCTGCCGCAGTTCGGCGCTGTCGGGCCGGTCCAGGCAGTAGAGTACGAACAGCATGGGTCTTCCTCCCTGAGAGGTCAGTGGCCGTGGGCGTCGCGCAGGGCCTTGGCGGCGGCGTCCAGCGCGGGCTGTGCGGCAGGAACCATGCGCGCCTGGGAGAAGAAACCATGGATCAGGCCGTCGTAGCGCTCACAGGTGACGGCCACACCGGCTTCCTGCAGGCGCCGGGCATAGGCTTCCCCCTCATCCCGCAGGGGATCGAATTCTGCGGTCATGACATGAGCGGCTGGCAGGCCGGCGAGATCTGCAGCACGCAGCGGACTGGCATCGGGCTCCAGGCGGCGCGCGGGGTCACTGCAGTAGGACTCCCAGAACCAGGTCATGCTCTGCCGGGTGAGCATGTAGCCATCGCTGTTCTCGGTGTAGGAGGCGGTGTCCATGGCGGCGTCGGTGACCGGGTAGATCAGCAGCTGAAAGTTAATTTTCGGTGCCCCGGCATCGCGGGCCAGACGGCTCACCACGGCGGCAAGATTGCCGCCGGCACTGTCGCCGCCGACGCTGACGGGACCGCCGCGCCCGCCGATGGCCGCAGCGTTGGCGGCAGCCCATTGGGCCGCGGCAAAGCAGTCCTCCACTGCGGCCGGGTAGGGGTGTTCGGGTGCCAGACGGTAGTCCACGGCGATGACGATGACGCCAGCCCGGCGGCAGACTTCCCGGCAGTCGGCGTCGTGGGTGTCGAGGTCGCCGATGACCCAGCCGCCGCCGTGGTAGTGCAGGTGGATGGGAAACGGGCCGCTGCCCTCGGGGTGGTAAATCCGGATCGGAATGTCGCCTGCAGGGCCGGGAATGCGGCGGTTCTCCACCTTGCCTACGGTGATGTCGTCGGCCGGCGGTTGCATCATCCGATACATTTCCCGGGCCTGGGCTGGGCTCAAGTCGGACAGGGGTGGCGCTCCGGCTTCGGCGGCTGCGGCGAGCAGGGCGGCAGTGGTGGCTTCCAGTGGCATGGCTTCTCTCCCGATGTGAATCGCGGAGGATACGTGCATCCCAGTCGCGACGGCCAGTGCGACAGCGGCTGGTGAACGGGAAGACGTCTGCGCATCGCTGCTCCCGGCCTGCTGCTAGACTGCATGGCTGGCGCCGTTCGGGCCGCGGTTGCCTGAGCGTCTGAGACCTTGGAAGGAGGCGGCATGAGCCGACGTCGCGTGGGACTGCTGGTGACCTGCCTGGTGGACTTCTTCCGCCCGCAGGTGGGTTTCGCCAGCATTCGGCTGCTTGAGGCGGCGGGTTGCGACGTGCGGGTCCCCGAGGTCCAGACCTGTTGTGGCCAGCCGGGCTGGAACAGCGGTGATCGCGGCAGCGCACAAGCGCTGGCGCTGGGCATCATCGACGCGTTCGCGGGTTTCGATGCAGTGGTGGCACCTTCCGGATCCTGTATCGGCATGCTGCGGCAGTATCCTGCCGTGCTCGGCGAGAGCCATCCCCGTCATGCAGATGCCGTGGCACTGGCCGGGCGCTGCCACGAACTCACCAGCTTTCTGGTGGATGAACTCGGCTATCGGGCCGGCCTGAAGGCAGAATCCGGCGACGGGCCGGTGACTTACCACGATGGCTGTTCCGGACTGCGGGAACTCGGTGTGCGCGACCAGCCCCGTACGCTGCTCGCGGAGGCCGGTGTCGGCATCTGTGAGATGGACGGGGCCACGGTCTGCTGCGGCTTTGGCGGTACGTTCTGCGTCAAGTATCCGGAGATTTCCGGCGCCATGGTCGACGACAAGGTGGCGAGCATCGAGCGCAGCGGTGCGAGCACGGTGGTGGCCGGCGATCTCGGCTGCCTGCTCAACATCGAAGCACGACTCGCCCGTCTCGGCAAACCCATACGGGTCCGCCACGTTGCCGAAGTGCTCGGCGGCGTCGAGGACTCCGCGGAGCAGCGCTCATGAGCCTCGATACCAGCAGCAGGACGTTCCCGCAGCAGGTACGCGTCGCCCGTACCGATGCCAACCTGCAGCAGGCCCTTGGCAAGCTGAAGTTCGGCCTCACGGCCATGCGCGGTGCGGCGGTGGCGAAGCTGCCGGAATTCGAGCAGCTGCGCCATGATGCGGCGGCCATCCGCGATCACACCCTCAATCACCTCGACCACTACCTGCTGCGCTTCGAAGCGGCAGTGAAGGCCCACGGCGGTCATGTCCACTTTGCGCCGGATGCCGCCGCCGCCAACGCCATCATTCTCGAAATCTGCCGCAGCGTAGATGCGCGCAAGGTGACCAAGGGCAAGTCCATGGTCACCGAGGAGATCGAACTCAACGCCCACCTCGAAGCCCATGGCATCACCTGCCTGGAGACGGATCTCGGCGAGTACATCGTGCAGTTGCGCAAGGAGCGCCCGAGCCACATCGTCGCACCGGCCATTCACGTGCTCAAGGAGCAGGTGGCCGAAACCTTCGCCGCCCATCACGGCGCCGCCCCACCCGGCGGACGCGGCGAGGCAGCGGCGCTGATGGCAGAAGCCCGATCGGTGATCCGGCGCCACTTTCTCGAAGCCGACGTGGGCATTACCGGCGCCAACTTCGCCATCGCCGAAACCGGCACCACCGTGATCGTCACCAACGAAGGCAACGGCGATCTCACCCAGTCCCTGCCCAAGGTGCACATTGCCGTCACCGGCATCGAAAAGATCGTGCCCACGCTGGAGGATGCCAGCACCCTGATCCGCCTGCTGTCACGCTCGGCCACCGGTCAGGAAGCGTCGGTGTACAACACCTTCTCGACCGGGCCGCGTCGCCCGGAGGATCCGGATGGGCCCGAGGCCTTCCACGTGGTGCTGGTGGACAATGGCCGCAGCCGCATGCTCGGCAGCGTGTTCCAGGACATGCTGCGCTGCATCCGCTGTGGGGCCTGCCTGAACCATTGTCCGGTCTATGGGCAGGTGGGCGGGCAGGCCTACGGATCGGTGTATCCCGGTCCCATGGGGGCGGTGCTGACCCCATCGTTGGCGGGGATCGAGGCGGCGGGACATCTGCCCAATGCCTCCACGTTCTGCGGCGCCTGCGAGGCGGTCTGTCCCGTGCGCATTCCGCTGCCGAAGCTGATGCGACATTGGCGGGAGCGGGAATTCGACGCCGGGTTGTCTCCCCGGGGTGCCCGCTTCGGGCTGGCGCTGTGGTCCTTTGCCGCCCGCCGGCCGCGCCTGTATCGGCTCGTCAGCAGGGTGGGCGCGTCCGTGCTGGCCCTGATCGGCGGCCGCCGAGGTTACTTGGCGAAACTGCCGCTGGGGCGTGGCTGGACGGCCTGGCGGGACCTGCCTGCCCCGGCGGGCGAGACGTTTCAGGCCGCCTACCGTCGGCGGCGGCGGACGGGCGCAGACTGAGGGTGTGGCTGCGCCAGGACCTGACGCTGCCAGCGTCCGCACAGAAGGTGGCCCATTGCAGTAGAATCCTCCCCCTCGTCCATGCCTGCTAGGCGATACCTTTGGAGAAGTTGCATGTCTGAGCCGCTCGATGACGCGGTGAACGCCGCCCAGAAGACCGCCATGGTCGATGCCACCCTGTACAAGCATCGGGTGATCTCCCTGTTCGGGGAGATCGACAAGGATTCCGCCCGGGCCACCGTGGGCAAGCTGCTCGCCCTGTCTGCGGAGAGCAAGGATCCGATCACGATGTACCTGAGTTCCCCGGGCGGTCACGTGGAGTCCGGCGACAGCATCTATGACGTCATCCGCTTCATCGAACCGAAGGTGCGCATCATCGGTACCGGCTGGGTCGGCAGCGCAGGATTCCTCATCTATCTGGCAGCGGAGCGCGAGAACCGGCTGTCGCTGCCCAACACCCGCTTCCTGATTCATCAGCCGGCCGGTGGCTTCGGTGGCGCGGCCTCGGACATCGAGATTCACGCCCGGGAGATCGTCAAGATGCGCGAGCGCATCAATCAGATCATTGCCGAGCGCACCGGTCAGCCGCTGGAGCGCATCGAGCAGGACACGGATCGCGATTACTGGATGAACGCGGAAGAGGCCAAAGCCTACGGTGCTGTCGGCCGCATCCTGAGCAGCGCGAAGGAACTGGACTGACGCCATGGGCGGGGACGGGCGCTCGCAGGTTCTCGCGGCCGTTCAGGCAGCCCTCGGCCGCAGCGGTGAGGCCCATGCCGAGCCATCGGCAGTGCGTGAGCGCCTCGAACGCCCCCGCGCCAATACGGTCCCGGCGCGGGGGCGACTGCAGCAGCCCGATCTCACCGAACTGTTCGTCGCCCAGGCCCTGCAGGCAGGGGCCAGCGTGGCCCGGGTGGCGGCCATCGAAGCGGTACCGGCCGCGGTGGCAGCATTCTGTGCAGAGCAGGAACTGCCGGCCCACGCCGTCATTGCCGGTGTCGGTGCGCTTCAGGGCCTGCCCTGGCAGGCGGCCGGAGTCTCCACCGAGAACCGGCTGGTGCAATCCGGTGACGCCCTGGCTGTGGGATCCGCGGTGACGGGCATCGCCGAGACCGGCACCCTGGTCATGCTGTCGGGGCCGGAAAACCCTGTGACTTCCAGCTTCCTGCCCGACAACCATCTGGTCGTCGTCCATGCCCGGGATCTGCTCGGAGCCTCGGAGGACGTCTGGGCCATGCTGCGGGAGCGAGGCATGGCCCTGCCGCGCACGGTGAACTGGATCACCGGCCCGAGCCGATCCGGCGATATCGAGATGACCATGCTCATGGGAGCCCATGGACCCATCCGGCTGCACGTGGTCATCATCGACGCTGCCAACGAAGCCCCTTGACCGGGGCGAGGCCTGCGGCGCCGGCAAGTTGCGCGGCGGCCCGGCGCTTCGTAGCATCCTCGATCGTTCATTCACCCTCATTGTTCAAACGGGAGATCTCCTGTCATGGCGCAAGCGCCCGCGACCATCGATGCCGTCACCACCCTGGCCGACCTGTGCCGCTTCCAGGCCCGGGAGCGGGGCGACAAACTCGCCCTGGTGTTCGGGGATCGTCGGACCACCTACGGGCAGTTCGATGCCCTGACCAATCAGGTGGCCAACGGTCTCATCGCGGAAGGGGTCAAGCCCCAGTCGCGGGTGGCCTTCCTGGACAAGAACTCCGACCTCTTCTACGAAATCGTCCTCGGCTGCGCCAAGGCGGACGCGGTGTCGGTCGGGATCAACTGGCGGCTGGCGCCGCCGGAAGTGGCCTATGTGGTGAACGACTCCGGTGCGGAGGTGATGTTCGTCGGCCCGGACTTTTTCCCGCTGGTGGAGAAGATCGCGCCCGAACTGACCACGGTGAAGCGCATCGTGGCCATGGCGCCGGGCCACAGCGAGTGGGTGGCCTACAGTGCCTGGCGGGATGCCCAGCCGACCACGGACCCGGAAGTGCCCTGCCGCCCGGACGGCATCGCCATCCAAATGTACACCTCGGGGACCACCGGGCATCCGAAAGGGGTGCAGCTGGCGAACCGGGCCTTCTTCGACCTGCGGCGCGAAACGCCCCATGACGACATGGCCTGGAATGAGTGGAACGACGCCGATGTCAGTCTCGTGGCCATGCCCAGCTTCCATATCGGCGGTGCCGGCTGGGGGATTCAGGGCCTCACCGCAGGGGCGACCAACATCGTACTCGACGAGTTCGAGCCCGGTCGCGTCCTCGACACCATTGCCGAGTACGGCATCACCAAGGTGTTCATGGTTCCTGCCGCCATGCGGCTGTGTCTGCAGCATCCGAAGTGCGCCGATACGGACTTCTCCAGCATCAAGTACATGCTTTACGGCGCCTCACCGATCCCGCTGGACCTGCTGCGGCAGGCCATCGAGGTATTCAAGTGCGGCTTCGTTCAGCTCTACGGCATGACCGAGACCACCGGTACGGCCACTTACCTGCCGCCGGATCAGCACGATCTCAGCGGGACCAACGAGAAGATGAAGTCGGCGGGCAAGCCACTTCCAGGTGTGGAACTGAAGGTCGTGGATGAAAACGGCAAGGCTCTGCCGCCCCGTGAAGTCGGCGAGATCTGCATCAAGTCCAAGGGCAACATGAGCGGGTACTGGAATCTGCCGGAGGCCACGGACAAGACGCTCATCGATGGCTTCGTGCACACGGGCGATGCGGGCTATCTGGACGAGGACGGCTACGTCTATGTCCACGACCGGGTCAAGGACATGATCGTCTCCGGTGCCGAGAACGTGTATCCGGCGGAAGTGGAGAACGCCATCTTCGGCCATCCGGCAGTCGCGGACGTGGCGGTGATTGGCGTCCCCGATGACAAATGGGGGGAGGCGGTCAAGGCGGTGGTGGTGCTCAAGCCCGGTCAGCAGGCGACTGCGGATGAGATCATCGGCCATGCCCGGGAGCGCATTGCCGGTTTCAAGTGCCCCAAGAGCGTGGACTTCATCGAGGAGCTGCCGCGCAACCCCTCCGGCAAGATCTTGAAGCGTGAACTGCGCAAGCCCTATTGGGAGGGCAGGGAGCGCATGGTCAACTGAGACGTGAAGAGAGGGGGCGCTGCCACCTTGTGGGCGCATTTCGTCCGGAACGAAATGCGCCGATCTGCATGACATACAGCGAAGGCAGCGTCGTCGGCTTCGGCAGAGCGCGTTGAGATCGGCCCAATCGCTGCGCGATTAGGGCCTTCCCACAAGGTGGCAGCGCGCCCGCTGTGGGAGAGCGCTATTTCGCGCAGCGAAATGCGCCGATCGCGATGCCGTGCAGCGAAGGCAACGACATCAGCTTTGGCAGAACGCTGCGAGATCGGCCCAATCGCTGTGCGATTAGGGCCTTCCCACAAGTTGGCAGCGCGC
>JAFIFL010000135.1 GCA_020832055.1 Gammaproteobacteria bacterium
GGCGTTGAGCAAAGGCAGTGACGTCAGCTTCGGTTCACCTACAGGCAATGCGTAGGCCTTGGCAGGCCGGCGATGCGGGCGGCGGTCTTGGCAAAGCTGCCGCCGAACAGCAGCATCAGGTGCAGGCTGCGGCCCTTGTCGGGGCCGAGTTCGGCGCCGACGGCTTTCACCAGGGCGCGGTTGTTGGGTGCAAGCTTGTGGCGCGCGTAAAAGGCCCGCAGCAGTTCCAAGACCTCCCAGTGGGCCTCGGTGAGGATGATGTCCTCGCCGGCGGCAAGCGCTTCCGCCACCGCCGGCGTCCAGGTCGCCAGATCCCGGAGATAGCCTTCCTTGTCGCGGGGCGGCAAAACACTCATGGTCAGAACCAGCTCATGACCCGATCACAGCGGGTGCAGAGATCGACGAAGCCGTGGTCGTCCACGCGATCGATCCCGGCTTCCAGACGCTCCTGAATACCTCGGGCTTCGATGTCGGCGGCCAGGGCGGAGGCGATGCCGGCCAGGGTCTGAGACGTCGCGGTTCCTGCCAGGGCGGCATAAACGCCATCCTCGATCAGCAGGATGGCGTCGTCCTCCGCGAGCACCCGCAGGCAGGCCGCCAGGGCATCGCTGGCGGAAGGAGACTTGCTGATCAGGTGCAGGGTCGCCATGGCTGCGCCTCAGAAGGCCAGGATCTGATCGACCTGAGCGATGAGCGCTGTCATCTGGGCATCATCGATGAGGGTGACATCGAGGATGAGATCCGCAGGGCTCAGGCCGCGCTGGCGCAAGGATGGCTCATGCACCCGCAGGTCTTCCACTTCGTAGACCGGCAGGGCAGTCCAGTTGGCAGCCACGTCCCGCACGCCCAAAGCTCCGGCCTGCTGTCGGGCCAGCAGCTGCAGCACGCCGTCGCCTTCGAACAGCACCGTGAGGGTGGGTTCGAACACGGAGGTGGCGAGAATGGCTTCCACGGCCTCTTCGCCGGCGGAACTGCCGTGGGGAGGCTTGCGCAGATGAAACAGCAGATGGGTCATGGTCAGCCGCCGAAGGTGACGAGGCGATCCACCCTCAGGGCCGCGTCCGCGAGCTGGCCCAAGCCCGAGATCACGAATTCCGGGCGCATGTTGCCGCCGCCGGCTTTCTCGTAGCGCTCGGCCTCACTGTCATCGAGCACGCCGCGCTTGAGGGCGGAGGCGACGCAGATGACCAGATCCAGATCATGCTGCCGTCCGAGTTCGGCCCAGGCTGCGGTGAGGTCGTCCTCGTCCTGGGGCCCCACGGTCAGTGACGAGGCGTTGTAGGTACCTTCGCCGTGGAAGAAGACCCGCTCGAGACTGTGGCCGCTGTTCAGGACGGCACGGGCAAACCGCAGGGCGCTGCGCGACCCTTCGCTGGCCAGCGGGCCTGAGCGAACGACAATGGCAAAATTCATGGGCCGAAATTCATGGGCCGAATTTCATGGACGGGACCGTGACAGCGGCCTGCGCGGGGAACGCGTGGTGGCGTCTGCGCGCAAGCCGCCGTAGAGGCTCTGGTCAGTCGTTGCCGATACCGATGAGGTGGAGCAGCGACAGGAAGATGTTGTAGAGCATGACGTAGAGCGTGACCGTGGCGCTGATGTAGTTGCGCTCACCGCCGTGAACGATGGCACTGGTCTGCCACATGATCAGACCGGAGGCGAGGAACAGGAACATCACGGAGATGGTCATGGACAGCGCCGAGATCTGCAGGAAGTAGTTGGCAATGGCGGCGATGAAGGCCACCAGGATGCCCACGAACAGGAAGCCGGTCATGAAGCTGAAGTCACGCTTGGTGATCAGCGTGTAGGCCGACAGCCCGAAGAAGATCACGGCGGTGCCGCCGAGTGCCATCAGGACCGGCTGCATGCCGCCCATGGCCAGATAGGCGTTGAGGATGGGACCGATGGTCAGGCCCATGAAGCCGGTGAGCGCGAAGGTCCACACCAGACCCCAGGCGCTGTCCTTGGTCTTTTGAATGGCAAACAGGAAGCCGAAGTAGGGCAGCAACATCCACAGGCCCATGAAGGGCATGTTGATGGCCATGGCCACACCAGCGGTGACGGCGCTGAAGGCCACGGTCATGGCCAGCAGGGCATAGGTATTGCGCAGCACCTTGGCGGCTGCAGGATCGAGCGTCGTGACCTGCGCAGTGGTGGCAGTCTCGATGTTCGTTTGACCCATGGGGCGTCGCGGTTCCATGACTACTCCTCGATGTACATGTCTGTTGGCGGCCACGAAGCGGCACGCAAATCTCGATCCTGTATATACGGACTGTATGGGCTCATTGCAAGACAAGCCCACGCTCGCCGGACGTGGTGATCAGCTGGGCAGGCGATCAAACGTCGGCACACCATCCGGAATGGCATGGAAGGGCTGTTTGTCACAGCAGAAAATCGCCATCTGCGGCTGGCCGAACTCACTGGGATCATCCATGGAGCCCACCTTGAGGATCACCGCCTGGGGCATCTGGGGGGAGCGGGTGATCATGTGTGTGCCGCAGTCGGGGCAGAACTCGCGGGTCACCGCATGGGCGATGTCCTGGCGGGCGAAGCCCTTCGGTTCGCCCTGCGTATAGCGAAAGCCGTCACCGGGCATGGCCATGAAGACGTTCGCGGAGCCGCCGGTGATGTACTGGCATTCCCGGCAATGACACTGGGCTCTGAAAACGGGCTCACCTGCTGCCTGATAGCGGACGTTTCCGCAGTAGCAACCGCCTTCGATTTCCATGGTGAAGAGCTCCTCTTCGTGGGTGCCTCGCAGTCCGCAGCCTCGTGCCCCCCGATGTACTGGATGTACTGGATGTACTGAAAGGCGAACCCCGAGGCTGCACGCTGTCCGTATGATTCAATCATTGTGGCATCGATTGCAAGGTTCCGCGCAGGTGGCTAGGGTTCGACAATCAGCCTGGCAGGCCGCTCGCGGGTCCAGGACCGCCGATGTGTCTGGGAGCGGAACTCCGCTGGTGCGCGACGCTGTGGAGGGGCAGACATCGCCATCGTTCTCATCCTGATGGCCGGCGCGGCCATCGGCTGGCTGCTGGTCCGTGTCCAGGCGCTGGAACTCCGCGTGGATCGTCTCGAGCGCGATTCCGCCGAGGGTGCCGGTCATGGGCCGCCCCGCGCTCCCAGCGTTTCCGCTGCGGTCCCTGAGCCTGTCGTCCGCGATGAGGCGGAGCCGGCATCGGCGCCGCCCGAGGTTGCCAGCGCTGCCCGCCCCGAGCCCCGTTCGCCTGCCAAGCCGGCCCCCGGACCCGTACCCCGCCATGTGCTGGGACCGGCTGCACGAAGGTCGGAACAGTGGGGGGCGGCCGACGGTGCTGCCCCTGACCTCCTCCCGGACATCCTGAAGCTGCGGGACTGGCTGTTCGGGGGCAATCCGCTGGTCAGGCTCGGGGCCGTGCTGTTGCTGATCGGCATGGGGTTTCTCGCCGCCTTCCTCGCCGAGCGCGGGTTGGTGCCTCCGGGCGTGCGTCTGGCCGGCATTGCCGCGGTGGGTCTCGTGCTCACGGGTCTCGGCTTCAGGCTGCGAACCCAACCCGGCGGCTACGGTCTGGTGCTGCAGGGCGCCGGTATCGCGGTGCTTTATCTGACCGTGTTCGCGGGGCTGCAGCTCTATGGGCTCTACGGTCCCGTACCGGCCTTCGCCGTGCTGGTGGTGATCGTGGCCTTGGCGGCCGGGCTGGCGGTGCTGCAGAACGGTCTGCCGTTGGCCCTGTTTGCCACCGTCGGCGGGTTCGCCGCGCCGCTGGTCACCAGCGACGGCAGCGGCGAGTTCGTGACCCTGATGGGGTACTACGCCGTCCTCAATCTCGGGGTGCTGGGCATCGCCTGGTACCGTGCCTGGCGCAGTCTCAACTGGGTGTCCTTTGCCTTCACGGCGACTATGGGAACGCTCTGGAGCCTCACGGCGTACAGCAGCGAAGATTACCTCGCCGCTCAGTGGCTGCTGCTGTACTTCTTTCTGCTGTTCGCAGCCATCCCGGTGCTCTTTGCCCGCGCCACCGAGCGGCTCACCGGTGTCGGCGGCGTCCTCGACGGGGCACTGATCTTCGGTACGCCCGCCGTCGCCTTCACGCTGCAGGCCGGTCTGGTCGCGGACACCCGCTTTGGCGTCGCCATCTCGGCGCTGGCAGCGGGGACGGTCTATGGACTGCTCGGCCGCAGCCTGTGGCGCCGGCGCGCGGCTTCGACGCAGTTGCTGGCCGAAAGCAACATCGCGCTGGCCGTGGTGTTCGCGACGCTGGCGATTCCCTTTCTGTTCCACGACGGCGCGCTCACCGCCGCCGCCTGGGCCCTGCAGGGTGCGGGACTGGTGTGGCTGGGGCGACGGCAGCGGCGGCGGCTGCCGGAATTCGCCGGCCTCGGGCTGCAGGGCTGCGCCTTCCTGGCCTGGATGATCGGTGGCCTGGGCGGGCCCGGGCCTGCCGACACCTTGCCCTATCTCAACGCGTGGATGCTGTCCGCCCTGCTGATGGGCATCGCCGCGTTCGCCAGCGCGTTGTTCATCGAGCGTGATGGCGAGCCTGCCGGAACGCAGTCGCCGCTGTGGGTCGCGCTGCTGGTCTGGGCCGCCCTCCTGGTCCTCGGTGCCGGCTGGCTCGAAGCCTATCGGCAGTTCACGGATCCGATCGCGCCATCGCTGCAGGCGCTGTGGCTCGCCGTGGTCGTGCTGGCCTGCCGGGCGCTGCCGAGCCGCTGGCTGGGACCCGCCTGGCTGGTGTGTGCCGGGCCGCCACTGCTGGCGCTGCTCATGTTCCGCACGGCCACCGAACTGCCGGGAGCGGGGGTGTTTTCGAGTCCGGCCGCCGTGAGCTGGCCGCTGGCCTGGGGCGCCGTGTTGCTCGCACTCCTCCCGTCGCGCTCGCCGGCGATGCCCCGGCACTTCGGCCAGGGCGTGATGGCGTTCCTGGCCGGGCTGTTGCCGGCCTGGGCCCTGCACAGCGCTCTCGCCGGCACCGCCGCGTCGGTCTGGGGATTCGTGCAGTGGGGTGTGGTGCCGGCGCTGTTCGCGCTGCTCATCCTCCAGCGTCGGCCGACCCAGCTTCCGCTCAGTCTCGATCCTGTCGGCTGGAATCACGGCATCGGGGCCCTCTGCGCCTGGATGATGGGGTGGGCACTGATCGCCGTGGCGCATCCCGGCGCGGCGGCACCGCTGCCCTGGGTGCCGCTGTTCAACCCGCTGGAACTGACCCAGTGGCTGGTGCTGCTGGTCGTCTTGCGTTTGCGCACACGGCTGGAACTGCCGGCGGATCTGCACGCCGCCGTGCTCCCGGCACTGGCGGGTCTCGCCTTCGCCGTGTCGACGGCGATGGCGGCGCGCAGCGTCCACCATCTGACAGGTGCCGAGTGGACTCCTGTGGGACTGTTCCAGAGTGAGCTGCTGCAGACCATGCTGGCGCTGCTGTGGACGCTGTTCGCCTGTGGAGCGCTGGCAGTGGGGCACAGGACGGCGCGGCGTGGGACCTGGGTCGCGGGAGCGGCGCTGCTCGCGGTGGTCGTGGTGAAACTGTTTGCGGTGGATCTCGCCGGCAGCGGGACGCTGCCGCGCATCGTTTCTTTCCTGGGCGTCGGAGGACTGGTGCTGGTGATGGGCTACTTCAATCCGCTGCCGCCGAAGGCCGAGCCGTCATGAGGTCGTGGCTGCTCATCCTGTGGTGCGCGCCCCTGCTGGCGGTGGGCGGACCCGCCATGGAGGACTTCGCCGTGGCGTTTCCGGTCCTGCCGGAGGGGGAGGGTCGCATCGTCGAAGTGGAACTCGACGCCCGCGTGTACCGCGCGGCCACCACCTCGACCCTGGACGATCTGCGGGTGTTCGACGGAGAGGGCCGGCCGGTGGCGCACGTCATCCTGGAGCGTGCCGCGGTCGAACCGGCCGCAGCCATCGAGGTACCCGTGTTCGCCCTGCCGCCGGTGGCGGAGGCCGGAAGCACCCATCGCATCGAGGTCGCCGAGTCTGGCGCGGTCATTGCCGTGCTCGGTGCAGAACGCACCGGCACGCCTGCCGCGGGGCCGCGACGCTGGCTGCTCGATCTCAGCGCCGTGGATGACGCCGTCGACGCGGTGCATTTCACCTGGACCCTGCCTGCTCAGCAGACGATGCTCGCGGCCGCGACCCTGGAGGCCAGCAATGATCTCGACCGCTGGCGCCGCATCACGGCCCGCGGCACCCTGGCGGACCTCATGCAGGAGGGCAGCCGCCTGCGGCGGGACCGGCTGCAGCTGCCGCCCACGTCTGCGCGCTATCTGCGGCTGACGCTGGATGAGGGCGCGAATCTGGACATCACGGCCGCCCACGTCCGCCCTGCACCGGCGGTGTCGGGGGGTGAATGGCTGCGCATCGAGGCCTCCTCCGGTACGGGCCGAGACGGCCGTTGGGTCTACGATCTCGGCGGCCCGCTGCCGGTGGATGCCGTCCGCCTGGCGCCCGACAGCGGTACGCAGTTCTTCCCCGTGCGTGTCGGCTGGGGCGATTCCGAGCTGGCCGATGTGTCCTCGTCCGTGTCGGGTGTGCTGCATTCGATGGCGGCGCCGGATGCCAGCGCCGCGTCGGCACCGCTGCAACTCCGTGTGCGTGAGGCCCGCTGGTTGCTGCTGCACCCGGGGACGGGAGCGCCGGCACAGCCCCTGCCGGTGGAGGTGCTGGTGAAGCCGGCACAGCTGCGCTTCGTGGCGGCGGGGGTCGCACCCTGGCAGATCGCCGTGGGGCGCTTCGGGCTCGCGGCACCCACGGATGACGCCGCCCGGACCCTGGCCACGCTGGGCCAGGACGATCCTCAGGCCAACCGCGTCCCCAAGGCCGGCCTCGGAGACCACGTGACGCTGGCTGGCGATGCGGCGCGGCGGCCGGGTCCATCCGGCGATAGCGTGTTCTGGCTGGCCATCATCGGCGGCGTGCTGCTGCTGAGCCTGATGCTGTGGCGGGTGATCGCGGACATGCGCGGCTCGAACGCTTCCTCATGAGGCGGCGACACGGCCGGCTCCGTTCGGTAGCCATCACATACAAATACAAGATGCCCCGGAATTCTGTACTGTGTGCGCTCATTACTTGGGAGCCAGACCATGATCCAGTCCGTCAACAACGGTAACCGAGGGCAGGCCGGTCCGCCTGACCTGAAGGCCGTATGGAACAGTATCACCGGCGGTGGCAGTGGCGGTGGCGGCGGTGGCGGCCCCTCACGCGGGACGTTAGGCAGCATTGCCCTCGTCGCACTGCTGCTGATTGCGGTCTGGGCCGTGCTGACCTCCTTCTACACTGTGCAACCGGAGGAGCGGGCCGTCGTCAAACGCTTCGGCGCGGTGGTGGGCATCACCGATCCCGGCCTGCACTTCAAGATTCCCTTCGGCATCGATCAGGTGCAGTTGGTGGCCACCGAGCGGGTGCTGAAGCAGGAATTCGGTTTCCGCACCGAAGGCACCCGGGCAGGGGGGCGTACCGGTTACAGCGCTGAGGCCTTCGAAGACGAGTCGCTGATGCTCACCGGTGATCTGAACATGATCGACGTGGAGTGGGTGGTGCAGTACCGGATCGCCGATCCCATCAAGTTCCTCTATCGGATGCGCGAGCCAACCCGGACCCTGCGCGACATTTCCGAATCGGTGATGCGGCGGATCGTCGGCAACATGCTCGGCTCCGAAGTGCTGACCATCGGCCGGGTCGAAGTGCAGCGCAAGGCCAGAGAAGAAATGCAGTTGATCCTCGACGGCTACGATGTGGGCATCCGGATCAGCACGGTGGAGATGCAGGACGTGGTGCCGCCGCCGGCCGTGCAGCCTGCGTTCAATGAAGTGAACGAGGCCCGGCAGGAGCGCGAACGCATGATCAACGAGGCGCAGAAGCGCGTGAACCAGGAAATTCCCAACGCCCAGGGTCAGGCGCTGCGGATGATCGCCGAGGCCGAAGGTTACGCCACCGAGCGCGTCAATCGGGCCCGGGGTGAGAGCGTCCGCTTCACCGCCGTCCTGCGCGAGTATCAGCGTGTACCGGAGGTCACCCGATCGCGCCTCTATCTGGAGACGCTCAACGAGGTGCTGCCGAAGGTCGGCCAGATCCTGGTGGTCCAGGACGGACAGGTCGGACCCTTCCCGCTGCTCGACGTCAACCGTGGCAGCGCGCGCGGCGCTGGAGGTCAACAATGAAGACCGTCATCGCCGTTATAGCGGCCATCGTCATTCTGGGCGCCGCCAACTTCATGCTCTACACCGTGGACGAGGCGCAGCAGGCCATCATCGTGCAGTTCGGCGAACCCATTGGGGACGTCATCGACGAGCCGGGACTGAAGGTCAAACTGCCCTGGCAGGACGTGCGCTACTTCGACCGCCGCCTGCTGGTCTGGGACGGCGACGTCACCCAGATCCCGACGCTCGGTCGTGAGTTCATTCTCGTGGATACCACGGCGCGCTGGCGCATTGCGGACCCGTTGCTGTTCCTCACCAGCGTGCGCGACGAGAACGGTGCGCGCTCCCGGTTGGACGACATCATCGACTCCGTGGTCCGGGACATGGTGTCCTCCACCGAACTCGAAGAGATCGTCCGCTCCCGGGATTGGGAAGTGGACATCGAGGATCTCGAGGATCCGACCCTGGCGGACCGTGACGATCTGGACCTGCAGCAGCGGCCAACTCTCGGGCGTGAACTGCTGGAAGCCGAGATCCTGGCCCGCGCCAAGGATTCCATGCCGGATCTGGGCATCTATCTCGACGATGTCCGGGTCAAGCGGGTCAACTACATCACGTCGGTCCGCCGGCAGGTGGAGAGCCGGATGGTGGCCGAGCGGCAGTCCATTGCCGAGCGCTTCCGCTCGGAAGGTCGGGGGCGCAGCCAGGAGATCCTCGGCAACATGCAGCGGGATCTGCAGGGCATTCGCTCCGAGGCGGCCCGTCAGGCCGAAGAGATCCGCGGCGAGGCGGACGCCGAAGCCACCCGGATCTACGGCGAAGCCTTCGGTGCCGATCCGGAGTTCTACGCCTTCTTCCGGACCCTGGAGAGTTACCGAGCACTCGGGCCGAACAGCACGCTGATGCTGCGGGCCGACTCGGACTACTTCCGCTACCTGGAGAAAGCGCAGGTTCAGTAGATGTGAGGCTGCGCGTGGGAGGCTCCTGCAACTTCGATCGGAGGTGTCGTTGTGGGAGTTTGCCACGAACATTCGTTCGCGCTGTCGCGGACAACATGCGATTCGATGGACGTGGCATGATTGTGGGAGCATTTCCCCTGGAGCGAAATGCGTCGCACGAAGTGCGCCGCGAAGCGGGGCGCGCCATGGATGGAGCGCAACAGCTCACGGAGGCGAAGCCGTAGTGAGCGAAGCGTGCCGCGCTGAGGCGCCTGCTTACTTGAAGCGTCCTACCGCACCTGCTCGAAAACAGCCGACTCCTCGAGTGACATCGAGGCCCGCACCGGGCTCGGCGACATGGCGCAGCGCACCTGGGCGCGCTGGAAGGCAGGCGAGATCGGTCGCATCGACCGGGACCTGCGTGCCCGGATGACGATTCTGATGGGCATCCACAAAACCCTTCGCTATCTCTTCACCGACCCGACCCGACCCGACCCGACCCGGCGCGGTGATGGCGGTGGTGGGGTGACCGCTGTTTGCCATCACAGGGAGATGCACGGCAGACATTGCAAGCAAGGGCGTGGCGGGATGGGAGTGGACCGGGCGGCGGAGATGAGCGCTGTTTTGCGCCATCTTTGGCGCGACGGGCCGTGCAGGCGCAGCAGGGCTGTAAGCCCGATCCTGCACTCAATGAGGCGTCTGGCTGTCAGCACAAAGGTCACATTTCCGGCATGCAGGATGGGTCCGGCGGCGTAGCGTTGAAGGACCGCTCGCGATTCGTTGTGAACGCCATGGCCACCCATGACAACGCCTACAAGAATCTGTTCAGCCATCCCCAGGTCGTGCGTGACTTTCTGCGCGGCTACGTTGCCGAGCCCTGGGTCGATGAACTCGATTTCGCGACGCTCGAGAAAGCAAGTGGCAGCTACGTCACCGACGACCTTCGTGATCGCAGCGACGACATCATCTGGCGTGTCCGGCGCCGGGACGCCGTCGTCTACATTTACCTGTTGCTCGAGTTCCAGCGCAGCGACGATCCCTGGATGGCGCTGCGGATCCTCACCTACGTGGGTCTGCTGTATCAGGATCTGATCAAGCGAGGTGAGGTCCGGTCGGGCGGACGCCTGCCGGCGGTCTTCCCGGCGGTGATCTACAACGGCCCGGAACCCTGGCGCAGCGCCCGGGAAGTCGCTGAGCTGATCGAGGACCTCCCACCAACGCTGCGCCGCTACCGGCCCCGGCAGCGCTATTTTCTGCTGGACGAACGCGATCCGCCGCCGCAGCTGCCCATAGACAACACCATGAGTGACATCATCGCGCTGGAGCAGTGGCCGGATCCAGCGCAGCTGCAGGCCATCCTGCTGCGCTTGCGCGGCAGATTGGATGGAGACCAGAATCGGGAACTGCGACGTGCTTTGGCGGTATGGTTGCAGCGCGTCGTACTGCCGGCGCTGGTTCCGGGCGAGGAAATGCCGCCCGTCAACGACCTTCAGGAGGTGACTACCATGGTGGCCCAACGTGGACTGACCTGGCCGGAGCGCTGGAAGCAGGAGGGGAAGCTCGAAGGCAAGCTCGAAGGCAAGCTCGAAGGCAAGCTCGAGGGCAAGCTCGAGGGCAAGGAGGAGGGACTGAAGGAGGGCGAAGCACGCGTCCTCCTGCGGCAGCTCGAGCTGCGCTTCGGAGCGGTACCCGAAGACGTGCGTGCCCGGGTCGCCGAGGCCGACGCGGACACGCTGCTGCGCTGGTCCGAGCAGGTGCTGACAGCGGCCACGATCGAGGATGTGCTGCGCTGAGCGCTTGCAAGCGCGGGCTGGCAGGGTCGGAGGAGCCGATCGCGGATCGTCGTCGGCATGCCTCCGCCTCGTTCCTCACTCGCCGTCCAGCACGACCTGTAACCCCCAGATCTCAGCCAGACGATCGATCATGGCCTCCTGCAACAGACTCTTCGGACCGACGGCGAGACAGGCATCATCGAAGGCCAGCAGCGCGTCGATGCGCTCTGACTCGTCGAGCTGCCCCCCGAGAACCTCCGCGACACACGAGGCCAGCGTCATTACCCAGGCGGGATAGCTTGCATTGGTGGTGGCAGGCAGCCCGCTGCGGATGACAGCGCCTGTGGCAGGGCTCTTCACATCCAGGCCATGTTCGGACGGAATGAAAGCCGTCTCGCCTCGCCCCAGATCGACGAGGCAGTAGCTCAGCGCTGCCAACAGATCCCGCCGCGGCTGCCGGCTCAGATCGATGCCTTGCTGCGCCAGCCAGCCGCGGGCCTGAGATCGAACCTCCTCCTCCTGCTCCAGGGCCGCGAGCAGGGCCTGTTCGGCAGCGAGTGCGCGACGTAGCTTCAGCATCTCTGCGACGGCCCCGGCGCCGCTCACCAGCAGCGTGAACAGCCTGGCGACCACCTGGACGACCAGCTGCAACACGCCCACCACGAAAGTGATCAGCAGGTAGGTCAACTGCAGCCAGACCGCTTTCTGACCCCGGACCTGCACACCCGCCAGCTTGAAGGAGGAGCGGCCCGGACGAACCCAATTCACGGTTCCGCTGGGGGTGCGGGTGGACAGGGTGACACCGGACTTGGACAGGTTGAACTTCGCGGCATCGCTGCCGTAGCGACCGCGCAGTACGAAGCGGCCGTCCTGCACCGCCACCTGGGTGTTCTTCGCCAGTCGGGTCGAGAGCCGTAGACCATGACGGGTGTTCGCCGTGGCATTGACCCCGGCGACGCGGGTCTGGGCCCGCAGGGAGACACCCCCCGTCCGGCTGGCCCGCAGGTAGGGCCCCTGATGCTCGACGCGCTTCTGCCGACCTTGGCGGTCCTTTTCACCGATCTTGAACAGGGCCATGGTGTCAGCTCACGGCCACTCCACATCGCCGGCGGATTGAATGAGCCGCAGCAATGCGGGTGCCACGTTCCACTGGCCGTCGTCGTCAGTGGCGATGCTGATGGTTTTCTTGTTCAGACGCAGGACCACCCCTTCCAGCATCTGGCCGTCGGGACCATTGAAGCCGACCCGGTCGCCCCGGCTGAAGTTGGTCATCAGCGTGGTGGCGCGGGCCTGGGCAATGAGCTTGAGGCGCTCGACGATCAGCCGGTTGAGAAAGCGCAGATCCTCTTCCCCGAGCCGCTTGATGGCCTCGACGGCGGAGAGACGGTCAGTAATTTGCACGCTGCCGGGCTTCATGGCTGCACCTCGCTCGTCAGGCCCCTCAACATCTGGTTCGCGTATCCTACAAACATCGCCATCGAGCAGGCCAGGACTGGACTGCGCCGCGGCCGCCGCAACGGTCCGGGATGCTTCCGCGGAAG
>JAFIFL010000136.1 GCA_020832055.1 Gammaproteobacteria bacterium
GAGACAGCGCCTTCAGATCGGCCCAATCGCTTTGCGATTAGGGCCTTCCCACAAGGCTGCACCCCACCTTCGAGCGGCACCCCACTTGTGGGAGAGCGCTATTTCGCCCAGCGAAATGCGCCGATCTCCATGACGTCAAGTGAAAGCTTTGTCACCACCATCGTCAGTCCGCCCACTGCTCCCAGTGCAGGACTTCTTCCACCGGCTTGCGGCGCAGGGGGCCGAATTTCATCAGCGGCTTGCCCACCGCGACGGTGGCCCCCAGATACACTTCGTCAGGAATGGCCAGTTCCCGCCGGAATTCCGCCTCGCAGGTCATGTGGAACGTGGTGAAGGCGGAGCCGAGTCCCAGGGCCCGCGCGGCCAGGATCAGGTTCTGGGCCGCGGGATAAACCGTCGACCAGACGAAGCGCTCGTTCGGAGCCTGTGGCGGATAGACATTGCGTGCGGCCACCACGATGAAGGCCGGCACCTCGGCGAAGTGCTTCACCAGGTGCCCTGCGTTGGTCATCATGACCTTCTCGGGCCCGTCAGGCATGGCCTCGACCTGGGCGAATACCGGCCCCATGGCGGCATGAATGCTCGCGCCGAGCCGCGCCTTGCGCTCAGGATCGGTGACCACCACGAAACCCCAGCCCTGGCTGTTGCCCGGGTTCGAAGCCCGGGTCGCGGCCCAGACCAGCTTTTCCAGCGTGGCCTTCGGAATAGGATCGGGGGCGAGCCGGCGAATCGCCCGGCAGGTACCCATCATCTCCAGAAATGCCTCGCCTGCATCTGTGCCCGTCATGGTGCTCACCTCTCAGCCTGCCTTCCCGATCGTCCCGAATCCCGAATGCACGGTGCCCAGCCACTGCCGTCGCGTCCGGCGCCTGGCCGCCGAGCATAGAAAGGTCCTCGCTCGACCACAACCGAAGCACGGGCAAAACTGCTGCCAACCAGCCAGCGAACCGGCGACGACAGCGGCCTCCCGGGCCGCTATGCTTGACGCCTGATTCGTCTTGGGGGTGTCCAATGAGTATCTCGACCATCGTCACGCTGGTGGTGCTCGCCCTGCTGGTATTCGGGCTCATCGCCGTCTACAACCGTCTGGTGACGCTGCGCAACCGCTTCCAGAACGCCTTCGCCCAGATCGAGGTTCAGCTCAAGCGGCGCTACGACCTGATCCCGAATCTGGTGGAAGTGGCCAAGGGTTATCTCAAGCACGAGCGGGAAACGCTCGAAGCCGTCATTCAGGCCCGCAACCAGGCCCTCGGTGCCTTGCAGGCCGCTGCCAAGGATCCCGGCAGCGCCAGTGCCATGCAGAATCTGCAGGGTGGGGAGAACATGCTGGCCGGAGCCTTGAGCCGCCTCAACATGGTGGTCGAGCAGTACCCGGACCTGAAAGCGAACCAGAACATGGCTCAGCTCAGCGAGGAAATGACCAGCACCGAGAACCGCATCGCCTTCGCACGGCAGGCCTTCAACGACTCGGTCATGGCCTTCAACAGCTATCGGCAGAGCTTCCCGCCCGTGGCCGTGGCAGGCATGTTCGGCTTCGGCCAGGACGCGACCCTGCTGCAGTTCGAGGACGCAGAGGAAATCAGGAAGGCGCCGCAGGTGTCGTTCCGGTAATTCCGCCAGTCCAGGGGTGATCTGAACCATGTCCGGGACCATGGACTTCTTCGAAGCCCAGGCGGCCGCCCATCGCACCACTCTGCGCCTGGTGGGCCTGTTCATCGGCGCCGTGCTGGCGCTCATCGCGCTCACGGTCTTTTTGGTGGCGGCGACCATCGCCTTCAACATGCCACCGAGCGGCTACATCAGCGTCGAAAAGATCTTCCACGCCCTGTCGCCGGGCCTGATTCTCGGCATTGGTGGCAGCGTCATCGGTGTGGTGATCGTGGCCAGCGTGTTCCGGCACCTGAGCCTGTCCCAGGGCGGCCGCGCCATCGCCGAGAGTCTCGGCGGCCGCCAATTGGCACCCAACAGCAAGGACCCGGACGAACGGAGGGTGCTCAATGTGGTCGAGGAGATGGCCATTGCATCCGGCCTGCCTGTCCCCCCCGTCTACGTCATCGACGAGGACGGCATCAATGCCTTCGCCGCCGGCTACAGTTCCGACGACGCCGTCATCGGCGTCACCCGCGGCACCCTGGAGATCCTCGAACGGGACGAACTCCAGGGCGTCATCGGCCACGAGTTCAGCCATATTCTCAATGGCGACATGCGCCTGAACATCCGGCTGATGTCGGTACTGTTCGGCATCCTGGTGATCGGCATCATTGGTCGCTCCCTGCTGATCAGCCGTCCCCGCAGTGGCTTCAGCCAATCCGGCGGTTCCCGCCGGGGCGGCGCGGCTCAGGTCGCGATCCTCGGCATCACCCTGATGGCGGTGGGCTACATCGGCACCTTCTTCGGCAACCTGATCAAGGCCGCCGTGAGCCGTCAGCGGGAATTCCTGGCTGATGCCTCCGCCGTCCAGTTCACGCGCAACCCAGCCGGCATTGCCGGCGCCCTGCGCAAGATCGGCGCCCTGTCGGCAACTTCGCGGATCCGCGACGGGCGGGCCGATGAAATGAGCCATATGTTCTTCGGCCCGGTGAGTGGCGTCAGCAGGAGACTGTTTTCCGGATTGGCCACGCATCCGCCGCTGGAAGATCGCATTCGCGCCGTGGATCCAGCCTGGAACGGCAAGTATCCCTCGGTCACCCGCAGGCCGCGCCAGGAAGAGGTCGCCAGCGACACTGACCGCAAGTTCGCCGCCGCCAGCGGGACGCTCAATCCAGGAGCCGCCGTGCTCGGTGACCTGCCGCCTGCTGCCGGGGCCGTGCTCACAGGCGTGTTGAACGCCGGCGTTCTCGCCGGCGCCGCGGCCAGCCGCATCGGTCATATCACCCCCGACGACGTCGACGAAGCCCATGCCCTCATCGAAGGCATCCCCCGGCCGCTGTATGAAGCCAGCCATGATCCCTTCGGGGCCCGGGCCATGATCTACAGCCTGCTGCTGGCCTCCGATCAGGACCTGCTCGACACCCAGATGGCACTGCTCGAGGAGCGCGCCGAGCCGGGTGTCCCGGAACTGATCGATGACCTGCGCGCAGCCCGGGACCATTTGCCGGCAGGACAGCGCCTGACGCTGCTGCAACTGGCCATGCCGGCCCTGAAGAGCCTGAGCGAGGCACAGTTCCGCCGCTTCATCGACACCCTGGCCGCCCTGATCCGCTCCGACGGCAGCATTCATGCCTTCGAGTGGGTCCTGCATCAGGTTCTGCTGAAGGAACTCCGCCCCCATTTCGAAGGCGTCCGCCGTCGCAGCACCGGACGCAAGGCCCTCGGCGCCCTGGCTCCGGCGGTGGCCACCCTGCTGTCCACCGTCGCCCGAGCCGGCCAGGATGACACCGGAGCGGCCCGTGCCGCCTACGCTGCGGCAGCGACTGCCCTCGATCTCGACGTGGACGGATTCGAAGCGCAAGCCGATCCCAACATGGCCCGGCTGTCGGCAGCGATGCGCCAGCTGCGGGACCTCCACCCCCTGGCGCAGCCACGCCTGCTGAAGGCCTGTATCCAATGCGTCCTCCACAACGGTCGGATTCTCGACGCCGAGCGCGACCTTCTGCACGGTGTGGCAGCGGCCCTCGACTGCCCGCTGCCACCGCTGGTCGCAGAGCACTGATGGCGCCTCGACAGCATCCGTTGAGGCCGTACAATGCACTCGCACTCCATCCGGCAGCCGTAGCTTCATGACTTCCAGCGACCCAGAGAGCGCAGCCCCTCCGGACCCCGAAGCTGATCCCGGGGAAACGATTGCAGCACTGGACCTCGGTTCGAACTCCTTCCACATGATCGTTGCCCGTTTCGCGGGCAATCGCCTGATGGTGCTCGACCGGCTCAAGGACATGGTGCGGCTGGCGGCGGGGCTGGACGCCAGCAATCGCCTGAGCCCACAGGTCGTGGAACGTGCTCTGGCCAGCCTCGAACGCATGGGCCAGCGCATCCGCGGTCTGCCTGAAGGCAGTGTACGGGTGGTGGGCACCAACACCCTGCGCAAGGCGCGCAACGGTCTGGCCTTCGTCGAAAGGGCCAGCGCCGCCCTCGGCCACGAAGTGGAGATCATTTCCGGCCGGGAGGAAGCCCGCCTGATCTATCTCGGGGTCTCCCACTCCCTGGAGGACAACCAGGACCGGAGGCTGGTGGTGGACATCGGTGGCGGCTCCACCGAAGTCATCCTCGGGCGCCAGTTCCAGCCGGAGACCATGGACAGCCTGTACATGGGCTGCGTGGGCATGAGCGCCGAGTTCTTCGCCAACGGGCGCATCACTGCGGCGGCCATGAAGGCTGCAGAACTCGCCGCGCGCCAGGAACTCGAGCCCATCGTCGCGCGTTATCGCAGTCATGGCTGGGATTCGTCCATCGGCGCCTCGGGAACCATTCTTGCCATTCAGGATGTGGTCGCGGCCCAGGGCTGGGGCAGCGAATCCATCACCGCCGACGCGCTCAAGCGACTGCAGGCCCAGCTCGTCGAAGTGGGTCAGGCCGACCGCCTGGCGCTGCCCGGCCTGCCCAGCCAGCGGGCACCGGTCTTTCCCGGCGGCGTTGCCATCCTGGCCGCCATCTTCAGGTCGCTGGGCATCAAGCAGATGAACACTTCCAGCGGCGCGCTGCGTGAAGGGCTGCTGTGGGACCTGCTCGGGCGCCAGCACCAGTCCGATATCCGCGAGCAGACCGTAGCGGATCTCAGCGCCCGCTATCACGTCGACCTCGAGCAGGCCCTCGCCGTGCGCAGCACCGCGCTGCGCCTGCTCACGGCCGTGGCGCCGGCCTGGCAGCTCACGGAACCCGACCTGCCGCAACTGCTGCGCTGGGCCGCGCAGCTGCATGAGATCGGCATGGATATCGCCTACTCCCAATACCACAAGCACGGCAGCTACCTGCTGCAGAACCTGGACATGCCCGGATTCTCGCGCACCGAGCAGCAGAAGCTCGCGCTGCTGGTCCGCTGCCATCGCCGCAAGCCACCGCGCAGCGTGCTGGCGGCCGCGCCGCTGGAAAAGCCCGAGGAACTGGTCCGACTGGCCCTGCTGCTGCGCTGCGCGGTGGTCATGCACCGGGCCCGGAGACAGGCTGACGTGCCGCCGCTGACAGCGATCCGTGCCGACGCCACGAGCCTGCATCTGGAGTTCAGCCAACACTGGCTGCGGCAGCACCCGCTGACCCGGCTCGATCTCGCCGAGGAAGCCCGCTACTGGTCCGACTTCGACGTCAAACTGGACTTCGCCGATTCAGAAACTGCCCGGGGCACTGCGGCACTCGGCTGATCAATGCGCAATCAGCTATCCGCCAACTCCCCGAGCAGATGCTCCTGCGCCGAGCGGCGCCGGGTATTGCCGTGGGCCACCCGCTTGTAACTGCCGTCACTCTGCAGCATCCAGGCCTGACTGTTGTCAGCGAGGTAGTTCAGCAGCGACTCCTCGATGATGCGCTGGCGGATGCGGCGGTCCTCGATGGGGAACCCGATCTCCACCCGGCGGAAGAAATTGCGCTCCATCCAGTCCGCGCTGGACAGGAACAGCTGCTCCTCCTCATCGCCATTCTCGAAGTAGAACACCCGGGTATGTTCGAGAAAGCGGCCGATGATCGAGCGCACGGTGATGGTCTCCGAAACCCCCTTCACCCCCGGCCGCAGCGCACACACCCCACGGACGATGAGATCGATGCGCACGCCGGCCTGGGACGCGGCGTACAGCGCTTGAATGATCTGCGACTCCACCAGCGAATTCATCTTCGCCATGATCCGAGCCGGTTTGCCGGCCTGGGCATTGGCCGCCTCCCGGGCAATCATGTCGAGCATGTGCTTGTGCAGCGTGAACGGCGACTGCACCAGTTTCTTCAGCCGCACCACCCGGCCCATGGCGGTGAGCTGCTGAAACACCTTCTGCACGTCCTCGCCCATGGCGGCATCGCAGGTGAACAGCCCGTAGTCCGTGTAAAGACGCGCGGTCCGGGCATGATAGTTCCCGGTTCCCATGTGCACGTAGCGGCGCAGCTGCCGGCCTTCCCGACGCACCACCAGAATCGTCTTGGCGTGGGTCTTGTGGCCCACCACGCCGTAAACCACGTGCGCACCTGCCTCCTGCAGGGTATTGGCCAGTTCGATGTTGGCCTCCTCGTCGAAGCGCGCGCGCAGTTCCACCACCACGGTGACTTCCTTGCCGCTGCGCGCAGCTTCCACCAGCGCTTTCACTACCGCGGAGTCCGGACCGGTCCGGTACAGACACTGCCGAATGGCCAGCACGGCAGGATCCTTGGCGGCCTGCCGCAGAAACTCCACCACCGGGGCGAAGGACTCGAAAGGATGGTGCAGAATCAGGTCACCGCGGCGGATGACGTCAAACATGTCCTCATTGCGGCGAATCCGCGTCGGGATGCGCGGCTTGAAGCCCGCGTACTTCAAGTCCGGCCGGTCCACCAGTTCAGCGATGGTCATCAGCCGGGTCAGGTTCACGGGGCCGCTGCAGCGGTAGACGTCCTCGTCTTCGAGCTCGAACTGCCTGACCAGGAAGCGCTCCACATCCTCGGGACAATCGTCCGCCACCTCCAGCCGCACCTCGTCACCGAACCGGCGCGACGACAGCTCACCTTCCAGGGCCAGCTTGAGGTCATCCACCTCCTCCTCGTCCACGAACAGATCGGAGTTCCGCGTCACCCGGAACTGATAACAGCCGGTGGCCGTCATGCCCGGAAACAGATCCGAAACGTGGGCGTGAATGATCGAGGACAGAAACACGAAGTCGAAGGGGCCGGAAGTGCTCGATTCCGGCAACTGCACCAGACGCGGCAGCGAGCGCGGCGCCCCGACGATAGCCATGCCGCTGTTGCGCCCAAAGGCATCTTTGCCCTCCAGGGTCACGATGAAGGTCAGGCTCTTGTTCAGCACCCGCGGAAACGGATGGGACGGGTCGAGCGCCATGGGACTCAGAATCGGCGCCAGCTCCCGGCTGAAGTAGCGCTTCAACCAGCCGGCCTGCCGGCGGTTCCACTCCGTCCGCTTCAAAAAGCGGATGTCCTCCTTCGCCAGCCGCGGGATCAACTCCCCGTTGAGGACCTGATACTGCTCGGCCATGATGCCGTGCACAGCCTCGGAGATGCGCTTGAGCTGCTCGAAGGGCGACAGGTTGTCCGGGCCCCGCTGAGTGGAACCATAGGTCAGCTGCTGTTTGAGTCCCGACACCCGGATCTCGAAGAACTCGTCGAGATTCGCCGCCGAGATGCACAGGAACTTCACCCGCTCGAGCAGCGGCACCGACTCGTCACGGGCCTGTTCGAGCACGCGTCGGTTGAACTCCAGCAGCGAGAGTTCCCGGTTGATGTAGAGCTCCGGGCTGCTGAGATTGATGACATCCATAACTTCGCCGTCCGCAATGGTCGCGGAATTATGGCAAATAAGTGGTGCGAACATATGACAACCGCATGGCAGATCAGGGCATGAGCGAGGATTCCGACCGCCTGTTCGCCCATGGCGAAGCCGCCCCGGGCAGTTTTCGCTTCGACGCCAAGGTCGCCCGGGTCTTCGACGACATGATCCGGCGCTCGGTGCCGGGCTACGCCACCACCGTGGCCATGAGCGGCTGGCTTGCGGCCCGCTTCGCCCAGCCAGGGACCGCCTGCCAGGACCTCGGCTGTTCCCTGGGCGCCACCCTGCTGGCCTGCGCCGAGGCCATGACCGAAGCCGGTATCGGGCCGGTGGAGCTCATCGGCGTGGACAGCTCGAAAGCCATGCTCGACCGCTGCCGCAGCCGCCTCGAACCCGAACTCGGCGGACGGCAGCTGACGCTGATCGAAGCCGACGTGCGCACCGTGGAACTGCGCCCGAGTTCAGTCATCATGCTGAACTGGACCCTGCAGTTCCTGCCCCCCGCCGACCGGGCACCCCTGCTGACGCGCATCCATGATGCCCTGCTTCCAGGCGGCGTCCTGATCCTGAGCGAGAAGATCATCGATACCGACCCCGGCGCCCAGCAACTCGCCGAGAGCCTCCACGCCGATTTCAAGCGCAGCCAGGGCTACTCCGAACTGGAAATCGCCGCCAAACGCAGCGCCATCGAGGATGTCCTGATCCCGGAGACCCTCGAAGCCCAGAAAGCGCGCCTGCTGCAGGTGGGCTTTGCAACCGCGCTGGTCTGGTATCGCCAGCTCAATTTCGCCTCCCTGCTGGCGGTGAAGGCATGAAGGACCCGTTGGGCATGCGCGCGCACCCGAGGGCCGTGGGCGGGAGTGGTCCGGCATGACCGATCCTTTTGCCCGCTACCGACCGGCTGCGCTCGCCGCCCGTCTCGATGACGCCGGCTTCGGCCACTGGAACCCTGCCGTCCCTGATCAGGTCGCCGCCGCCGTCGCGCCCGGTCGCCACGGCGACCTGCCACAGTGGCAGGCGAGCCTCGCCCGGATCGCAACGCTGCCTCGAGCCACCCACGACCCTGCCGGACCGGCCGTCCGTGGCGGCAGCGGCTCGAGCCTCACCCCTGACGATCGGGCCACGCTGGAGCAGACGCTGTTTGAGCTGTCTCCCTGGCGCAAAGGCCCGTTCTCGCTTCACGGCATCGAGATCGACGCGGAATGGCGCTCGGACCTGAAGTGGCAGCGGGTGCAGGCAGCCGGTATCGATCTGCGCGCGGCAAGGATTCTCGACGTGGGCTGCGGCAACGGCTGGTACGCCTGGCGCATGCTGGCCGCAGGCGCCAAGTCGGTGATCGGCGTCGACCCCACCCTCAAGCACGTCATGCAGGCCTGGGCGCTGGAGCTTTGCCTGAATCCCCCGGCGCCCCTGATCCTGCCGCTGCCCTTCGAAGCGCTGCCTGCCGGCAGCGGCGATTTCGACGTCGTGTTCTCCATGGGCGTGCTCTACCACCGCCGCTCACCCATCCATCACCTGACGGATCTGCGGGGCCACCTGGCACCGGGTGGCAGCCTGATCCTGGAAACTCTGGTGGTCGACGGCGATGTGAATCATTGCCTGTGTCCCGAGGACCGCTACGCGCGCATGCGCAACGTCTGGTTCATCCCGTCCGAGCCGCTGCTGCTGCGCTGGCTGAATCGCTGCGGATTCGAGGACGTGACGCTGGTGGACAGCAGCCCGACCACGCCCGACGAACAGCGGCCGACGCGCTGGATGCCCTTCGAATCCCTGACCAGCGCACTTGACCCGGACGATCCCACGCGTACCGTGGAAGGCCTGCCGGCACCGCGGCGCGCCATCGTCACGGCCCGCCGCCAGGGGGCATGAGTGGGTCTGGTCGTTCCACTTCGGAATGGACAGGCCAGCCAACGACAACGACCGAGGATCACCATGTTCGCCAGACGCTATCTGGGCCGGGAACGACAGATCGAAGCACTCTTCCAGACCTTCCAGGAAGCCGAGGGCCAGGCCCTGCATCCGATCCAGATCTGTCGCGAGACGGGTCTCGACATGCACCAGGTCCAGCAGCGCCTCGACCACTGTCCTGAGCTGTTCGTACGCCTGCCGCGCAATCCCGAAGGTCTCGTGCGCTACCGCATCACCAGCAGCGCCGCCGTACTCGATGCCAGTCAGGTCAAGCAGCTGATCCGCAGGCGCGCCCGCAGTGAACAACTGCAGGTCACTGCCGCGATTGCCATCGTCGCCAGCGCAGGACTGATCATCCTGCTGACCGTGATCCCGTCCACCTCGCTGTTCTTCTGAGCCCGGCTGATGCCCGAGCAGTTGCAAGCGCGCCAGCGGCAGCTGCTGGACCTCACCCGCAGCTTCGTCGAGGAGCACCTCGTACCGCTGAGTCAGCGCCATGACGGCGACAGCGAGGCCCTGCGTCAGGCCGTCGTGGCAGCGTCACGGGCCACAGAGCTGCTCCGGCTGACCCACAGCCCCGGGCATTCCGCAGCGATGTGGGAGCGTTTCGCCTGACCTGCTTGGGCGGGAGCGAAACAGGTCGCTCAGCGCAGACCGCCAAGGCGGCGCAGCCGCCGCACCGGCTCTCAGGTTCCAGAGACACGCAACGAAGGATAATTCGCCGAACGGGTCCCCGGTATCGGCCGATTGTCCTCACGGTGATAGGTGAACACCGCCGACAGTTTCACCCCATCGGTCCGGTTCATGCCGGCTGCGTGAAAGGTCTGGGCATCGAACAGCACCACGTCACCGGCGCGCAATTCCACCAGGACCGCAGAGTCGATCAGCTCCTGGTTCTCGGGCAACTCCGGCCGCAGGAACAGCTCTGCATTGAGGCGCCCGCGGTCGAGCAGATCCCGGTGACTGCCCGGAATCATCTGCAGGGCGCCGTTGGCGGCCGTCTCGTCGCCGAGGGCGAGCCAGACGCTGATCAGCTCCGGCCGGTCATAGGACCAGTAGCGGATGTCCTGGTGCCAGAGCGTCGCACTGGAGAACCCAGGATGCTTGGTCATGATGCAGTTGTGATGACTCTGGGCCAGACACACGGGGCCACCGAGCAGGGCCGTGAGACTGCGGCCGATCTCCGCCGAGGTCGCCCAGCTGCGGAACGCGGGATCCCGGGTGATGGCATGCAGCAGCCTCCGGGGTGTCTCGCCGCCCTCGTCCAGGCGACTGCCGGGCGCTCCGGGATAATTGACATCGGCCTCGAACTCCGCCGGGCCGAGCAGCGGATCGAGGGACGCCAGCGTGTGCTTGCGCATGTGCGCGACCATCGCAGGATCAGCCAGACCGCGCAAAATCACGAATCCATCCTGCGCGAAACGCTGAGCCTCGATCTCACTGAGACCGCGATCCACCTGGCCATGCATCACTGAACCACCTCCGGAGCCAAACCCGCGCCGCACTTGAACCCGGTTGCGGCAGACCGGGTACCGCCGGTCACGGTATCACCACGCCCTGGCAACCGAAACGGCTTGCAACCATCGCCGGCGCTGGTCATGTTCGCGTCTTCGACCCTCGTCCGAGAGGCCTGCCATGCGGCTGCTGCCTGCTCTGATCCTGCTCTTCGCTCCGCTTGCCGAAAGCGGCATCCTGCCAGCGACGCCGCCAGAAGGCCTGCGCATCACCGTGTCCATCAGCTGCGATTTCCAGCAGCGCTGGTGGGAGGCCACGCTGTACCCCCACCCGGCCGCGGGCCTGCCCCTGGAAGTGCGCTGGCGGGCACCCGGCATGCGCGGCAGGGAGCCCCGGGATCAGCTGCGGGCGCTGAACCCGGACGAGCGTCAGGCACTCTACGAGCTGAGCAAGGCCGCCTTCGACGACTTCCGGCTCGACCGTCGGCCGCCCCTGCTCGGCGACCCGGATGCCGGCCCCTGGCTCGGTTCCCGCACCCTGTCCCTGAGTGCCCTGATCCTCGACAGCGCGCTGGGTCGGGTGGATCGCATCGACCTGGCGCTGGACATGCTGCCGGGTCGGGCCCTGCCCGAGGCCGTCCGCGAACTGGTGGACGCCCTGTCCCGTCAGGCCACCCCCATCGACACGGGTCTCGACTGCCGCTGAGTGACATGACGCCCCTCGCTGACGGGAGTATCCTCAAAGGGAATCGTCATCGGGCATCCCGACCTGGGAGAGCAGCCATGGCCCATCATCCATCCTTCCACCTTCTGCTGTTCGTTCTCATCCTACCCCTGCTGCCGGCGCCGGCCAGCGCCGCCGAGACCGTACTCGGCGTGTCCGCGGCTCATCAGTGCTACGAGTACGCCACCCAGCACACCGCCTCACCGCGACGCGCCGTGGAGACCTGCACGCGGGCCATCGAGGGTGAATCGCTGAGCAGCCGCGACCTCGCCGCCACCTATTCCAACCGAGGCATCCTGCAGGCCCAGCGCGGTCGCTATGCGCAAGCGGTGCAGGACTACGACCGCGCGCTGGCGATCAACCCCATCCTGGTTCACGCCATGATCAATCGCGCCAACGCGTACACCCGCCTGAAGCAATTCAAGGAAGCGCTCAACGACTACGATCTTGCCGCGTTCTACAGCGAGGGGCGCAATGACCTGGTGTTCTACAACCGGGCCCTGCTGTTCCTGCAGATGGGACGGGTGGAGAACGCCCGCAACGACCTGCTGCGGGCGCTGGAAACGCAGCCGGATTCCCTGCGCTACCGCGAAGCACTGGCGGCACTGAAGTAGCGGGCAACAACCCGGCCAACTTGTGGGAAGGCCCTCATCGCAAAGCGATTGGGCCGATCTCCAGGCACTGCCCCGAAGCTGAAGTCATTGGCCACGCTGGATCTCATCGCAATCGGCGCATTTCGCTATGCGAAATAGCGCTCTCCCACAACGGCGTGTCGCTCGAATCCGACGGGACGCCAACTTGTGGGAAGGCCCTCATCGCAAGGCGATTGGGCCGATCTCCAGGCACATCCCGAAGCTGAAGTCATTGGCCCTACTCG
>JAFIFL010000137.1 GCA_020832055.1 Gammaproteobacteria bacterium
CCCGCCTTGTGGGAAGGCCCTAATCGCAAAGCGATTGGGCCGATCTCGAAGCGCTTGGCCGAAGCTGATGTCACCGCCTTCGCTGCGCCTCATCCAGATCGCTGCTCCGCTGCGCTGCGCAGCTTCCCACAAGCTGGCCGCACCCCCGCCTTGTGGGAAGGCCCTGATCGCAAAGCGATTGGGCCGATCTCGAAGCGCTTGGCCGAAGCTGACGTCACCGCCTTCGCTGAACGTCACCCAGATCGCTGCTCCGCTGTGCTGCGCAGCTGCCCACAAGGGTGTGCCGCGCGACGCGAAGAATCAGGCTGACCCATGGAGTCGTTGCTGACATGACCTACAGCCATCTCGAAATCCGACATGCCGGCGCAGTCACTGAGATCGTCCTCAGCCGCTCGAAAAAACTCAATGCGCTGAGCCGGGCGCTGATGAGGGAATTGATCGCTGCGGCCGAGTCGCTACGGGACGACGTCGACACCCGGGTGGTGATCATCACGGGCGCCGGGGCGCACTTCAGCGCAGGCGCTGACCTGTCAGAACCCCGGGATGGCAGCGAAGGCCGGCTGCAGCGCCGCCGGGACATTCGCATCGGCCCCCGGCTGATCCGCGCCATTCGCGAAATCGATCAGGTCACCATCGCCGCCATCGAGGGCGTGGCCTTGGGTGGCGGCTGCTGCATCGCCAGTGCCTGCGACTTTCGGGTCGCCGCCGAAACCGCGGAGTGTGGCTACCCGGAAGTGAACCTGGGCATGAACCTGCACTGGCAGGCATTGCCCTTGTGCGTGCAGCTCGTCGGTCCGGCCCGCGCCAAACGCATGATCGGGCTCGGCTTGCGTCATCCCGCTGCGGAACTGGCAGCATGGGGCTTCATCGACGAGGTCACGCCGACCGGTGAGGCGCTGACCAGGGCCCGGGCCATGGCGGCCGACTACGCCAGCCGCCCACCGCTGGCCCTGCAGATGATCAAGCAGAGCGTGAATGCCGTCAGCGACGCACTGTCCGCCGCGGTCATGCACATGGACCACGACCAGTGGGCACTCACCGCCGACAGCGACGACTTTGCCGAGGGGCTGCGCGCCTTCCGCGACAAGCGCACACCGGATTTCACGGGCCGCTGATGAGCCGGCCCGCCCCCATCATCGAACTCCCGCAGGATCAGGCTGCTGAACTGCTGCTGGTCCGCGAGGCCGTCGCTGCCGATGTTCTGGCCCTGCCTGACATCCGGCACCGCCTGCCAGCCGGAGCAGATGTGGACAATGATCCCAACAGCACACTGATGCTGCAGGCCCAGGCCGCCCTGGAACAGGACTCCGCTCTGGCGCGACTGGCCGGCCAGCTGCCGTGGTTGACCGGCCGCCGCCCCGGCGCCTGGCTGCTGCTGCCGGCATTACTCGCCGGCGCCCTGTTTTCGGGCCTCACCACGGGCGGCCGCTTCAACATCCTCGCCCCGCCGCTGCTCGGGCTGCTGCTGTGGCAACTGCTGATCTACGCCTATCTGCTCTGGCCGGGACCAGGTGCCGGTGCCCGCCCCCTGGCTCGGGGGGCGCCGACGTTGCTCTGGTTGGGCCGCAGGATCGCCCGCAGCGGCGCCGGCAAACGGTTGGCTGCCGTGCCCGGACGATTCGTACATGCATTTGCCGCGGCCGCGCCCGCCCTGCTGCTCGGTCGACTGGCCGCGACCCTGCACGCTGCCGCAGCAGCTTTTGCGCTGGGCGCCATCCTCGGCATCTACTGGGACGGACTCGGCGTGGCCTACCACGCCTACTGGGAAAGCACCTTCTTAGGCCCCGAAACGGTCAGCACCCTGATCGCCATCGTGCTCACGCCCGCCAGCCTGATCACCGGCATTCCCCTGCCTGATGGGACCGAGGTGACCGCCATGGCCAGCACGGCGGTACCGGCGGCACCCTGGATCCACCTGTGGGCCACGACCCTGGTCCTGGTCGCCATCCTGCCGCGGCTGACCCTCACGGCTCTGGCCATGCTGCAGGTCCGACGCCACCTCACGGTCGAGGTTGACGGCAACCACCCGGTCATTCGCCGCATCCTCGCCCATGTGGCCGGGACCCGGCTGACTGCGCGCATCCAGCCTCTGGGCTACCGGCCGGACGCATCGACCCTGGAACGGCTGCGCGACCGCCTTGATGAGCACTTTCACGGTCAGGTTCAGGCCGAGGTGGCCGAGGCTGTGGCAGCCGACCCGGATGCTCTGCCGACGGTCGACGGCGAACTGACGCGGCTGGTACTGCTCATGAATCCCGCCCAGACGCCCGAAGTGGAGATCCACGGACCGCTGTTCGCGGCGGCCGCCGAGCAGGCGGCCATCTGCGTGGTCCTCGACGCCGGCGCCTACCGGACCTCCCCCGAACGCCGCGACAGTCGCATCACGGCCTGGCAGCGGCTGCTCGATGCCCAGGGCATCGAGCACCTGGAGCTGGAGGCCCCGGCATGAACTCTGAGGCCTCTTCGACCCGGGACGTGCGCCTGGCCCTGATCTCCCACACCAACGTCGGCAAGACCTCACTGACGCGCACGCTGCTGCACAGCGACGTCGGAGAAGTGGTTGATGCACCCCACACCACCATGGAGAACACCCTGCACGCCCTGGCCACCACTGCCGAAGGCGATCGGCTGCTGCTGTGGGACACCCCCGGCTTCGGTGACTCCCTGCGGCTGAAGGCGCGCCTCACGCAGCGCGATACCGCAGTGGGCTGGTTTCTTGCTGAGGTCTGGGACCGGGTGGCGGATCGGGCGCTGTACTCCTCCCAGCAGGCCATGCTCGCGGCCCGCGATCTGACGGATGTGATCCTCTATCAGGTCAACGCCGCCGAGGATCCGGAGTTCGCCACCCAGGTGGAGGCGGAACTGGCCATGCTGGCCTGGCTGGACAAGCCGGTGATCCTGCTGCTCAACCAGCTGCCGCCTCATAGTCGCCGGGCGGAAAGGGGGGCGCTCGAACAGCGCTGGCAGGACCGCTTCGGCAAACCACCCATTCGCCGCGTGCTGGCCCTCGATGCCTTCGAGCGCAGCTGGATCGATGAGGTACAACTGCTGGCCGCCGTCGCCGAGGAGTTGCCGAAGGCGCAGCGCGCAAGCATGGCTCGCCTGCTGCCCATGTGGCAGGCGCAGGCACTGGAGAGGTTTCGTGCCAGCATCGAGGCTGTCTCGACACTGCTGGTCACGGCCATCCTCGACCGGGAGGCGCTGTCTGCCGGTCAGCCGGCCCGGCTGGCCCGCATCGGCGCCCTGCGTCGACTCGGTTCGAGACTGGAAACTGCAGTGAAGAAAATGGATGCGACGCTGATTCGCATCGAGGGCCTGGAAGGCGCGAGTGCCCGCCGCATCGACACGGCGCTGACGGCCACTCGCAGCCATGGCGATCGCCCGAGCCCACTGCAGGGAGCGGCCAGCGGGGCGGCTCTCGGTGGCGGAGCCGGAGCCGCCCTGGATCTGGCTCTCGGCGGGGCATCCCTGGGTCTGTTCACAGCCCTGGGCGCATCCCTGTCAGCCGCCGCCGGTTGGTCCTGGTGTCAAAGGGCGGTGGACAAGCGCACCCTGGGCTGGTCGGCAGCCTTCATCGAGGATCTGCTGGTGGAAGCGGCTGCGCGCTATCTTGCCGTCACACACCACGGCCGGGGCCGCGGTCGCTATGAAGGCGCGGCGCTGGATTCCTGGCGGGAACTGGCTGAAACAGCCAAGGGCGCATCGAAGGCCGAAGTGGACGCCCTGCTCGCCGCCTTCGACGACCCGGAGCAGCTGCAGGAACGTACCCGGCTGGCCGTGCGTGCAATCCTGACCCGCGCTCTGCTTCGGGAGTATCCCCACGGGGAGTGGATTCTGTAGCGGCACGCCGCGACCTCACTCACGCCGCTGAATCGATGACCCGGATGGAGAACCTCAGCTTGCGGCTGTCCACGTCCACTTCGAAGCGGCCGTCAGCTTCAGGTTCTGCCGGCTCGAAGGACGTCGCGAGGATCTCACCTGCGACATAGTCGGCATGGGCTTCGAGTGCCGCAAGCAGTTCCGGGTCACCGGCATAGCGCACGGCCACGCGATCCGCCACGTTGAGATCGAGCTCCTTGCGGCTGCGCTGAATGCGGTTGACGCACTCCCGCGCCAACCCTTCATCGATCAGAGCCGCATCCAACGTGGTCGCCAGATCGATGCTGATGAAGCGATTCGACACCGTCTCGGTGTTCGGGCGCGCTTCGCGCAGGATCTCGATCTCGCCAGCGTCGAAACGTTCACCCTCCAGCTCGATCGCACCACGCTCCTGGAAAGCCTCCAGGGCTGCGGGGTCGAGGTCGTTGATGAGCTGCTGGAAGTACTTCATGCGCTTGCCGAGACGCTTGCCGAGCAGGCGGAAATTGGGACGCGCATAGAGCCGGATGAAGGCGTCCTCGTCGCTGGAATACTCGACCGTCTTCACGTTCAGCTCAGAGGCGAGATAGCCTTCGAGCCGCCGCATGTCGTCGAGAAGCTCGGCATCGCGATGCACCACCGTCAGCCGGCCGAGAGGCTGGCGCAGGCCGATTTTCACCTCCTCCCGCTTCTGCCGACCGAGCAGGATGACCTGCTGCATGCGATCCACCGCCCGCTCCAGCGCCACGTCCACCCGGTCGGGTTCAGGCTCCGGGTAGCGGCACAGATGCACCGATTCCGGCAGCGATGAGTCCTCGCGACCGCCAAACCGCCGCAGCTCCCGGTACAGGGTCTCCGACAGGAAGGGCGCGAACGGCGCCATGGTCTGGCTCAGTTCGAGCAGGACGTGATGCAGGGTGGCGTAGGCTGCCAGCTTGTCCGGATCCTGACCGGCGCCCCAGAACCGGCTGCGGTTGAGGCGGATATAGACGTTGGTCAGTTCCTCGATGAACTCGAACAGCCGCGGCACCACGTTGTAAAGCCGATAGGCTTCCATTTCCGTGGTCACGGTCTGTTTCAGGGTCTGCAGCCGCGACAGGATCCAGCGGTCGAGAATGTTCTGCGATGCCAGGGGCACCGCCGCATCCGGCGCCCACTGATCGATGGCGGCGTAGGTGGCAAGAAAATTATAGGCGTTGTACCAGGGCAGCAGCGCCCGGCGGACCATGTCGCGCACGCCGCTGTCGGCGAAGCGCTGCTCCTCGGCCTTCACCAGCCCGGAATTGATCAGATACAGGCGCAGCGCATCAGCGCCATGGACTTCCAGCAGTTCGTCCGGCGGCGTGTAGTTCTTCAGCCGCTTGGACATCTTCTTGCCGTCCTCGGCCATCACCATGCCGTTGACGATGACGTTACGGAATGCTGGCTGATCATAGAGCGCGGCCGCGAGCACGGTCAGGGTGTAGAACCAGCCACGGGTCTGGTCGAGCCCCTCGGCAATGAATTCGGCCGGGAACCCCGCCTCGAAGATCGCCTGGTTCTCGAAGGGGTAATGCAGCTGGGCGTAAGGCATGGAGCCGGACTCGAACCAGCAGTCGAGAACTTCGGGAATGCGCCGGTAGACGCCCGCTTCGCCGTCCACCTGAAATTCCAGGGGATCGACGAACTCGCGATGCAGGTCGTCGACGCGCACGCCGCTGTACTGTTCCAGTTCGTCCACGGACCCGATGCACAGCACCTTGCCGCTGACGTCGTTGACCCAAAGCGGCAGCGGTGTTCCCCAGACCCGGTTGCGCGATATGGCCCAGTCTCGCGCCCCCTCCAGCCAGTTGCCGAAGCGGCCGTCGCGGATGTGCTCGGGCACCCACTGGATCTGGGCATTGGCGGCGAGCATGCGCTCACGCAGCACCTCCACCTTCACATACCAGGACGGAATCGCGCGATAGATCAGCGGGGTATCCGAGCGGTAGCAGAAGGGATAGCTGTGGACCAGGACATCCTGCTCATACAGCGCACCGGAGGCCTTCAAGCTGCGCATGATGTCGCGATCGGCGTCCTTGACGTGCTGGCCGGCGAAGTCCGCCACCGCGTCCGTGAACTGGCCTTCCAGGGTCACCGGGCATGGCAGAGCTTCGATACCATGGGCACGGCAGACGCGCAGATCGTCTTCACCGAAGGCCGGCGCCTGATGCACCATGCCCGTGCCGTCATCGGCCGTGACGTAGTCGTCGGTGAGCACCCGGAACGCCCCACTCGCGGCTTCGGACGCAAAGTAGGGGAACAGCGGTCGGTAGCGCAGGCCGGCCAGATCCCGGCCCTTGGCGCGCTCGATCACTTCGAGCTCCCGCCTCGCGCCATAGGCTTCGAGTCGGCCTTCGGCCAGCCAGAACGTCACACCACGCTCGGCATCCCGCACCTTCACGTAATCGAGTTCCGGGTGCACGCAGACCGCCAGATTCGACGGCAGGGTCCACGGCGTCGTGGTCCAGATGGCGAGATGACCGCTGCCGTCTTCGAGTTCCAGCAGCACCGTCACCGCCGGATCCTGGACCTCCTGATAGTTCTGTCCCGCCTCGAAATTCGACAGCACGGTGCCGAGCGCGGTGGATACCGGGACCACCTTCACGCCCTGATACACCAGCCCTTTCTCCCAGAGCTGCTTGACCACCCACCACACGGACTCCATGAACCAGGGATCCATGGTTTTGTAGTCGTGGTCGAAGTCGACCCAGCGTCCCACCCGGGTGATGGTCTTGCGCCACTCCTCCACGTAGCGCTGGACGATGGCACGGCAGGCATCGTTGTAGCCCTTGATGCCCAGCGCCTCCACGGCCTCACCCGCCGTCATGCCGAGCTGCTTGTCGATCTCGTGCTCGATGGGCAGGCCGTGGCAGTCCCAGCCCCAGCGCCGGGCCACAAAGCGGCCCTTCATGGTGAAGTAGCGCGGGATGATGTCCTTCAGCGTCGAGGCGACGATGTGCCCGTGATGGGGCAACCCGGTGGCGAAGGGCGGACCATCGTAAAAAATGTAGGGGGAACCGTCGCGGGTGGCCTCGAGCGAGCGTTCGAAGATCCGCTCACGAGCCCAGAATTCGAGCACCTGATGCTCGGCGTCGACGAAGGAGAAACCGGTTCCGGCGCCGGTCGTGGCGCCGTCGCGTTCGGCTGGAGCAGATGCGGCCACGAGCTGTGCACCCCGAATGTCAGTTGGCGGCGAGCGCGCGATTGTACACGCCCGCCGCTTTTTGTGGGTAGGACGGCGTCAGGGGCAGGACACCGCCGCGGCCCGGTCACTGATAGGACAGCGTCGGCTCGATGGCAGGGGCTCGGACCTGGCTGCCCGCACCCGGCCGCAGCGTGCAGCGCAGCAGATAGGGATCGAAGACATTGCCGACCCACATCTGTCGGCCGCGGACGGCGGCGGTGCTGCCACCGGAGATGAGGCTGCCATCGTCCACCAGCACCGCGCCGAAATCAGCCGTGCGGCCGTAGAAATCGATCCGGTAGACGTCCGTGGGGGAAAGCCTCTCCGGATTCCTTGCGTGAGCGACGAAGTCCACCAGCCGGGGATGGCCGACCATCCAGATGCTGCCGTCTGCGGCCTGGGTCAGGTTGTCGGGCCCGGTCTCGAAGCGCATGTAGGACTCGCCGGTGAGCAGCCCCGAGGCCGGGTCGCGCAGATAGCTGGTCACCGTCCCGGCCACGGTCTCGGCCACCAGCACTCGATGGCCGCTCCGGGTCAGCAGGATGCCATTGGCAAAACCCTGGCCCGTGGCGACGGTCTGGAAGCGCTGGCCGTCATAGTACTGGACGTCCCCGAGACGCAAACCCAGCACGTGCTCGACGCCGCGCAGGAGAGGACTGCGGCCACCATGGTCATTGGTGACGTAAAAGCGCTTCGCGTCCACCGCAGCGAGGTCGTTCGGCGAAAACAGCGCCGGGTCGGACACCGTCGCCAGATGCTCCAGTCGACCGGATTCAGTCCCGGACCGGGCTTCGGGCCGGCCTGTCGGTGCGGCCGTCGACACGTAACGGAACTGCTCGACGGTGCTGCCCGCGGCATCCGCATGGTTGATGACATGCAGGTACAACTCGCCATCGACGCGAACCAGCGACAAGCCGTGGGGCGCCAGCTCCGGACCATCACGAGGAATCGGGACCGGCAGGGCATCGGGATCGTCCAGATCGAGCCAGTACAGATCGCCGAGCGCGCCGGGTTCCCGCCGTGGCGTCGCCGAGATGAAGGCCACCCGCAGCAGCTCGTCGATTTCCAGGTCCTCCGGCCCGGCCGGCGCCGGAATGCGCTCGCAGGCGTCGGCCCCGTAGGGTTCGATATCGCGGCCATAGCCGAGGCGGTCGCGTACGGTCATCGCCAGCAGCCCGATGGCGAGCCCCAGCAGCACCAGCAGTATCAGCAACCGGCTCCGTTCGCGTCCTGCAGCCCCAGCACTCAATTCCGACTCCTCATCACGACCGCGAAGTTCCGCTTTTGCGCCCGGTCGCGTTCGGGTTCCTCAGCACGCCATGGGCGGCTGTGACGATGATGCGCCCACCACCGCAGGATCGGCCAGCGCCGCTAGAGGCTCATCTGACGCAGAGCCTGACCATACCAGCGCTGAGGCGACCAGCCATCCTGCCGCTGCGATGGCGGGAGCCGCGCGAGCGCGTCCGCCAGCAACCTCGCCCCCACCTGCCCGCGCGGCAGACGCCGTTCGAGAATCGTATCGCCGGCAAGCACATGACAGCCGCTGCGTCCGGGGCGGGCACTGAAGCAGGCCCAGTACAGGCTGTCGTCCTCCAACAGGGGCGCTGCGAGCACCCAATCCTGCCCGGCGGAGTCCACTGCGGCAAAGGCGCCATCACGCTGGCCCTGCCAGTACCATCCTGCTGGCAAAAGCGGCAGCGTCAGGCCGCTGAGATCGGTATCGCCCGGCAACCACTCTGTCAGACTCGAGGACGCTGTCTCCTGCCAGCGCGCCTGCAGGGCGAGGCGCACGCTGTCGAGCAGCGCCCGGGATACCGGCGGCTGCGCCACCTCAGCCGCCGGGAGGGCAGCGACATCCGGGGCATCGACGGCACCGATCGGAGCCGAATCCAGCTCCGCCAGCAGACCGATGAGGACCAGAAGTACGCCGATGACCAGCGCCGCGAGACCATGCCAGGTCATTTGCGGCCGCTCGATGCGCGCAAGTTCCTCGGTGACAGCATGGTCGGGACTTTCCGCAGGCAGGAGCCGATCACGAGCCATGCGGGTAAGCGCCATGGCGCGGTCGATGCGCTGTCGCTCGCGGGCGCTGCGGGCATCAGTGCGGGCCTCCCGCAGCATGTACATCTGGGCGCCGAAGGCGTCACGCACAGTCTCGGCATCGATCGAAACGTCCGCTTCAGGCGTATCGGTGCTGGTCGCATTCAGGCCGATTGCAATGGGGCCGACCCCATCCAGGCCGAGAACGCGCAGCGCTTCAGCTTCCGTCATGAGGCATCAGCTTCCGCAGTTCGCGCGACTCGCCCGTGATCCAGACGCATTCCACACTGCCAATGCCCAGGCCCCGACGAAGTGGTCATTGGCGCCAAGCGTCCCACGACGCTCTTGGATTAGGCAACCTGCTTGCGCCTGCCCACCTCACATGGCGCACACGCTTCGATCCAAGCCTTCGCGGCTGAGGCCGCTGCCACGGAGCGCCTTGCGGGCTAGATCGCGGCGGTCTGTTCGGCAAGCTTGTCGAGGCGACGCAGATAGCCCTCGGCATCGGTGGCGAACACCGGCACGATGATCTGATCCACCCCGAGCTCCCGAAACTCGCGCAGGTCATCGGGGCCGGGACGTCCGCGGGCGCCGATGGCCACCTCGATGTCCTCACGCTTGCGACCCGCTGCCGACAATGCCGCATCGAGGACGCCCAGACGCTCCTTGAGCACTTCAGGCGTCAGCTGAAACCCGTACCAGCCCTGCCCATGCTGGGCCACGCGGCGCAGGGCCGGAGCCGACTCGCCACCGAAGTAGATGGGCGGATGGGGCCGCTGCCGGGGCTTGGGGTTCTGCAGGGCGCCGTGAATGCGGAAGTTGGGGCTGTCGTGTTCCGTGATCTTCTGGCCCCACAGTGCCTTCATCACATCCAGACACTCGATCGTCCGGCGCGCCCGCGTCTCGAAGGCAATGCCGAGCGCGTCGAACTCCTCTTTCAGCCAGCCAATGCCGACACCGAAGTCGAACCGGCCACCCGAAAGGTAGTCCAGGTCCGCCACCTGCTTGGCCGTGTAGACCGGATGTCGCTGTGGCACCAGGCACACCCCGGTGCCCAGGCGCACCCGATGGGTGTGGGCCGCCACGAAGGTCAGAGCCGTGAATGGATCCAGCACTCCGTCGGGGTCGCCCGGCACCCGGCCATCTTCAGAATAAGGGTAGCGGGACCGGTAGTCCTTGAAGAACAGGACGTGCTCAGGGACCCAGATCGAATGGAAGCCGCGCTCTTCCACCATACGCGCTGCGGCGACTACGACCTCCGGCGGGGTGTGCTGACTGAATGCCAGCGTCACGCCGATATGCATGCATCTCTCTCCATGAAAAGCGAAACGCGGCGACCTTAGCAGGATCGACGGCCGCCTGCAGCGCCAGCCAGGACATACTCCGCGACGAGACCGGGCTGCTCCATGGGAATGAAGTGGGACAAATGAGGCAGATGCACGTCCTGCCCGTTGGGGAATGCCGACGCGAGTTCCGGCCACGTGGGCGACGACGAGAAGTCCATGGGATCGCGATCCGCCGAACGCGGCTTGGCCCGCATCACGGTCACCGGCACCTCGATCCGGGCGGGCAAGTCATGGACGTCGTGCTGTGAACTGCCCATGTATACGGCAGCTTCGATCTTCGGCGGGCAGGCCAGCACCCAGCCCTCGCCGCCGTCAGGGTCCGGCAGCAGGCCCCAGCGGCAGTAGTCCTCCAGTACCGCCGGATCCCAGGCCGAGAACGGCAGCCGATCCGCGAAGCGGTCCCGCATCTGTTGCCAGGACTGCCAGTGGTTGCGCCGCTTGGCGGTGGGATGCTCGGCATCCTCACCCCAGGTCGGCTTGGCAGCATAGAACTCGGGGTCCATGATCACCGGGTCCACCAGTACCAGGCGGCAGAACGCTTCCGGTTCGGTGGCCGCGGCCTGCACCAGAGTATGCCCACCCATGGAGTGGCCTACGCCCACGGCGCCGCGCAATTCCAGATGCCGCACCAGTGCCAGCAGATCCTGACCAAAAGCATCCCAGGTGATCGGTGCATCCTTGCCGCTGCGGCCGTGGCCACGCATGTCCACGGCGATCACCTCCCGGCCGGGAAGATGCCTGACCACCTGATCCCAGCAGCGGGCATGGAACCCTGTCGCATGCACCAGCAGCACCGGCGCCAGACCGGGTTCACTGCCGCGCCAGCGGAACCAGCACAGATCGACCCCATTGAGACGCTGTTGATGCTGCTCGGGAATCACGGTCATGGATGCATCCACCATAGATCGGGCCGACGGATGTTAGAGACCTGCAACGGGCACCGCAACGGCGTTGCCAGCGAGCGCTCGCCGGCCCCTCAGTGACGCCCGCGGCGTCCTGGGGGACGGACCGGGACTGCCCATGTGCGATACTGGAGCCATCCCATCCACGGCAAGGTCATCCTGTGGACCCGCAACGCGCATTGTTCGCCAACGACGCCTTCTATCTGGCTTTCTCCGAGAAGGACGCCGCAGCCATGGACCGCATCTGGGCCCGGCATCATCCGGTGGTCTGCATCCATCCGGGCTGGCCGGCACTCCTGAGCCGCGAGGCGGTCATGGAGAGCTGGGAGCGCATTCTCTCCAATCCGGACGCTCCCGCCATCGTGCCTCACCACGCCCGGGCGTTCGTGATGGACAGGGCCGTGATGGTGGTCTGCTACGAGGCTCTGGGCAGCCAGATGCTGACCGCCACCAACCTGTTCGTCGCCGAACACGACGAACCGCGTCTGGTCCATCATCAGGCCGGTCTCTGCGCCCAACCCCCCGACCCGGAACCAGAAGGTTCCCGCACGGTGCAGTAACCCCTGCGATCCGCCGACGCACCATTGAAGGGGCGCGCTACTTCGCACAGCGAAAGACGCCAGACTCCCGCGGCACCCCAACTGTGGGAGAGCGCTATTTCGCACAGCGAAATGCGCCGATCTGCATGACGTTCAGCGAAAGCAACGCCATCCGCTCCGGCAGAGCGCTTCGCGATCGGCCCAATCGCTTTGCGATTAGGGCCTTCCCACAAGGCAAGACGCCAGACTCCCGCGGCACCCCAACTGTGGGAGAGCGCTATTTCGCACAGCGAAATGCGCCGATCTGCAAGACGTTCAGCGATAGCAACGCCATCAGCTCCGGCAGAGCGCATCGCGATCGGCCCAATCGCTTTGCGATTAGGGCCTTCCCACAAGGCAAGACGCCAGACTCCCGCGGCACCCCAACTGTGGGAGAGCGCTATTTCGCACAGCGA
>JAFIFL010000138.1 GCA_020832055.1 Gammaproteobacteria bacterium
TGGCGCGGCGATAGAAGGCGTTCACCAATGGGTTGGGCTTGCCCAATCCCAGCGGAAGGCCCATGACCAGATGGCGGCCGAGCCGTTCGAGGGTGGACTCCACGCAGGCATCGAGAATGTCGTCGTTGCTCATGATCAACCTTTTGTTGCGGCGGTCCCGAAGACCTTAGCACGGGGTCGGTGGCTTGACGTTCGTCTGCGGGTGAGGCTGATTGGTACCCGCTGTGAATGAGGTTGGATCTGATGGCCACTGAAATCGAACGCAAGTTCCTGCTGCGCAATGACAGCTGGCGGGAGGGAGCCTCCGGTCGGCGCTATCGGCAGGGCTACCTGTCCACGGAGAAGGAACGGGTGGTACGGATCAGGACGGTGGACGACGAGGGCTACCTGACCATCAAGGGCGTCGCCCGCGGCATCAGCCGGCTGGAGTTCGAGTATGCCATCCCCCTTGCCGACGCCGAGACCATGCTCGATACGCTCTGTCACACGCCGATCATCGACAAGACCCGCTATCGGATTCCTGTCGGCGGGCATGTCTTCGAAGTGGACGAGTTCTACGGCGAGAACGCCGGGCTGATCGTGGCCGAGGTCGAACTCGGCAGCGAAGACGAACACTTCGAGCGCCCCGACTGGCTCGGCGAGGAAGTCACGGATGATCCCCGCTATGCCAACGCTGCCCTGATCGAGCATCCCTACAGCGCGTGGTAGCACGCTGCTGAGCGTGTGCTGAGTGTCAGTACCCTGGCGGCGGCAGGAATGCCTGCCAGTCCGCCAGCGCCACAGGAATGTTGGTCTTGCCCTGCAGAGCCGGTGCTCGGCTGCCTGCGTCAGCTCCCGCGGGGTCGTGCGCGCGCAGCGCACGGGTGGCGAGCCCAATACCGGGTACAATGAGGCGGTACGCTGGAGCGATCGGCACTCCGGGTCGGTCCTCCCGCCTTGACCCACAGGCCACTGCAAGGATCTTCCATGCGTCATCCCCAACTCGCACTGCTGGCATCCATCCTGATCGTGGCTGCTGGCTGCACCACGACCGACCCCTACACCGGGGAGGAACGCACAGCGCGCGCCACCACCGGCGCGGCCATTGGCGCCGTGGCCGGCGCGGCCATTGGTGTGGCGACGGGATCGGACAGCCGGGATCGTCGCAAGCGCGCCCTCATCGGTGCCGGTGTCGGCGGCCTTGCCGGTGCCGCGGTCGGCGGTTACATGGATCGTCAGGAAGCGAAGCTGCGCGAGCAGCTCGCCGGTACCGGCGTCAGCGTGACCCGGGTCGGCGACGACATCATTCTCAACATGCCGGGCAACGTCACCTTCGGCATCGACAGCGCTGATCTGCGGCCGGAGTTCACCGAGGTCCTGAACTCCGTGGCGCTGGTAGCGAAGGAGTTCGACAAGACGTTGATCGAGGTCGCCGGGCACACCGACAGCACCGGCAGGCACGCCCACAACCAGCGTCTGTCGGAGCAGCGGGCGCATTCCGTCGCCGGCTACCTGGAGTCCCGGAATCTGGACAGTCGGCGGATGGCCGCCGCGGGCTTCGGTCCTGACTACCCGATCGCGGACAACGCGACCGAAGCCGGCCGCGCGGCGAATCGCCGCGTTGAGCTCACGCTGGTTCCGCTCACCGCTTCGTGACCGGACGGCGGCGTGACCATGGCGCGCTCGCGAGTCACGCCTCGTCCGCAGTGGCAGGTCGCGTGACGAGTTTGAGCGTACCGGTTGACGCGGCGGCGAGCGCCTCGACGCTTTCCTTCGAAAACGCATCCACCCGGATCACGTCATACAGCGCCGCCAGCGCCTGCCCGACGGCAGCGCGCTCCTCCGTGCTGATCACCTCGCGTTCGATGGCCCAGTCGAGCAGTTCATCGCGCTGATGCCCGAGCAGCAGTTCGATCTCGTGGCGGTCTGCGGCGTCCGCCTCGCGCAGTGCTTCGTTGATGCGCCGGCGTGCGTCGGCGGTTTCCCGGGACAGTTTCAGGGCATTCATGATCCGGCCCACGGAGTCCTTGGGATTGGCAGACAGGTACACGCCCTGCACCAGCCGATCCCGCGCCGGCCCCGGCTCGACGATGCTGAGAGCGACACGCCGGCCGCGTTCGTCGTCCGGCTGCTGCAGGCGGCGGCCGAGGGGGAACGCGATCGTCAGCAGCGGCCAGCGCAGGCTCCTGACAGGATACTGGGTGATGGCGTCATGCAGTGCGGTTTGCAGGTCGTACAGGGATCGCTCGAGACTCCACTGCACCACCTCGCGCAGCGGCTCCGGGTAACCGTCCTCGTGCCATTGGCGGATCGATGCCGAAGCGTAGTAGAGCGCGACGAGGGCATCCGCCATGCGGCCGCTGAAGCGCTGCCTTGCCTTCAGGCTGCCGCCTAAAGTGATCAGGCTGACGTCGGTCATGAGGGAGAAGGCGGCGGAGAAGCGCGACAGCTGGCGGTAGTAGCGGCGGATGTCACCGTCTGCGGGCACTCGTTCGAGCCGGCCGCCGGTGACCCCGAGCAGCAGCGAGCGCAGCAGGTTGCGGCTGCTGTGAGCGAGGTGCGGGAAGAAGACGGCATCGAAGCGCCTCACGGCCTGCTTCTCGTCGTCCATCCCGGCAGCCTCGATCTCCTCGACGATGTAGGGATGGCAGCGGATGGCGCCCTGGCCAAAAACCATCAGGCTGCGGGTGAGGATGTTCGCACCCTCCACGGTGATGGCGATGGGAATGGCCTGGTAGACCCGGGCGAGGAAATTGCGTGGCCCGCGAATGACGGCGCGGCCGGCGACCACGTCCATGGCGTGGGTGACCACGTTGCGCATGAGATCGGTGTTGCGGTACTTCAGCAAGGCTGAAGGCACCGAGGGTTTGCCGCCGCGGTCCACCATGCCGGCGGTGAAGATCCTCGCCGCATCCATCATCCAGGTGTAGCCGGCCATGGGTTCCAGCGCCTCCTGCACCCCTTCGAAGTTGCTGATGGAGCGGCCGAACTGTTCGCGGACTTCGGCGTAGGCACCCGTGGTCAGGCAGGCCATCTTGGCGCCGGCCACCCCCAGTGCCGGCAGGGAGATGGAGCGGCCGATGGACAGCCGCTCCAGCAGCATCTTCCAGCCTTCGCCGATCAACTCCTGGCCGCCGATCACCTGCTCCATGGGAATGAACACGTCCTCGCCCCAGGTCGGTCCGTTCATGAACACGGTGTTCATGGGCATGTGACGCGGGCCGTGGTTCACGCCCGGCGTCTCCGACGGCACCATCACTGCGGTGACGCCAAGTTCGCGTCCGCGGCCGAGCAGGTTGTCCGGGTCGAACACCTTGATGGCCAGCCCGATCAGCGTGGCCACCGGCGCAAGGGTGATGTAGCGCTTGTTCCAGGTGACCTTCAGGCCGAGCACTTCTTCGCCCTGCCATTGGCCGCGGCAGACCACACCGCTGTCGGGAATGGCGCCCGCATCGGAGCCCGCGACGGGCGACGTCAGGGCGAAGCAGGGGATCTCCTCGCCGCGGGCGAGACGCGGCAGGTAGTATGCCTTCTGGGCATCGGTTCCGTAGGCCGCGAGCAGTTCGCCGGGACCTAAGGAGTTCGGCACCATGACGGTCACCGCCAGCGATACGCCTCTCGAGGCGCACTTCATGACGATCTCCGAATGCGCCAGATGGGAAAAGCCCAGGCCGCCGTACTCCTGATCGATGACCAGGCCGAAGAAACCGTTCTCGCGCATGTACTTCCAGGCTTCCGGCGGCAGGTCATAGACTTCGTTGGTCACCGACCAGTCGTCGAGCATGGTGCAGAGGGTGTCGACCGGGCCGTCCAGAAAGGCCTGCTCCCGGGCGTTCAGCCGCGGGTGCTCCGTCGCCAGCAGCCGTTGCCAGTCCGGCTTGCCGGAAAACAGCTCCCCGTCCCAGTCCACGGTGCCGGCTTCCAGTGCCTGCTGCTCCGTGGGCGACAGCGCCGGCAGCATGCCGCGGACAAAGGCCAGCAGCCTTGCGCTCAACAGCGCACGGCGCAGGGGCGAGGGCCACAAGACCAGCAGGATCAGGACGAGTGTCAGGATCCCGAACAGGATGCCGATCCAGTGCCAGCCACCCAGCCACATGCCTGCCACTGCGGCGAGCACCAACCATCCGGTCGAGACCAGTCGGGAGACGTGCAGGTACAGCAGCACCAGGGTGGTCAACAGCAGCAGCGCGACGCTCATGGTGGTCTCCTTTGATGGTGAGTCCTTCCGTCAGCCAGCGTGGAGTGGGTAGCGACTGAAGACAAGGCGAATGCCGAGGATAGGCTGATTGCCGGCCTGCTGCCGAACGCCGGGCGGGCGCGGAGGGACCTGACGTGAGGTATGCTCCGGGGCATGATTGCTCAGCGTTATCAGCAATTGCCCGGACCCCTGCGTTACTGGCTGGGGATTTTCGGTGCCGCAGGAAAGAACTGGCTCGAGAGCCAGGCCTTCATCTACGCCGCGGCGCTGGCCTTCTTCACCGTGTTCTCCATCGCGCCGATCATGGTGGTCGTCGTCACCGTGGTGGGACTCGTCCTCGGTGAGCGGGCGGCACGGGGTGAACTGCTCGGACAGCTCGAGGGCGTGCTCGGGGCGGAGGCCGCGGCGATGGTCGAAACCGCGGTCGTCAACTCCCAGATCGACCAGAGCGGCATCTGGCCGGCCCTGATCGGCGTCGTCGCCACGGTGGTGGGCGCGACCACGGTATTCGCGCAGATGCAGCAGTCGCTGAATCAGATCTGGGACGTGGCGCCTCGGCCTTCCCGAAACACCCTGTGGGCATTCATCAAGGCGCGGGTCCTGTCCATGACCATCGTCCTCGCCATCGGTTTCGTCCTGCTGGTGTCGCTGCTGTTTTCCGTCGTGCTGCGCGCCATCATGGCGTTTGCCGATCAGTGGCTGCCGGTACCCGGCTCGGCGGCCGTCGCCCTGGAGCTGGCGGTATCCCTCGGTGTGGTGACGTTTCTGTTTGCCGCCATGTTCAAGATCCTGCCTGACGTCCAGCTGACCTGGCGCGATGTGATGGTCGGTGCGCTGGTCACCGCTTTGCTGTTCACCCTCGGCCGTTCCCTGATCGCCATCTATCTCGCCAACACGGCCACCGCCTCGACCTATGGTGCGGCGGGATCCCTGGCCGTACTGCTTTTGTGGGTCAACTACTCGTCCCTGATCCTGCTCTACGGTGCCGCCTTCACCCGCGCCCATCTTCAGGCGCGAGGGCTGCCGATACGGCCTGCCCGCGCGGCGGTCTGTGTCCATCGGGAGCTGATCGAGGAGCCCCCCGCAACTGTGGACTCCTAGCCGCCCATCGAGGGCGCCAGGATCAGGCCGTGGCCCAGACGTCCAGCCGGTAGCGACCTTCCTGACGCAGGGTTTCGAGCCAGGCATCCGCTGCGGCGGCGTCGGTGTCGCTGACTTCGGCGTACAGCGTCGCCAGCGACCGCTTCACGTCCGGCTCCATGTGGCTGCCGTCACCACAGACGTAGACCACGGCGCCGGCTTCGAGTAACGACCAGACCCGGTCGCGTTCCCGGCGCAGGAGATCCTGAACATAGACCCGCTGATCGCCGGCACGGGAGAAGGCGGTGAGCAGATCTGTCACGCCTTCTGCCGCCGCAGCTTCGAGTTCCTCCCGGTACAGGTAGTCCTGCTCCGGATGCCGGCAGCCGAACAGCAGCAGCGCCGGCCCGAGAGTCTCACCCTGATCGCGCAACGTCGCCCGCTGCTGCAGGAATCCGCGAAACGGTGCCAGGCCGGTCCCCGGGCCGATCATGATCATCGGCGTCGCCGGGTCATCCGGCAGCTTGAAGCCGATGCGGTTCTCGCGCACGACGGCGTGGACTGCATCACCTGGACGGACCCCGGCCAGGTAGCTCGAGCAGACGCCGTGGTACTCGCCGAGCCCGGAGCGGGCCGGCCCGGCCACCACGCCGACGGTGATGCTGAGGTGCCCGGGCAGGGCCAGCGGTGACGAAGAGATCGAGTAGTAGCGCGGCGCCATCCACGGAATCATTTCCAGGAAGACGTTGAACGGCAGCTCTACAGCCGGGAACACCTCGAGCAGGTCCAGCACGGAGCGACGTTTGAGGAAGACTTCCGTCCGGTAGCGATCCGCTCCATCTCCAGCGGGGGCCGCCAGCGCTTCGAGCTTCGCCCGGGTGTCGGGGCAGGGTGTGTGTACCGCCAGCGTGGCCACGTCCTTGCGGCTGGCCACGTTCTGCAACTCGCCATAGACCTCGGCGAGGCGGCGGACGGAGACTGCACTGTCCCGCGGAAACGGGCTGCGGCGTCCGCCGGTGGCGGTGATGCGGATGTGGTCGGCATCGTCGAAGCCGAAGTGGTGCATGGCCCGCCGGACCGTCTGTTCATGGTTGCGCGGGACCACACAGAGGTGGTCGCCGGGCTGGTAGGTCACGCCCTGTGGCAGCGCGAGTTCCACGTGCCGGGTCGAGCGCCCGGAGGCCGCTGTCTGCTGCAGTTCCCGGTTCACCGTGGCGGTCATGGGTTCGGCGCCGGTGTGGGTGGCTACCGGATGCACGGCGACCCGTTCGACCCGCTGCACCTCGAACAGCGGCTCGCTGTGCAGCGGCGTGGTGAAGTCCACGTCGAGTTCGAGGGCGCGCCCGACGTCGGGCCACAGACCGTCGAACCAGGTGCGGAACTGACTGTCCTGGTCTTCCCGCGCATCGGCCTCGCCGCGCTCGCGAATGCGCTGGCCGCCGAGGGCCGCCAGCCGCTCGTCGATCAGCCTGGGCGTGGCCTGATAGGTGGCAGCCCAGTCGCGATTGCCGCAGCCGAGCACCGCAAAGCGGACGCCGTCGGCCGCGCCCTGAACGGCGTCCTGCAGCCAGGCGACGAAGCGGCTGGCGTTGTCCGGCGGGGTGCCGTTGTAGGAGGCGCAGGCGATGACGAGTGCGCCGTCGGTGGGCAAACGGTCGGTGAACTCGTCGAGCTCGGCCAGCCGGGTGTCGAAACCGTTCAGGCGTCCCGACTGGGCGATTTCCCGCGCGAAGGCCTCCGTGGATCCGAGATTCGATCCGAACAGCACGTAGAGCCGACCGCCGTGGTCGGGGCGGGCGCTGGCGGCTGCCTGTTCCGCGGTCCTTCGGGTGTCCTCCGGTTCCGGCCGGGTTGCGGGGATGCCCAGGTTGGCGAGGCGTTCACTCCCGGGACGCGGCCGGACCCGCAGCTTGAAGCCATCGGGCTTGATGGACAGGGATTCCTTGACCTTCAACCGGTAGTTGGCGTGATCCACCAGCTCGAAGCGCTGCAGGATCATGGCCAGCACCAGGATGGCTTCCTGCATGGCGAACTGCCGACCGATGCAGGCCCGCTGGCCGTTGCCGAAGGGTTTGTAGGCCGAAGCCGGGCGGGCGGCTTCCGCTTCGCGGCTGAAGCGCTCCGGGTCGAAGGACTCCGGGTCATCGCCCCACACTTCCGGGTCACGATGCAGCGACAGCGCCAGGACGGTGATGAAGGTGTTGGCCGGCAGCGGGTAGCGCCCGCCGATGACCTCGTCTTCGAAGGGATAGAGACTGAACGCCGGGGCCGTGGGCCACAGTCTCAGGGACTCGAGCAGAACCGCCCGCAGGTAGTCCAGCTTGGCAATCTGGCGCTGGTCCGGGGCGGCGACTTCCCGGCCCACGACCCGGTCGACCTCTTCGTAGGCCTTCGCCAGCACGTCGGGGTGCTCGAGCAGAAAGTGCAGCGTGAACGACAGCAGGCCCGAGGTCGTCTCGTGCCCGGCGATCAGGAAGGTGTTGATCTGATAGCGGATGTTCTCGTCCGAGAGCCGCTCCCCGGTCACCTTGTCGACCCCGGTGAGCATGTAGCCGAGCAGATCCACAGGCGCCTCGTCACTGGGATTGCGGCGGCGCTCACGGATGATCTCGTCCACCAGAGCGTTCATGTAGGCCGCATCCTGCTCGAGCTGCGCGATTCGCCGCCGCAGGACGATGTCCTCGAAAGGCAGGCCGCGCCGCACCATGCTCGTTTCCAGCGTCCGGGTCAGGGCGTCGATGAAGGGATGGAAGTCCTGTCGGTAGAAGGAGTTGAAACGGTAGCCGAAGCCGCACAGGCCGATGGTATCCAGCGCCAGGGCGGTCATGTCGTGAACCACGTCGATGTCTTCGTCGGCGTTCAGGCGCTGCCACTTCAGGCAGAGCTGGGACGCGATGTCGGTCATCATCGGCAGGTAGTCGAGCATGGCCTGCTGGCTGAAGGTGGGCATGAGCAGGCGGTGCGCCTTGCCCCAGTTCGGCGCTTGCGTATCCGCCGTGAACAGCCCATCACCGGCAATGGCCCGGACCCGACGCAGGGGACCGCGGACAGCCTTGTCGAAACGGGTCTCGTCGCACAGTTCCTCGACCAGCGCGGCGCCGGACACCACCACCAGCGGCGTGCCCATCATCTCCAGCGAGAAAATGGGGCCGTGTTCGCGGGCGAGCTGCATCAGGCTCTGCAGCGGCGCCGTCCGGTCGATCGTGAGCAGGTTGCCGATGACCGGCTGGCCATCCGGACGGGGAATCCCCTTTGGCTCGCTGCGCTTGTCCATGGTTGAGACCTGCTCCGTTCGTGACGTGGTGACGTCGATGATAGCGAATGACCTGTTGGTTTCGAGCCACTCGATTTCCGGTTGAGAACGGAGCGCAGATGCACCCGGCGGACTCTGTGGTCGTTTTCGCACGGCGGAGCGCAGACGGCAACCTGAAGCCAAGGCCCGCCGCACCGGCAGCGGTACTGCCCTGGGCGCTGGCGAAGCGACTGTGGCAACATGGCGCCCGCTCGAATCCTCCCCCTCTCCCGGTGTGTCATGGCTCTCTTAAGCGTCCAGCAACTCGAATTCGGTATCGGCAGCGAACAGCTGCTTCTCGCAGGCGTGGACTTCGAGATCGAAGCCGGCGAAAGGGTCTGCGTCGTCGGCCGCAATGGCGCCGGCAAGTCGACCCTGCTGAAGCTGTTGGCCGGGGAGATTCCTGCCGACGAAGGCAGCATCACGCGGGATCCTGCCACCGTGGTCACGCGGCTGGCCCAGGAGGTCCCGGCGGACACGGTGGGTACGGTCTACGAGGTGGTGGCGGCACCGCTGGGGGACCAGGGCCGGCTGCTGGCCGAGTACCATCGTCTCGCCGGCGACCTGTCCGCGCCGGGCAGCATGGACCGCCTGGGGGTGCTGCAATCCCGCATCGAGGCCGGCGGTGGCTGGGATCTGGAGCGGCGGGTCAGCGAGGTGGTGACCCGCCTGGAGCTGCCTGGCGATGCTGATTTCAAGGCGCTGTCCGGCGGCATGAAGCGCCGCGTCCTGCTCGGTCAGGCCCTGGTGCGGGACCCGGACGTGCTGCTGCTCGACGAGCCCACCAACCACCTGGACATCGAGGCCATCGACTGGCTGGAGTCCTTCCTGCTCGGCTTCGGCGGCAGCATCGTCTTCATTACCCACGATCGCCGGTTCCTGCGCGCCCTGGCGACCCGCATCGTCGAGATCGACCGTGGTGTCCTGACGAGCTGGCCTGGCGACTACGACAACTACCTGCGCCGTCGCGAGGAGCGCCTGCACGCGGAAGATCTCGCCCGCGCCCACTTCGACAAGAAGCTGGCGGAGGAAGAGGTCTGGATCCGCCAGGGCATCAAGGCCCGCCGGACCCGCAACGAGGGCCGCGTGAGGGCGCTGGAAAAGATGCGCCGGGAACGCTCCGAGCGCATCGAGCGCCAGGGCAAGGTGAAGTTGACCGCGCAGACCGCACAGCGGTCGGGCAAGCGGGTGGTCGAGCTCGACCACGTACGTTTTGGCTATCCCGACAAGCTGCTGGTCCGGGATTTCTCCACGACCATTCTGCGTGGTGACCGGGTGGGGCTGGTGGGCCCCAACGGCGCCGGCAAGACCACGCTGCTGCGGCTGATGCTGGGCGATCTTGCGCCCGATGCCGGCAAGGTCACCCTCGGGACCGGGTTGGAGATTGCCTATTTCGATCAGCAGCGTGCCCAGCTCGACGAAAATGCCACCGTTGCGGACAACGTGGCCGGTGGCATGGAGTTCATCGATTTCGGCGGCAAGCGCAAGCATGTGATCAGCTACCTGCAGGATTTCCTGTTCCCGCCGGATCGCGCCCGGGCGCCGATCACGCGCCTGTCGGGCGGTGAGCGCAACCGCCTGCTGCTGGCGCGCCTGTTCGCCAAGCCTTCCAACGTGCTGGTGATGGACGAGCCCACCAACGATCTCGATGTGGAGACCCTGGAGTTGCTCGAAGAGTTGCTGGTGGACTATCCCGGCACTCTGCTGCTGGTGTCCCACGACCGGGAGTTCCTCGACAACGTGGTGACCAGCCTGCTGGTCATCGACGGAGAAGGCGGTATCGAGGAGAGCGTGGGGGGCTACAGCGAGTGGCTGCAACGGCAGACCAGACAGCGTTCCGCCGCCGCCGCACCGACCCGCAGCCGGGAGCCGGCGCCCGCGCAGTCCGGGCAACGAACCGGCGCCAAGCTGACCTACGCCGAATCCCTGGAACTCGAACGCCTGCCGGCCGAGATCGATGCGCTTGAGGGTCAGCTCGCCGAGCTCTCGGAGCAACTCAGCGATCCCGCCCTGCATCGCGGCCCCGCAGAAGCCGTGACCAATCTGAACGCCACTCTGGCCGAGACCCAGGCCCGTTTGGATGCCGCCTACAGCCGCTGGGAGGCCCTGGACGCGCGGTCGGCTGCTGCGGGCTGAAGCGCGGGCCGCATTCGTGCGTTTTTGATTTGAACGCTGCTCATCTCCAAGGCTGCGCAACACCTACCCCGACCAGGGAGCCAGGGACTCGCGACGAAGACGCGATGCAGAGCCACTATCGACGGGCGAGCGGGTAGAGGAGAACCTTCGGCCAAGAAATGATGCGGACGCTTCATCAACTGGGACGTACGGACGCATCGTTGAACTGCTCGAGGAGGCCGCCGTTCAATGAGGATGTTGGCTTTCAGGGTGCTTGCGTCGCACGTAGTGCCACTTTAGTATCACTAAATGCGCACGGAACTAGTCACAACCCTCAAGCGAAAGGCTACGGACCTGCTGTCAGAACTGGCTAAGTACAAAGAGCCAATCCTGATCACGCAGCATGGTTTGCCTTCTGCGTACCTTGTTGATGTAGATAGCTATGAAAAACTTCAGGCCAAGGTGAAGTTGCTCGAAGGCATTGCACGTGGCGAGCGTGCCGTGGACGAAGGCCGTACTGTCTCTAGCGAACAAGCCAAGGCCAAAATGGCCCGATGGCTGAAGTAGTTTGGTCTGATCCCGCACTGGCCGATCTCGATGCTATTGCGGACTACATCGCCCTGGAAAATCTCAACGCCGCGCAACAGCTTGTCAGGCGCATATTCGAGCACGTGGATCAACTCGAAGCACATCCAGATAGTGGCTCAAAGCCGCAAGAGTTGCGCGGTTGGCGGTATCGCCAGATCGTTGAGCCCCCTTGTCGGATTCTCTACCGCCATGACAAAGAACAATGCCGCGTATTCATCTTGCACGTCATGCGAAGCGAGCAGAAGCTCCGGCGCAGCAAGCTGTCGCGAGACTGAGGCGCTGAAAGCCAACGAATGAAGATAGATGGCGTCAGCGAAGCGAACCACGACCCTGATCGCCATGAGGGCGCGAAGAAGGCGGCAATGATGCGGTGATGGCGACCGGCCCGACTTTCCGCGTGAGGGGGAAGCACGGTTGGATGACGCAACACACAATAGTCGGCATGCTGAGTAGTCTGCCCCGGGCGAGGAGCCAACAACCATGATCCCGGCCAACGAGACGTTCGAGGGCAACTGGCCCTTCGAGCCGAAGTTCAGCGACGCAGCGGGCTTTCGTCAGCACTACGTGGACGAAGGACCGCGCGAGGGTGAGGTCGTCGTGTGCCTGCACGGTGAACCCACCTGGGGCTATCTGTATCGCCATTTCATCCCGCCGCTCGCCGAGCGCTACCGGGTCATCGTCCCCGATCACATGGGCTTCGGGAAATCCGAGACTCCGGTGGATCGCAGCTATACCCTTGCCACCCACGTGGAGAATCTGACCGCGCTGATCGATGACCTCGGGCTCACGGACATCACCTTCGTCTGCCAGGACTGGGGCGGACCCATGACCGGGGCCTACAGTATTCGACATCCGGAG
>JAFIFL010000139.1 GCA_020832055.1 Gammaproteobacteria bacterium
GATCTGATCCACGTCCGGCACTCGGACTTCATCGCCGCCAAGCGGGATACCCGACCGGGTCGCTGAGGCTGATCGTCACATGCGGTGGCTGCGGGGCTGCGGTCGCGCTTCTGACTCCAGCGCCATGACCAGATCCCGGAAGTTCTCGCGATTGCGGTCATTCAGGCTCATCAGGACCCGATGGGCTTCAAGCACCCGCTCCCGCACATCCGCCTCGTCACCTTCGATCTCCGGCAATTCACCGAGTTGGCCCACTTCCGTCAACGGCTCCTCGACGATGTGAAAGACATCCTCGAATCCCATGGTCGTCAGCAGGCGGGTGATGTCAGGCCGGGTCGAGACCAGGGTCGGTATGAAACCGAAGCGGCGCTGGGTTTCAATGGACAGCCGGGCCAGCAGCCCGAGGGACGTGCTGTCGATGCCGTCAGTGGCGGTGAGATCGACGATGACCGCACGGAAATCGTCGCGATTGAGCAGGGTCCGCAGGAACGAGTCCACGGTGGCGCACAGGGTGACTCGCACGTCACCGGTGAACTTCAGGACGTAAATGCCGTCGTGGTCGCCCACGAGTATGCGTCCGTTTTCCATCAGCCGCTCCGCGACAACAGCAGACAGGTGACATCGTCCGGAGCCTCGAGACCCGCTTCGAGGCCCAGCGCCCGGCACAGCGCATCCATGTCCGAAGATGTCGCCGCGGCCCGCAGCAGACGGGCTTCCTTGGCGGCGAGATCGGGCTCGTCCATGACCTCGAAGACCCCGTCGGAAAACAGCGCCAGCCGGAAGCTTGCCGGCAGGTCGATGCTTGCCGACCCGAACCGCGCATCCGGAAACAGGCCGAGGGGCTTGCCGGGGATCTCGAGATACTGTGCCGACCCGTCGCTCACCATCACCGGCGCCGGAAAGTGTCCGGCGTTGGCATACGCGAGGCGATTGTCCTTGCAGTCGATGACGCCGAAAAACATCGTCACATGGCGGTCGAGCTGGCTTTCGAGCAGTTCCTGATTGAGCCAGCGCAGGATCTCGCCGGGCGCAGTGAGCATGCGTGGACGGTACTCGCGGCGCAGGCGGCGGGAAAAGTTCTTCAACAGGACCGTCACGAAGGCTGACGACGCGCCATGGCCGGAAACGTCGGCAATGAAGAACACGAAGTGGCGGTCAGTAATGCGAAAGTAATCGACGAAGTCGCCGGACAGGAACAGGGACGGGATGATGTGGTGCTGCAGCCGGAAGCCTTCGATGGCCATGGGTGTCGGCGGCAGCATCCCGAGCTGCACCTCACGCCCGGCACGCTGATCCTGCTGCAGTTCCTCGACGTACTCCTCGAGCTGCCGGTTAGCCTCCTGCAGCTCCTGCTTGAAGCGGGAGTTCTCCTGCCGCAGCCGCGACCGCTCCAGCGCCGAATCCACCGCGTGCACGAGCACCTCGATGTCCGCAACCGGCTTCCAGAGGTAGTCCGCGGCACCGAGTCGCAGTGCCTGCATGACGTCATTCATGCTGGAATCGGCGGTCACGACCACGAAGGGCACATCAGGCAGGTCACGGGTGAGGCGCTCAAGCATGGACAGCCCGTCGGGATCGACGATGTGCAGTTCACACAGAATCAGATCCGGCGCCCCGGCCTCAGCGAGTTCGAGAGCCTCGGCACCCGAAGCAGCGGCGTCCACCAGGAAACCGCGCTCGCGAAGACGGCGGGCAAGCCCTTCCCGCTCCGCCACAGCGTCATCGATCAAGAGCAGGCGGGCCTTGGTCATGCTGAGGTCAGTCCGATCCGGCGCAGCAGACATGAGCATGCACACTCCAGGTCGTCACCGACGCGAGGTCCTGATCCTGCGGTCATTGACCGAAACACTGCGGTTCCGTTGCTCACTGAACTATTGAAGCTCCCGCTGTGCGGGGCCCCGCCCCGCGAACGCCGGCAGACCCTACTCGCATCAGGAAATGGACGCAAGATGGAGGCGATCAAGAACAGCCGGCAGCCGCTGAATTCGCTCCAGGCGCCGCCAGTCAGCCCGATCTGCGGCGACTTTGGCCTGCCAACTTGTGACCACAAGCCCAACCGGAGGTTCCTGTGGCGTACGAGCCAGCCATCAGGCCCCCAGCCGCAGGGACTCCTCCGCTTCGGCAAAAGCCTGCCGCAGGCGCTTGGGCGAAACCGGCACCCGTGTCCCGAGTTCCTGGGCAAACAGGGACACGCGATACTCCTCGAGCAGCCAGCGACAGCGGTCTGCGATCGCCCTCGGCGCTGCCCCTGACAGGGCCTCGAGTCCATCGAGACGGCCGCGCCATTCCGAGAGTTCCGCAATGCGATGGCGATCCCGCTCGACGTTGCCCTGCAGTTGAGCGAGTCGCTGGCACTCCGCACGCAGGTAGCGGGGCAGGCATTCCCGCCAAGGGGCCGGAACGGACACCAGAAAGTCCGGCCCGAGCAAGTCGCCGAGCCAGGCCCGGATGTCGTCCACCGCATCGCGAAAGGCCGGCGATGTGGCGTCATCGAGCGCCCGCCGCAGTTCGTGCCAGCCTGCGAGCACTTCATGGGCCAGCGCCGCCACCTCATCCATGCTGGCAGCAAGTCCCGCACGGCCACGCTCTAAAGTCGCCTCGAAGGCCGCGCGATCACGCGGCATCGGTTCATCCATCAGATGCGCCTTCTCCACGGCCAGCCGGGCAATCTGATCGAACAACGCCGCCGGATCACCCAGCGGCGCATACATCAACCCCATGGCGTCCCGACGCGGCAGGCGGCGGTCGAGTTGGCGCAAGGTGCGCTGCTGAGCGAGCATCAACAGTCTCACCACACCTGAACGCATGGCGCGTTGCGCAGCCTCGGGCTCGCTGAACAACCGGATGGCCACGCTGTCACCGGCATCCTCCACCGCAGGCCAGGCACGCACCCCCGCCGTCGGCGTGACGGTCTCCGGCAGCTCACCGAAGCTCCACTCCGTGAGCCCTTCGACTTCGAAGCCCGCCTCCGCGCTGTGGCGACGCAGATCGGCATCCGCTCCGGCGCCCTGCTCGGCCTGCAGGGCGAGGAGATCGCGGCCTGCCGCAAGCTCACTGCCTTCGTCGCCGATCACCGCGATGCGCATCCGCAGAAAGTCGTCGAGACGGCTGCCATCCCAGGCATCCGCCGGAATGACCACCCCATGGGTCCGTTCGATGGCCAGCGCCAGTGCCCGCAACAGACTCCCGGCCCGGAACCGTTCGGCATCCAGCAGCTCCGGCATGATCGCAGCCACATGATCCGGCACCGGCGCCAGTTCCCGGCGCACCCGCTTGGGCAGCGCCCGCACCAGCGCCACACACTTCTGCTCCAGCATGCCCGGGACCAGCCATTCGAGGGGCTCAGGTCGCAGCTGTGGGAGCAGGGCCCTCGGCACTCGCAAGGTGACCCCGTCGCCGTCGGTGCCTGGGGCGAAGCTGTAGCCGAGCTCCAACTCGAGCTCGCCGAGTTGCAAATGGCCCGGGTAGTCCGCCTCCACGGCAGCATCCGGACGCTTCGCCATCAGGTCATCGAGGGTGAAGTGCAGGACCTTGGGGTCCCGGGTTTCAGCCTGGCGTCGCCACTTCTCGAAGCGGCGGGCGTCGGCAATGTCGGCCGGTACCCGTTCGCCATAGAGCACGGCCAGGGCATCCTCCCCAATGAGCAGGTCACGCCGGCGTTCCCTCGCCTCCAGCGCCCGGACCTCGTCGATCAGGGCGAGGTTGTGGGCGAGAAAGGTGCCCCGGGTATCGAGATCCCCACGGGCCAGGGCGTCGAGAATGAAGATCTCACGGGCTGCGGCCGCATCGATGCGGTCAAACGGCACCTGCCGCCCCTCGACGATGGGCAGCCCGTAGAGGGTCACCCGCTCGCTCACCATCACCCGGCCCCGTCGCCGCTGCCAGCGCGGCGCCTCATGCTGACGGCGCAGCAGATGCATGGCCTCGGGCTCGACCCAGGACGGATCCAGTACGGCGACCGTGCGCGCATAGACCCGTGAGGTCTCGACGATCTCCGCCGCCAGCAGCCAGGGCGGCTGCCGCTTGAACAGGGCCGACCCCGGAAAGATCTGAAACTTCAGACCGCGGGCACCGAGGTAGTCCTGCTTCTCAGTGCGCATGCCGAGCTGGCTCAGCAGGCCGGGCAGCAGGGACCGGTGGACCGTTTCCGCCGCAGCGGCCGTGGAATTGACCGACCAGCCTCGTTCCCGGCAGGTGCGGGTCAGCTGCCGCTGCAAGCTCCACCACTCCTGCAGCCTCATCCACGACAGGAAGCGGCGCTCGCAGGCCCGGCGCAGTGCCGAGCGCGACAACTCCCCGCGCTGGGTCTCGAACCACGCCCAGAGCCTGACGAAGGCCATGAAGTCAGACTGAGGATCGCGCCACTCGGCGTGGGCCTCGTCCGCGGCCTGGGTCTTGTCCATGGGCCGCAGGCGCGGGTCCTGCAGCGACAGTGCCGCCACGATGCAGATCATCTCGGCCAGACAGCCCTTGTCGCGGGCCGCCACCAGCATGCGGGCGAGCCTGGGATCGAGCGGCAGGGCGCAGAGGTCCCGCCCGACTGCGGTCAACGCGCCCTGCCCGTCGAGGGCACCGAGCTCCTCGAGCAGACGGCGACCGTCACTGAGTGCCCGCGCCTCGGGCGGATCGAGAAAGGGAAACGCCTCGGGGTCGCCGAGGCCGAGTTCCTTCATCTGCAGCACCACGGCAGCCAGATTGGTGCGCAGGATCTCCGGATCCGTGAACGCGTCGCGGCTTGCGAAATCCTGCTCGCTGTAGAGCCGGAAACAGATGCCGGGCGCCAGCCGGCCACAGCGCCCGGCCCGCTGGGCAGCGCTGGCCTGGGAGATGGGTTCCACCGGCAGGCGCTGCAGCTTGGAGCGGTAGCTGTAACGCGAGATTCGGGCCAGACCGGGGTCGATGACATAGCCGATGCGCGGCACAGTCAGCGAGGTTTCCGCCACGTTGGTGGCCAGGACGATGCGCCGCCCGGCACCAGGACTGAACACCCGCTGCTGTTCGACGGCGGTGAGGCGGGCGTAGAGCGGCAGGATCTCGACCCCCGGCCAATCGAGCCGCTCGCCGAGAAAGCGACCGAGATCGCGTATATCCCGTTCGCCGGGGAGAAACACCAGCACGTCCCTGGCCTGGGGCGGCGTGCCCTGACCCCTGCGTTCGAGGGCACGGATCGCTTCCAGAGCTGCCAGCACGCCGCCTTCCAAAGACGGCTCCACATCACCATCGGCATCCGTCTGAGCTTCCGGCGGCAGATAGTGCTGGGTGACGGGAAAGGTCCGGCCGGAAACGTTGAACACGGGCGACGCGGCCATCGCCTCCCTGCCGCTCGCTTCCGGATCATCTTCAACAGCTTCTGCGGCAGCCGCGTCGGCCTCATCATCTGCCGAGCCATCAGACGAGCCATCAGACGAGCCATCAGAAAAGTGCCGCGCGAACCGCTCGACGTCGATGGTCGCGGAAGTGATCACCAGCTTGAGGTCCGGACGCCGCGGCAGCAGACGCTTGAGATAGCCCAGCAGAAAGTCCACGTTGAGACTGCGCTCGTGGGCTTCGTCGATGATCAGGGTGTCGTAGCGTCGCAGCTCCGGGTCCGAGCGGGTCTCGGCCAGCAGAATCCCGTCGGTCATGACCTTGATCAGGCCGTCCGGACCCAGGCGCTCCTCGAAACGGGTCTGGTAGCCCACCCGATCCCCGAGCGGGCTGCCAAGCTCCTCCGCGATGCGGGTCGCCACGCTGCGGGCCGCAATGCGGCGCGGCTGGGTGTGGCCGATCAGGCCGCTGACACCACGCCCGGCGGCCAGGGCCAACTTCGGCAGCTGGGTGGTCTTCCCGGAGCCTGTCTCGCCCGCCACCACCAGCACCTGATGCGTTTCCAGCGCCTCGCGAATGGCATCCGCATGCTCAGTGATCGGCAGTTCCGCAGGCAGCTTCAGCACCGGCACCCGGGCCCGTCGTGCCGCCACCGCTGCGCTGGAACGATCCAGCAGGTGCTGCCGTTTCGCTTCCAGCCGGTCCGCCGGCTGGCCGCGGGCCAATCGCCGCTGCAGGCGCACAGTGAGGCTGTCGTACTCGGGTCGATCCCGGCTCAGCAATTCCGGTTCAGTCAGGGATGTGGGCATATCGGACACGACCGGGCCGCCATGGCGGGACTGCGGTGAACCTGCAGGTTGGCTGGATTCAGCATCGGCACGCGAGCACGGCCGCCGTGCGTCGCATGCCGCAACAAGGGCCTACTTGGAAAGCTGGTTCATGGCCTCCTCGAGGCCGCGGATGGTCAGCGGGTACATCTGACCGTTCACCAGCTCCCGGGTCATCTCCACAGAGGACGAGTATTCCCAGGTGTCCCGCGGCGTCGGATTGATCCACACCAGCTTGTCGTAGATTTCGCTGAAACGCTGCATCCACAACGCCCCGGGTTCCTCGTTCCAATGCTCGACGCTGCCGCCGGCGTGGGTGATCTCATACGGCGCCATGGTGGCATCGCCGACAAAGATGACCTTGTAGTCATGGGCGTACTTGTTGAGGATCGACCAGGTCGACAGCCGTTCGCCGGCGCGGCGGCGATTGTCCTTCCACACCGACTCGTAGATGAAGTTGTGGAAGTAAAAATGTTCCATGTGCTTGAACTCGGTCCGCGATGCCGAGAACAGCTCCTCGCAGACCTTGACATGGGCATCCATGGAGCCGCCGATGTCGAAGAAGCACAGCACCTTGACCGTGTTCTTGCGCTCCGGACGCATGCGGATGTCGAGCATGCCGCCATTGTGGGCGGTGGAACGGATGGTACCGTCCATGTCCAGCTCTTCTTCCTTGCCGGTCCGGGCCAGCTTGCGCAGCCGCCGCAGCGCCACCTTGATGTTGCGGGTGCCGAGTTCCACCGAGTCGTCGAGGTTCTTGTAGTTGCGCTGAGACCAAGCCTTCTTGCCCTTCTTTTTCTTGCCCTTGCCCTGGCGGCCGCCCGTGCCATTGGGGCCTTCGCCGCCCTGGCCCACCTGCTCGCCCTTGCCGGACCCACTGCCTTCCTCACCTTCGCCGCCTTGGCCGCCCTGGGATTCCTCCTGCTGGGCCTTGCGGAACTCCTCGATGAGCTTTTCGAGGCCACCCATGGAATTGATTTTTTCCAGATCCTCGGGCGAGAGCGACTTCTCGAACTCACGCCGCAGCCACTCGTCGGGAATCAGCGCTTCGAGCAGGCCATGGAGATCCTCGAGCCCTTTGAAGTAGGCCTCGAAGGCCTGATCGAACTTGTCGTAGTGCTTCTCGTCCTTCACCAGACAGGCGCGGGAGAGCAGATAGAAATCATCCACATCGCTGTACACCACCCGCGCCCGCAGGGCCTGCAGCAGATCGAGCAGCTCGCGGATGGACACCGGCACCTTGTGCCGGCGCAGCGTGAAGAAGAAGTCGATCAGCATGCTTGGCTCACCCTCGGCTATCCCTGCGATGCATGAAGGCCAGACGCTCCAGCAGATGCACGTCCTGCTCGTTCTTGACCAGGGCGCCGTAGAGCGGCGGGATGGCCTTGGATGGATCGCGCTCGGTGAGGATTTCCTCGGGAATGTCGTCCGCCATCAGCAGCTTGAGCCAATCGATGAGTTCAGACGTGGACGGCTTCTTCTTCAGGCCCGGCACCTTGCGGACGTCGAAGAAGATGTCCATGGCTTCCTTCACCAGCTCCTGCTTGATGCCCGGATAGTGGACCTCGACGATCTGCTGCATCGTCTCGCGGTCGGGGAAGTTGATGTAGTGGAAGAAGCAGCGGCGCAGGAAGGCGTCCGGCAGCTCCTTCTCGTTGTTCGATGTGATCACCACCAGGGGCCGGTTCACCGCCTTGATGGTCTCGCCCGTCTCGTAGACGAAGAATTCCATGCGGTCGAGTTCCTGCAGCAGATCGTTCGGGAACTCGATGTCGGCCTTGTCGATCTCGTCAATCAGCAGCACGCAGCGCTCGGGAGCGGTGAAGGCCTCCCACAGCTTGCCCTTCTTGATGTAGTTGCTGATGTCGTTCACCCGCCCGTCGCCGAGCTGGGAATCACGCAGCCGCGATACCGCATCGTACTCGTAGAGACCCTGCTGGGCCTTGGTGGTGGACTTGATGTGCCAGGTGATCAGCGGCATGCCCTGTGAGGCCGCCACCTCTTCGGCAAGCAGCGTCTTGCCGGTCCCGGGCTCACCCTTGATCAGCAGCGGGCGCTCGAGCGTCATCGCGGCGTCGACGGCAAGCGCGAGCTCATCGGTGACGATATAGGTATCGGTGCTGTCGAATCTCATGCGGAACGACCACTCCCTGCAGGTCCTGTGAAGCGAAGCCGGCAAGGCCGGGCCGCGGCGAAGCCCGCTAGAGTAATCAGCGCCCCCCTCGACTTCAAGGTCGCATCACGGGTCGCCAGGCAGACCGGACCGCGCCGAACCCGCATCCGGGCACCCCGATGACCTGCGTGCATAGGCTGGAATGGGTCTGTTACACCCGGTTTTCGGCGTTGCGGCGCCGTATCAGCCGGAAGACCGTGGCTGCGATCACGGCGACGATGGCCAGGGTCCAACCCACCGTGAGCATCATCAAGGCGCCCACCGGATCGCCCTCAGTCTGCAGGAAAGCCTCGAACACGAAGACGATCCAGGCCGGGGCATAGGCCCCTTCGAAGCTGCCGGCGCCTGCCGGCACGAGCAGCGTGCCTGTGGCCAGGAAGCGCAGCAGGTCCCGCAGCCAAAGGGGCCTGATCCGGCGCGTCATCCAGAACCCGCCGGCCAGCACCAGCAGCATGGCAACAGCCCACACCAGCCAGGGAACGAGGTACTCCATATCAGAAACTCACCCAGCGAATGACGTGCTCGTCGAGACCGTCGGGATGGACGTGGGTTTCCGGCAGCGCACGCCCCCGAACCGAGATACCGGCCCGATGCACGCTGTCCGGATCACCGCTCACCAGGGGATGCCAGTCCGGCAGATCCCCGCCCTCGGCCAGGATGCGGTAGGCGCAGGTGGTGGGCAACCAGCGGAAACTCGCCGCCTGCTCGGGACCGAGCTCGACGCAATCCGGAACCAATTCGTGACGTTCCGGATAGCGGCTGCAGCGGCACTGATCGAGATCGAGCAGATGACAGGCCACGCCGGTGTAGGCCACTTCGCCGCTGTCCTCGTCTTCGAGTTTGATCAGGCAGCAGCGGGCACAGCCGTCGCAGAGGGACTCCCACTGGGTCTGACTCATCTCCTCGAGGCTCAGGCGCTGCCAGAACGGCCGGTCATCGGTCATGGCGCACCACCTGTGGCGGCATCTGCAGATAGAACCCTTTTTCCTCGATGGCATCGAGTACCGCCCCGGCATCGGCCCGGGCCAGCCGCCGTTCCCGGCTGAGGTTCAGCCTGAGCGCCGGTTCCGGCCGACCGAAGTGAGCCAGCAGCGGTTCAGGCACGCGCGCGAGTCCTTCCGCCAGATCCACGAACAGGTAGTGGCCTTCACGCCGCGCGCTGCGAAACACCTGTACCAGCCGGCCCCCGGTCATGGCCACTGCTCCCTGAGCAGGGCTTCGATGTCCGGGCCGAGAATCTCCCAGCGCCAGCCCCGGAGCGCATCCGGGCAGTCGGCCACCGCCACCGCCGGCGCGAACAGCGGTTCCAACAGACGCTTGCGTGCCAGCAGTTCCTCGGCGACGCCGAGCTCCCGGGCGTGGTGCTGGGCGCGTTTGCGGAACTGTTTCAGGCGTTCGCCGTCGGCGCGGCTCATCGGCGCAGGCAACGCATTGGGCAGCTCGGCAGCACTCAGCTCCCGGGTCTGATCGATGATGTCCTGCAGCTCGCCTCCCCAGCGCCGGATGACGCCCGGCGGGAGGCCCTTCCCGTCCAGCTCGTCGAGACTGCCCGGCAGCGCCGTGGCCAGAAGTACCAGATGCTCGTCCTTCACCAGCCATCCTTTCGGGCGATCGAGTTCCCGGGCGCGCCGTTCCCGCCACGCGGCCAGGGCCATCAGGGCTGCCAGCCCCCGGGGGTCGAGCCCGCCGGCACGCTTGACGTTGCGCCAGGCCTGCTCCGGTCCGGGACGGTCGATCACATCCTGCACCTGCCGTTCGCACTCCTCCGCCAGCCAGCCGACACGCCCGCGCTGCTCGAGCTGTTCAGTCTGACGCTCCGCCAGCGGCAGCAGCCAGGCCACATCCAGCGCCGCATAGCGCTTCTGCGCGGCAGACAGCGGCCGCTCGAGCCAGTTGGAGCGGGTCTCGTCTTTGTCCAGCTCGACCGCGAACGCGTCGGCCACCAGATCCCGGTAGCCGATGCCATAGCGACTGCCACAGAACGCCGCAGCAATCTGGGTATCGAACAGGTTCCGGGGCCGCGCGCCGCACCAGCTCGCCAGCACCTCTACATCCTCACTGCAGGAGTGCAGCACCTTGCGGGTGGCGGCATCCTCCAGCAGCGCCCGCAGCGGCGAGGCATCCTCGATGGCCAGCGGATCCACCAGCGCAATCCGCTCGCCGATGCAGAACTGCACCAGCGCCAGCTTGGGAAAGAAGGTGTCGGTGCGCTCGAATTCGGTGTCCAGCGCCACCGCACCGGCGGCTCGGGCCGCCGCACAGAGCTCGGCGAGAGCCGCGTCCGTGGCCACCCACTCGGCGTTTTCCGTCATGGCCTGCGTCGTTGTCGGCGCCATCAGGACAGGCGGATCCGGCCGCTGAACGCATGGGACAGCGTCCCGCCGTCCACGAACTCGAGCTCCCCACCCACAGGTACGCCATGCGCAATGCGGCTGACGGCAATCCCCGCAGACCGAATCTGTTCAGCGAGATAATGGGCGGTGGCTTCGCCCTCGACCGTCGCATTGGTAGCCAGAATCACCTCCGTAACGGGCTCGTCGCGCAGTCGCTCGAGCAGCCCGGGAATGCCGATGTCGTCGGGACCGACGCCATCGATGGGCGACAGGCGCCCCATGAGTACGAAATAGCGCCCGCGAAAACCGCCTGCCGATTCGATTGCCAGCAGGTCCGAAGGCGACTCCACCACGCACAAGACGCTGTCGTCCCGGCGGGGATCGGCGCAGACTTCACACAGCTCGGCCTCGGCCAGCGCGCGGCACTTGCGGCAGTGACCGACCCCGGCCACTGCCGCCGTCAAGGCTGCGGCCAGGCGCGTCGCTGCATCACGGTCACGCTCGAGCAGGTGCAGGGCCATGCGCTGGGCGGATCGCGGCCCCACACCGGGCAGGCGACGCAGAGCGGTGACCAACTCGCCGAGCAGGCCCTTGCTGAATCCCGCCATGAATCAGAACAGCTTCATGCCTGGAGGCAGCGGCAAACCGGCCGTGAGCTCCGACATCTTCTCCTGGTTGGCACGCTCGACGCGGCGCACCGCATCGTTGACGGCGGCAGCCAGCAGATCTTCGAGCACTTCCTTGTCCTCGCCGAGGAGCGACGGGTCGATCTCCACCCGGCGCACGTCGTGGCGACCCGTCATGGTGATGCGGACCATTCCGGCCCCGCTTTCACCGATGACCTCGAGCGCAGCCAGTGCCTCCTGGGCCGACTGGAGACGCTCCTGCATCTCCTTGGCCTGCTTCATCATGTCGCCAAGGCCACCTTTCACGGGCACTTCTCCTTCATTGCATCCAATCGAATCCGAGACCCATTCTACCCCATGGGGCGAATGGACTCGCGCTGGACCGAGGCATTGAAGGTCTCGATCAGGGTCTGGACATTGGCATCCGAGGCGATGGCCTCCTCCGCCTGACGCTGCCGTTCGGCCCGTTGCCGCAGGGCACGCTGGGCCGGTGTCTCCTCATCCGCGGCGCCGACGTGGATTTCCACGCGGAAGGGCCGACCGAGCAGCGTCTGAAGGGCCACTTCGAGACGACCCACGTGAACGTCCGCATTCAGCGCCTCGGCACCCGGATCGAGCAGCAGCCGGACCCGCCCGGCTTCGATCTCCACGGGCATGCAATGATTGACCAGCTCGGCCGTGAGTCCGCTCAGGTCGAGCCTGCGGACCAGCTCGTGCCAGTGGCGGGGCTCGGTGAGTTCGGGCGCCGCGACCGCAGCTGCCCTCGTCACAGCTTCCGGCACCGGCACCGCTGCGGGCTCAGGAACCACTGCCGGCCG
>JAFIFL010000140.1 GCA_020832055.1 Gammaproteobacteria bacterium
GGCGCTTCGAGATCGGTCCAATCGCTGCGCGATTAGGACTCTCCCACAATGGGGGCGCCGCGCTGTGGGAGTGTGCTGGCGCGGCGCGCTGTTCATCGCGTCGTCGCGAGCGTCAGTCAGAGGCCCAAAACGTCGTTCATGTCGTAGAGCCCGGGCGGCTGCCCCGTGGCCCAGACGGCGGCGCGGACGGCGCCGGCGGCGAAGGTCATGCGGCTCGAGGCCTTGTGGGTGATTTCCAATCGCTCGCCGTCGGCAGCGAAAAGCACCGTGTGGTCACCGACGATATCACCGGCGCGGATCGTCTCGAACCCGATGGTGGCGCGTTCCCGCGCTCCGGTGTGGCCCTGGCGACCGTAGACGGCCACATCTGCCAGATCCCGCCCCAGGGCTTGCGCCACCACCTCGCCCATGCGCAGGGCCGTTCCCGAGGGCGCATCCACCTTGTGGCGGTGATGGGCCTCGATGATCTCGATGTCCACGCTGTCACCGAGCACTCGCGCCGCCATGTCCAGCAGCTTCAGGCTCAGATTGACGCCGACGCTGTAATTCGGCGCATAAACCACCGGGATGTCGACGGCGGCGGCTGACAGGGCTTCCCTGGCAGCGCCATCGAGCCCGGTGGTGCCGATCACAAGGGGCCGACCGGCCTCGCGGCAGCAGGCCAGATGGGCCAGGGTCGCAGCCGGCGCCGTGAAATCGATCACGGCATCGCAGCCGGCCACCACCTGATCGAGTTCGGACGCCACCAGAAGCCCATTGCGCCCGAGGCCGGTGAGTTCGCCCACGTCCGTGCCGATCACGGAGGAATCCGGACGCTCCACCGCACCGGCAAGGGTCAGCTGAGCGTCGGCCGCGATGGCTTCGGCCAGGGTCCGACCCATGCGTCCGGCGATTCCCGTCAGGGCAATGCGAATCGTTGCCGTCATCAAAGCCATCCGCTCAGAGAAGGTCATCGCGCGCGATGCGCGCTGTCACACGCCACCCAACGCAAGGAGCCTGCAGTATAGTCAGGACGTCAGGTCGTCGAAGAACTTCTTCACGCCTTCGAACCAGCTTTTCTCCTTCGGCGACTGCTCACCGTCCACGAGGGTCGCCCGGAACTTGGCGAGCAGCTCCTTCTGTTCGGTGGACAGGTTCACCGGCGTCTCCACCACAACCCGGCACATCAGGTCGCCCTTCGGCCCGCCCCGGACCGGCTGCACGCCTTTGCCACGCAAGCGGAACAGCTTGCCGCTCTGGGTCTCCGGTGGGATCTTGAGCTTCACCCGGCCGTCGAGGGTCGGCACTTCGAGTTCACCCCCCAAAGCCGCGTCCGGGAAACTGATGGGCACCTCGCAGAACAGATGACGCCCCTCGCGGGTGAACAACGGGTGTTCCCGAACTGCGATCTGCACGTAGAGGTCCCCAGCCGGCCCACCCGACGGCCCGGCCTCGCCCTCGCCGGAGAGTCGGATGCGATCGCCCGTATCCACACCCGCCGGCACCTTCACGGAAAGATGGCGGGTTTCCTCCATGACGCCACGCCCGCCGCAGGGACGGCAGGGATCGGTGATGATCTTGCCGGCTCCCCGGCAGCGGGGGCAGGTCTGCTGCAGGGTGAAGAAGCCCTGGGTCATGCGCACCTGACCGTGGCCGTCGCAGTCCGGGCAGGTACTCGGCGTGGAACCCGGGGCCGCCCCGTCGCCCCCGCAGTGGTGACAGGACACCAGCGTCGGAATCCTGATGGACACGGAGTCGCCCCGCACAGCCTGCTCGAGATCGAGCTGCAGGGTGTACTGCAGGTCAGCGCCCCGGCGCGGCCCGCCGCGACCGCCACCACCGAAGATGTCGCCGAAGACATCCGAGAACATGTCCGAGAAGTTCGAACCGCCGCCGCCGAAACCACCCGGCCCGGCCTGACCCATACCGGCGTGACCGAAGCGGTCGTAGGCGGCACGGGTATCGGCATCACTGAGCGCTTCGTAGGCCTCGCTGGCCTCCTTGAACCGGTCGGTGGCCTGCGGATCATCCGGGTTGCGGTCCGGATGGTACTTCATCGCCAGACGCCGATACGCCTTCTTGATGTCCACTTCAGACGCGTCACGCGCGACGCCGAGTACCTCGTAATAGTCCCGCTTCGCCATGAAAGGCTCTACCCCTGTTCAATGCCCTGTTCAATGCATGGTGGAGGCGCCCACCCCGGCGCCCTGCAGCCTGCCGATCCCCTTGGGAGATGCAGACACGACCGGCAACCTGAAACGACAACGACCGGAGGCCTCCCGGCGCCCGGTCGTCGGCGGATGGAGCCGCCCTCGGCGGCTGCCACCCAGACGGCGTCACTTCTTGCCGTCGTCGTCCTTCACTTCCTCGAACTCCGCGTCGACAGTGTCACCGTCGGCGTCAGCGGTCGCGTCAGCACCATCGGCCTGCCCTGCACCCGCATCGGCATAGAGCTTCTGGGCCAGGCTGGCGGAAGCTTCGGACAGGGCGTTCATCTTCGCCTGGATGTCCGCCACGTCGTCGCTCTTCAGCACGCCTTCGAGATCGGCGATGGCCGCCTCGATGCGAGTCTTCTCCTCCTCGTCCACCTTGTCGGCGGCCTCGGTGAGGGTCTTGCGGGTAGCGTGAACCAGACCATCGGCCTGATTGCGCACCCCCACGAGCTCCTCGAACTTGCGGTCCTCCTCGGCATGGGACTCGGCGTCCCGGACCATGGCATCGATCTCCTCCTCGGTCAGGCCCGAGGAGGCCTTGATGACAATGGACTGTTCCTTGCCGGTGGCCTTGTCCTTGGCCGAGACGTTGAGAATGCCGTTGGAGTCGATGTCGAAGGCGACCTCGATCTGCGGCATACCCCGCGGCGCAGGCGGAATGTCCGCCAGATCGAAGCGGCCGAGGGACTTGTTCTGCCCTGCCTGCTTGCGCTCACCCTGGAGCACGTGAATGGTCACCGCAGTCTGATTGTCGTCCGCCGTGGAGAACACCTGGGTCTTCTTGGTCGGAATGGTGGTGTTCTTCTCGATCAGGGTGCTCATCACGCCGCCCATGGTCTCAATGCCGAGGGACAGGGGGATGACGTCGAGCAGCAGCACGTCCTTGACGTCGCCGGAGAGCACTGCAGCCTGGATCGCTGCACCGAGGGCCACTGCCTCGTCCGGGTTGACGTCCTTGCGCGGCTCCTTGCCGAAGAAGGCCTTCACCTTCTCCTGCACCATCGGCATCCGGGTCTGGCCACCCACCAGGATGATGTCGTCGATCTCACCGGCCTTCACACCGGCGTCTTCCAGCGCTGTCCGGCACGGCGCGATGGTGCGATCGATGAGGTTTTCCACCAGCGATTCGAGCTTGGCCCGGGTGATCTTGGTCACCAGGTGCTTGGGGCCCGAGCTGTCGGCGGTGATGTAGGGCAGGTTGACCTCGGTCTGCTGGCTGGAGGACAGCTCGATCTTGGCCTTCTCGGCAGCCTCCTTCAGACGCTGCTTGGCCAGCGGATCCTTGCGCAGATCCATGCCCTGTTCCTTCTGGAACGTTTCGGCCAGATAGTCGATTAGGACCAGGTCGAAGTCTTCGCCGCCCAGGAAGGTGTCACCGTTGGTGGAGAGCACTTCGAACTGATGCTCACCATCCACCTCGGCCATCTCGATGATGGAGATGTCGAAGGTGCCGCCACCGAGGTCATAGACCGCGATCTTGGCGTCGCCCCGCTTCTTGTCCATGCCGTAGGCCAGCGCCGCCGCCGTGGGCTCGTTGATGATGCGCTTGACCTCGAGACCGGCAATCCGGCCGGCATCCTTGGTGGCCTGCCGCTGACTGTCGTCGAAGTAGGCCGGCACCGTGATCACGGCCTCGGTGACCGGCTCACCGAGGTAGTCCTCGGCGGTCTTCTTCATTTTCTTCAGGACCTCGGCGGAAATCTGAGGCGGGGCCATTTTCTTGTCCTTGGCCTCGACCCAGGCATCGCCGTTATCGGCCTTGACGATCTTGTAGGGCACCATGCCGATGTCTTTCTGTACGACTCTGTCGTCGAACTTTCGACCCACCAGCCGCTTGATCGCGAACAGTGTGTTGTGGGGGTTGGTGACGGCCTGACGCTTGGCGGACTGACCCACCAGAATCTCGTTGTCCTCGGTGAAGGCGACGATGGACGGCGTCGTGCGATCGCCCTCGGCATTCTCGATGACCTTCGGATTCTTGCCTTCCATCACGGCCACACAGGAATTGGTGGTGCCGAGATCGATGCCGATGATCTTACCCATTGCTCTTCTCCGGTCTCGATGCGTGATTCAGCTCCGCGTGCCGCATTGGCGACGCCGCCGGAACGTGCTTGATTGTCTGCCTATATCGGTGCGTTGCCGCAGGATTCAAGTGGCTCGCCACTGTGGGAACCGCTTCAGCCGCGCAAGTACTCGCCAGACACAGGCCTCTCGGGAGCCCGTTCGCGGATCAATCCGCTCCCACGGGTGTTTCGACGGCGGTCTAGCTGGCCCCCTTGGCGACGGTCACCATGGCGGCCCGCAGCAGGCGGCCATTCAAGGTGAAACCCTTCTGCAGGACATGTACCACCGTGTTGGCTGGAACATCGCCACTCTCGACCATCGACATGGCTTCATGAACGTTCGGGTCGAACGGCTGCCCGGCCGGGTCCACCTGCTCGATGCCGACCCGACCGAGGGTGTCCAGAAAGATGCGGCGGGACAGTTCGACCCCTTCCTTGAGCGCCTGGATGCTGGAATCCTCGGAGCCGAGCTCCTCCGCCGCCTGCACAGACTTCTCGAGGCTGTCCGCGACGGGAAGCAGCTGGCCCGCGAACTTCTCGAGGGCGAACTTGTGGGCGTTCTCGACATCGCGCTCAGCCCGCTTGCGAACGTTCTCAGCCTCGGCGCGCGCCCGCAGCGCCGCGTCCCGATACTGGGACACCTCGTCCCGCAGCGCGGCGATCACCGCTTCGGGGTCTTCGGCCGCCGGCGCTCCCGCGTCGGCCTCAGGGCGCTCTCGTGCAGCCTCGGACTCATCGCCCGGTCGCTGCTGCTCGTCACTCATCCCATCCACTCCTTACCTGTTTCGGGGCCTGTTCCGGGAGAAAACCGGGGCGAGCGCTCGCGTGCCCACGGGCCGGAACGCCGTGCAGGTCTGTGGATGGGGACGATGAGGGGCGGGTTCAACCCCCGAATGAAGATTGTGCGTCTGAAAGGACAGCACGACGGCAGGGTTCTGCGCCGTCAGGGGATCACGTCAGTGCACCCTGAGAGCTGCACCGAGCAGCCTGGCCGTGGCATCCACAATGGGAATGACCCGGTGATAGGCCATCCGGGTCGGCCCGATCACCCCGAGCACGCCGGCGAGTTTGCCGTCGAGCTTGTAGGGGGCTGTCACCACGGAGTAGTCGCCCAGGGGTTTGTAGCCCGACTCCTCACCGATGAACAGATGCACCCCTTCCGCGTCGAGGCAGCGGTCGAGCAGGTGCAGGACGTCCCGCTTCTGGCCGAAGGCATCGAACAGCTCCCGGACGGTATCCATATCCTCGCCGGTAACGAAATTGAGCAGATTGCCTTCGCCGGCCACCACGTAATCACCGCTGTCCTCGGTCTCGGGACCGAGAGCATTGGCGGCGACCCGGAGCATTTCGGACATCAGCGCATCCATGCGCGCCTTGTCGTGTTTCATGTCTTCGAGCAGGCGCTCCCGGACCTTGCCGAGGGAGAGACCGCTGAAATGGTGATTGATGTAGTTCGCGGCTCCGGTGAGCTCCGCTTCCCCGTACTGGCGCTCGGTGCGGATGACCCGGTTCTCCACCTCGTGATCATTGAGCACCAGGATCACCAGGATGCGCTGGCCAGCCAGCGGCAGGAACTCCACGTGGCGCAGGGTGACGATGTCCCGCCGCGGCAGCGTGACGAGCCCGGCCATGCGGGTGATGCCGGAGAGCAGAGAGGATGCGGTCGCCGCCAGCTCCTTGCTGCCGAGTTCGGGGGCCAGCCGCTCCCTCAGGGTGGCCAGGGCCGCTTCTTCCAGCGGCTGCACCGATATCAGGTAGTCGACGAAAAAACGCAGGCCCTGCGCAGTCGGAACCTTACCGGCGGAGGTATGAGGAGAGACCACCAGACCGAGGGCCTCGAGATCACCCATGACATTGCGGACGGTGGCCGACGAAATACCGAGATCACTCTCGGCGGCCAGCGTCTTGGACGCCACCGGCTGTCCGGACTCGATGTAGCGCTCGATCAGCAGCTTGAGCAGCTGACTCGCGCGCTCATTGGGGCGATGGGGATGGTCGTCACGCTGGGCCATGCTGTTTGCAACCTCTGTCGAATCATAAGCATGCGCAACACTTTGATTATGCTGTAGTTAGTCGCCCCACCACTCCCTCGCCCAGGGTCGGGACGGCTGCCAGCACTGTCCTGAGTGTACGGACTTCTGCGCACTTGAACAGCCGATGACAGCAGTGACTGACGCATTGGCCGTTGTCGGGACGATCGCGCACGCGTAGAAGCGACCAGAGCTGCTTGCGGCTGGCTTGCGCCGAGCCGCACAATTTCACGGCGCCCGCCCGGAGTCTCCAAAGCCCATGCTGACCCGTCTCGACATCAAGGACTTCGCCCTCGTCGAAGAGCTCGTGGTGGATTTCGCCAGCGGCTTCTCGGCCATCACCGGCGAAACCGGCGCCGGCAAATCCATCATGCTCGATGCCCTGGGGCTCGTCCTCGGCGACCGCGCCAGCCCGGAGCTGATCCGCAGTGGGGCGGCCACGGCAGATCTCAGTGCCGAATTCAGCGTCACCGGCATTGCCGGCGCGGTCGTTTGGCTCGAGAACCGGGACCTGTCGGATCCGGATGCGCCCGACTGCTGCCTGCTGCGCCGGACCCTGGGCGCGGATGGCCGCTCCCGCGCCTACGTCAACGGCCGCCCGGTGACCCTGCAGGACATTCGCGAACTGGCCGAGCACCTGATCGACATCCATTCCCAGCATGCCCATCAGTCGCTGCTGCGGCGCGACACCCAACGCCTGCTGCTCGATGAATTCGGCGGCCACGGCCAGCTCGTCCGGGATCTCACCCGCGCCCACAGCCACTGGCGCAGCAGCGTGGAAGAGCTCGAAACCTGCCAGCGCGCCCAGGCGGAAAGCGCCGAACGGCGCGCTTTGCTGAGCTATCAGCTCGAGGAACTCGACCGGCTCAACCTGGCAGACGGAGAATTTCCGGATCTCGTCGTCCAGCAGAAGCGCCTGGCCCATGCCGACGCCCACGCCCGGCGCCTCGCCACCACGCTGGCCGGTCTCGACGAGGATGACGATGCCGTCACCGCCCTGCTCGGCCGGCTGCTGCATGCCCTCGAAGACATCGAGGATGACCATCCTTCCCTGACCACCGCACGCGAACTGCTGGAGTCCGCGCGGGTGAACTGCGAGGAGGCCACCTCCGAACTGCGCCGCTACGCCGACCTGCTGGAACCAGACCCGGAACGGCTGGAAGTCATCGACGCCCGCCTCGGTGAACTCCACGAGCTCGCCCGCAAGCATCGCATCCGGCCGGAGGAGCTCTCCGATCTGCACCAGAGCATCGCCGGTGAACTCGCCAGCATGGCCGATGACGAATCCCGGCTCGAGGCCCTGGCGCACACCGTGGCCGAGGCCCGCGCCACCATGCTGAAGTTGGCCGCCAAGGTCTCCAAGGCCCGCACCAAGGCGGCCAACAGACTGGAGGCCGCCGTCACAGCGCAGCTGGTGGAACTCGGCATGAAGCATGCCCGCTTCGAGGCCCATCTCGAGACCCTGGACGACGGGGAATGCGGCCCCACTGGCTTAGAGCGCGTCGATTTCCGGGTCAGCGCCAACAAAGGCGTAGCAGCCGGCCCCCTTGGCAAGATCGCCTCCGGCGGCGAACTGTCCAGGATCAGTCTGGCCATTCAGGTGGTCACGGCGGCCACCAGCCGCATCCCGTCCCTGATCCTCGACGAGGCCGACGTGGGCATCGGCGGGCGCACCGCCGAAGTGGTGGGCAGGCTGCTGCGCGACCTCGGCGGTCACACCCAGATCCTCGCCGTCACCCATCTGCCCCAGGTGGCCGCCCTGGCCCATCAGCATCTGGCTGTGGAAAAGTCGGATCAGGAATCGGCCAGGGTGACGATACGTACCCTGGATGAGGACGAGCGGGTCGGGGAACTCGCGCGCATGCTCGGTGGCGTGGAAGTGACCGCCCAGACCCGCGCCCATGCCACCGAAATGCGCACTCGGGCTGCCAGTGCATGACCCGGCGCGTGACCCGGGTCGCCTCGAACAGCTATCATCCGCGCCTCAATCCTCTGGAGATCGCCCCGCGCATGACCGCACCCCTGCGCCTGCTGGCCCTGATCCTCGCCGTCGCCCTGCTGTCGGGCTGCGCCGCCGTGCGCAATTTCGAGTTCCGCAACCTGGGCATTCCACCGGTGCACCGAGTCACGATTCAGCAAGGCAACGTCATCACCCAGGAGATGATCGACCGCCTGCGCCCGGGCATGACCCGGCGCCAGGTGCAGTTCGTCATGGGCGAGCCGATTCTCGGCAACACCTTCCAGGCTGACCGCTGGGATTACATCTACAACATCCAGGTCGGTGCCCAGCAGCGCAGGCAGCAGCGCTTCACGGTGTACTTCGAGGGCGACGCCCTGACCCGCTTCGAGGGCGACTTCGTCCCCAGCGAACTGCAGGTGGTGCATGACGCGGCGCTGCAGGAAGCCGTGGAGGCCGTCAGCGACTGAGTTCGCCGTCAACGCAGGCCATCCTCGCCATCGCCGCCGATTCAGCCGCCATCACTCCTGTCCCCGCTGCCGCTGCGCTTTCGCGCGCTCCGCCCGAAGATCCTTCGGATCATTGACCAAAGGCCGATAGATCTCGACCCGATCATAGGGATGCACGACGCGCAGGCGGTTGTGAATCACGCGGCCGAAGATGCCGACATCGGCCGTTTCGATGTCGATCTCGGGAAAGCGCTCGAGGATGCCGGATTTGCGGATGGCATCGACCAGAGTCGTCCCGGGCAGGACCCGGACTTCGAGCAGGCACTGCTCCGCAGGCTTGGCATAGACCACCTCCACGGTGATCAGGTCGTCGTCGCTGATCATGTTGCCACCACCTCTCGAGCCCGGGCACAGAAAGCGTCCACCAAAGTATCCGCCGAGCGATTGAACACAGGACCGAGTGCAGCACGTATCAGGCGCCCGGCATAGTCGAAGTCGAGGTCCAGCGACACCTTGCAGGCGTCTGCTGCCAGCGGCTTGAACTGCCATAGACCATCGAAGTGATCAAAAGGCCCGTCTACCAGTTCCAGCGTCAACCGCTCCGGGCGCAGCAGCCGGTTGCGGGTCGTGAAGCGATGACTCAAGCCCGCCCTGCGGATTTCCAGGGTCGCTACCATGATCTCATCGGAACGGGACTGTACTTCGGCCGCAGCGCACCAGGGCAGGAACTCCGGATAGCGCTCCACTGCACTGACCAGATCGAACATGGCCTCGGCCGAATGAGGTACCAGGGCACTGCGGGAGATTTTCGGCACTGGCCCCTGTCAACCCATCGCTGCGCGATAGAGCGTGTAGATGAATATCGTGAGCACGCCCAGGGGAGCCACGAAGCGGACCAGGAACAGCCAGATGTTGAGCCATAACGACGGCATGTCCAGCTGATCTGCCAGTAGCTTGCGAGGCAGTACCCAGCCCACGAACAGCCCCATCAGCAGACCGCCCAGCGGCAGCATGATGTTGTTGGTGAGGAAGTCGAGCAGGTCGAAGAACGTCCGCTCCCCGACCAGATGCACATCCGCCCAGACGTTGAAGGAGAACACGGTGCCGAGGCCCAGGATCCAGGTGATGACGCCCAGACTGATGGCGACCCGCGAACGCACTGCGTTGTACTCCTCCACCAGGAAGGCCAGCGCCGGCTCGAGCAGGGAGATGGCCGAGGTCACCGCGGCAAAGCTGACCAGCACGAAAAACACCGTTCCGAACAGCGTACCCATGGGCATCTGACCGAAGGCCAGCGGCAGGGTGATGAACATCAGCCCGGGCCCCTGACCCGGCTCGAGGCCATTGGCGAAGACGATGGAGAAGATCACCAGCCCGGCGGCAATGGCCACCACCGTATCGAGCAGGGCAATGATGGTGACCGTACCCGGCACAGAGGCGTTATTCGGCACGTAGGCCCCATAGGCCATGATCGCGCCCATGCCGAGACTCAGAGTGAAGAAGGCCTGCCCCATGGCCGCCAGCACACCCTCGACGCCCATCCGTTCCCACTCGAAGCGGAACATGAACTCGGCCGCCTGACCGAAGCCGCCGGTGGTGACCGCATAGCCCAGCATCACCAGCAGCAGGATGAACAGCAGCGGCATGAGCACGCGAATCGCCAGTTCCAGACCACCGGACACCCCACGGGCGACGATCCACACCGTCAGCACCATGAACAGGGTCTGCCACAGCATCAGCTGCAGCGGCGACTCGAGAAAGGTGTTGAACACGGCAGCCGCGCCGTCGCCGGTAACGCCTGCGAAGGTGCCCTGAGCGGTGACCAGCACGTAATCCATGGCCCAGCCGGCGATCACGGCGTAGAAGGAGAGGATGAAGAAGCCGGCCGCCACTCCCATCCAGCCAATCAGTACCCAGGCCGGGCTGGCCTTGGACACCGTCACCAGTTTGCGCAGGGTGTTGATGGGACTCTTGCGCACTTCGCGGCCCATCAGGACCTCGGCCATCATGATGGGGATGCCGATGAGGAAGATGCACAGCAGGTAGACGAGGATGAAGGCACCGCCGCCATTGTCCCCGGCAATGAAGGGAAAGCGCCAGATGTTCCCGAGGCCCACCGCCGATCCGGCTGCCGCGAGGATGAACATCCAGCGACTGCTCCACATTCCGTGCCGAGAGGTCTCGCCACCTAGCGCCATGGACTCGTTTCCTCGTTGGTGAACGGGCACCGACCGGCTGCCCGAAGTGGCGCCCCCGCGCCGGAATCCGCGGGATTGTGCGGCTTTTGCCAGCCCCCCTCAAGCCAGCGCCATCTCAGTGGCTCCCGCTCATGGGTTTTCGGGACCGGCGCCCCTATAATGGCCCGATGAGCAAATCAGCCAAACAAGCCGGCCAGAACACCATCGCCCTGAATCGGCGCGCCAAGTTCGACTACCACATCGACGAGCGCTACGAAGCGGGCATGGTCCTCGAAGGCTGGGAAGTGAAAAGCCTGCGCGCAGGCAAGGCACAGCTTGTGGACAGCTTCGTGCAGATCCACAAGGGCGAAGCGTGGCTGCACGGTGCCCACTTCACGCCGCTGCAGAGCACCTCCACCCACGATCTCGTGGACCCCAAGCGCGTCCGCAAGCTGCTCCTGAACAAGGATGAGCTGGCCAGAATCTTCTCCGCCACCTCGGCCAAGGGCTACACCTGCGTCGCCACCGCGATGTACTGGAAGGGCGCCCACGTCAAATGCGAGATCGGCCTGGCCAAGGGCAAGAAACAGCACGACAAGCGCGAGGACAGCAAGGAGAAGGACTGGGCCCGCGAAAAAGAGCGGCTGCTCAAGCACAGCGCCTGAGGCCTGCCCGACCGGGCGGGGCCTTACCTCTTGATATCCGCCGATCCGCCCACATGTTAGACTGCATGACCGCCCTGGCCTTCGGGCGGTACACGTTTCCGGGGGCGACCTGGATTCGACGTCGGTGAGGAGGCCCTAGGTGCATGCCGAGAGGGTAGACACTCTCGTAAATCAAAGCCTACAACCAATATAGTTGCCAACGACGACAACTACGCTCTCGCAGCCTAATAAGCTGTGAGCCTCGAGGTGACGCCTGCCTGTGGGCGGATCCCCGAGGTCGCTAAACACAGGATCGCGGGGAGGCTTCGCCCGGAGCCAAGCCGCTAAAACCAATCGGGATCGCCCTCTCAGAGCCTGTCCGTTGGCGCTGATAGGGTTAAACGAAATAACGAGACTAAGCGTGTAGAGCCGAAGGCTGAATGCTGGCGGACGCGGGTTCGATTCCCGCCGCCTCCACCAAACCCTAGCCATATCAATGGCTTACCCTGC
>JAFIFL010000141.1 GCA_020832055.1 Gammaproteobacteria bacterium
TGACGCATGATGTTCGTGCGATGGGTCTCGACGGTCTTGATGCCAAGATGAAGCAGCTCGGCAATTTCGCGGGTGGTGTGACCTTCGGCGACGAGTTGCAGGACCTCGCGCTGCCGCGGCGTCAAGGCATCGAGCGCCGAACCGCCGCTCTGGGTACGACTGACGTAGGCGTCGATCACGTGTTTCGACACTTCAGGACTGAGATAGCGGTCGCCCTTCACAGCAGCGCGAATGGCCAGCTCGAGCTCCGACGCCGATGCGCTCTTGAGCAGGTAGCCCAGCGCCCCGTTACGCAGTGCGCGCAGCACATATTCCTCGTTGGCATACATGGAGAGCATCAGCACGGCCACTTCCGGCCAGCGTTCGGTAATGCGCGCACAGGCCTCGAGCCCGTTGAGTACGGGCAGCGCCACGTCCATGAGCACCAGCTTCGGAGTGTGTTCCCGCACCCTGGCAATGGCGTCACGGCCATTGTCGGCCTCGGCCACCACTTCCACGTCGGGGAGGGATTCGAGCAGGCGACGCAGGCCCGCCCGCATCAGACCATGATCATCCACCAGGACGATGCTGACGGCACTCATCCCCACTCACCCTCTCGATGGGCGTCAGCTCTCGATTGCCGAGGACCAACGCACCGCAATGCATGGCGGATGATACCATCCGACACTTCACCCGCGAGGATCCGTGACCTTGAGAATTAGACGTTCCGCAGGCTCCAGTCCAATCGAGACCATGCCGCCACTCATCATTGAGCCGGACTGTGCCGCGCTGGCCGCCGCCTGAGCACGTGGCACTCGCCCAGGCCAATCGCTGCTCAGAGGAGATGCGCCTGCTGACGCGACGCCTGATCAACGCCCAGGAATCCGAGCGGCGGGCCATCGCGCGCCAGCTCCACGATCAACTGGGCCAGACCCTGACGGTCGCGCGCCTGTTGGTGGAAAGCACGCTCGCGCAGATCGAGGACAGGGACGTCAGTGCCATGCTGCGCGAAGCCATGGCGGCGCTCGAAAGCGGCCTGAAAGAAACCCGCACCCTCACCGGCAACTTGCGCCCACCGATGCTCGATGACCTCGGCGTCGTTCCCACCCTGCGCTGGCTGGTGGACCGCAGCACGACCGGTACCGGTATCGCCGTGATACTCGATCTGCCTGGCGAACCGGGGCCGCTGATCAGCGAAGTCGACGTCGCCATCTATCGGATCGCCCAGGAAGCCATCGACAACGCCTTGCAGCACGGCGCACCGAAGCGTCTGAAACTGAGGTTGCGCCGGCGTTCTACCCTGGTCACTCTGAGCGTCGAAGACGATGGTTGCGGCTTCGATGCCATTCATGTACTCGCGGGTCTCGTCCCCTTCGGACGCTCGGGTCTTCTCGGCGCACGAGAGCGGGCCGAGTCCCTCGGTGGTGGCGTCAGAGTCCGCTCCCAACCCGGCCGGGGCACCGTGGTGCGCGCCATCCTCCCGCGCACGCCACCGGAGCGCCATCCGGTGCTCCATCCATCCTGAGTCTCGAGCGACGGCAGGCCGGGCACAGCAGACTCCGGCATTTGGGCTATGCTGTCAGTATGGGTGTCACTCCCGGTTGACCACCCGGGATCCCTTAGCGAAAGTTCACCTGCTGCGCGGGCGCCTTGAGCGGTCTCGGGCAAGGCGGGTCCACCAGGGCATGGCAGGCCCCGAGCATCGAGTGGCCGCAAGCCGCTCCATGGCTTCCTGTGCCATGCTGCCTGGCACTGCACTTGCTTCCGATCCGTCGTCGAGCCTGAAGCCATGCGAAGTTCGGTAAAGGGACACTCCATGAACATGCCTGTCGAGGCCGGCAACAATCTGGTCGTCATCGACGATGAACCCCTGATCTGCGAGTTCATCGCAGACGTCGCCGGCTCCTACGGTTTCGAAGTCCGGACCTGCTGCGGCCTTGGGGCCCTTGCGGAAGTGCTGGACGATTTCGAACCGAGCCTGGTGCTGCTCGATCTCAACATGCCCGGCCATGACGGCGTCGAGGTGCTGCGTTTCTTTGCGTCCGAGCACCACGACAGTTCAGTGATGCTGATGAGCGGCGAAGGCGGACGCGTGCTCGAAGCCGCCCTGCGTTTCGGCCAGGAAATCGGCCTGAACATGCTCGGTTTTCTGGAGAAGCCGCTGGAGCTCGAGCGCCTGGAGAGTGTTCTCTACCGCAACTGGCGCGGTCACGGGCTGATCAGTGAAGATGAACTGCGGCTCGCCCTCGATCAGGGCGAGTTCCTGGCGCTGTTCCAGCCGCGGGCTCACCGCGAGGCGGACGGCAGCTGGCGGGTGCGCGACGTGGAGGCGCTGATCCGCTGGCAGCACCCGCGTTTCGGCCTGCTCACGCCGGACCACTTCATTCCGCTGGCGGAGGAGCTGCCCATGATCGGGGAGATGACCGACCGCATGCTGGAGCAGTCCGTGGAGCAGATCCAGGGCTGGCAGCGAACCCATGGCATGGACCTTGGCGTGAGCATCAATCTGGCGAGGACGCAGCTCAACGACAGCGGTCTGCCGGATCGCCTGCTCGCCATCGCTCAACGGCGTGACGTCGATGCGAATCGCATCACCCTGGAGGTGACCGAGCGCGGCACCATGCGCGATACCGCGGCAGCGGTCGAGATTCTCACCCGCTGCCGTCTGAAGCAGTTCAACCTGGCCATGGACGACTTCGGGACCGGGTTCTCCTCGCTCACCCATCTGGCGCAACTGCCGTTCAATGAACTGAAGATCGACAAGTCCTTCGTGTCAGGCCTCGAAACCCGCAGCAGCGATCGGGTCATCGTGCGCTCGTGCATCGCCCTCGCCCACAGCCTGGGCCTGGCCGTCTGCGCGGAAGGGGTGGAGTCAGCGGCCACCTTTCAGCTGCTCGACCGCATGGGCTGCGACACCATGCAGGGCTACTGGATCAGCCCGCCGGTCCGGGCGGCAGAGATCCCGAATCTGGCCGGCAACTTCCGCTACCAGCGGCTGTGACATGACGATGGCCGACTCCTCCGAACACAATCGCCTCATGGCGCAGCTCGAGCAGCGCATGCTGGCCCGGGCCGCGCCACGCCTGGCCCACGACTTCAACAACGACCTGACCATCATCGGCGGTCAGGCGGAACTGGCGCAGCGCGCGGGCGACCAGCGCCTGCATGACAGAATGGAGCAGATCAAACTGGCGGCGCGCAATGCCCGAGAGCGCAATCAGCTGCTCCAGGAGCTGGCCCACGCCGAGGCTGACACGGGCACCACCACATCCGGGGAGACCGTCACCGCGGATGTAAAACGGCTGGCTGATGTCCTGGCACACCGGGACATGACCTTCGCGGCTTCGAGTTCCTCGCCGCTGCCCGCCGTGGATCGGACCCGCCTGCGCTGGATCACGGGCGCCCTGCTCATGGCAGCCCAGCCCACTTCCCCGACGCCGCGTGGCTCCATCACGCTGACCCTGAGTCCCGGCGGCGGCGGCCTGCGTCTCGAGGGCCGGGTTCAGGGCAGCGGGCTGCCTGACTGGCTGGCACCGACCCTGACCCACTGCGCGACGGCAGCGGACGTGGTGGGCCATGAAGACGGCTGGCAGGCCACCGTCATCCTCGCTGCGGCGATCTGAATGGCCCCAGCGGTCGCTCAATCACTGGACCCCGACCACACCGGCTGCACCCGGCCGCCGACCTGAACGGGTCCCGACGGATACACGCGCAGGTGCAGCCTCGACGGCCGCTGCATCGCGACGCCCTGCTCCAGCACGAAGGCTCCATGATGCCCTGCCTGCCGCAAGGCCTCGCCGAACAGGGCCGCCGCACTGCCGGTAGCCGGATCCTCCCGCAGACTGTCGGCCAGAAAGAAGAATCGCACCTGCCAGAGTGGACCCTCGTCCCCGCTGCTCGCCGCAGGGGCGGCCAGCAGCACGCCGGTGCGACCGCTGCGGGCCAGCATCAACGCCAGACCACCCGCATCCGTCACCGGCTGCGTCAGCGCCAGCGGATCGTCGCTGCTGACCACCATGACGACCGGACCATTGCTGCCCAGCAACGGGGGCAGCGGTCCGCAGCGGAAAGCATCAGCCACGAGGCCTTCGAGTTCCCGAAAATCCAGCGATTCCAGCTGAGCCTCCGGGGCATCGAGCCAGACCATGGCATCGCGGCCATCACCGTCGAAGGTCACCGGCACGAGACCGCGCCCGGTGCGCAGCAGGACTTCGTCAGGGGGTTCGTCACAGAGCCGTTCGCGGATGACCCACGCCGTTCCGAGAACCGGGTGCCCGGCAAACGGCAACTCCTCGCTCGGCGTGTGGATCCGCACCGACCAGGCGCCATCGGGATCCGCGCAAGGGCCGAGAAAAGTCGTCTCGGACAGATTGGTTTCCCGGGCGATGGCCTGGCGGACTTCCGGGTCAGGCAGGCGCTCGGCGACGACCACCGCCAGCGGGTTCCCGACCCAGGGCCGGTCCGCAAACACATCCACCACATGGATACTGAAGGGCAATGTCATGACAGGCATCCCCGCAAGCCAGGCAGGAATGCTGCACCGAATCAGTTTTTATGGGAACCCGGGACGGGAGAGACATGGCCGCCTCGTATCAAGGCGGCCATGATCACATCCAAAAGGCCGGCTCAGCCCTTGAACGCAGCCACCAGCCCGGAGATGGACTGCTTGGCGTCGCCGAACAGCATGCGGGTGTTCTCGCCGAAGAACAGCGGGTTGTCGACTCCGGAGAAGCCCGAGCCCATGGAACGCTTGAGCACGAACACGGTGCGGGCATGGTCCACGTTGATGATGGGCATGCCGTAGATCGGGCTGTTCTCGTCTTCCCGGGCTGCGGGATTCACCACGTCGTTGGCGCCAATGACGATGGCGACATCCGTGTTCGGCAGACGGGGATTGATGTCGTCCATCTCCACCAGCTGCTCATAAGGCACATTGGCCTCGGCGAGGAGCACGTTCATGTGACCCGGCATGCGCCCGGCCACCGGGTGAATGGCGAAATTGACCTCGCAGCCGTTCTTCTCCAGCAGTTCACCGAGTTCCCGCACCACGTGCTGGGCCTGGGCGACGGCCATGCCGTAGCCCGGGACGAACACCACGGAGCTGGCGGACTCCAGGATCAGGTAGGCGTCATCCACATTGATCGGCTTGGCCTCACCTTCGACCTTGCTGGCCTGCTTGGCGGCGCCAAAGCCGGAGAACAGCACGTTCGCCAGCGAGCGGTTCATGGCCTTGCACATGATACTGGTGAGGATCATGCCCGCCGCACCCACCGTCGAGCCGGCGACAATGAGCAGGTTGTTGCCAATGGCGAAGCCCGCCGCGCAGGCCGCCAGACCCGAGTAGCTGTTCAACAGCGAGATGACCACCGGCATGTCGGCACCGCCGATGGGGATCACCGCCATGACGCCCAGCAGCAGGGCCAGTCCCAGCAGCATCCAGAACCACATGCTGCCAATGGCCGGATCCAGGGTGAACATCACTGCCGACACCACGATCCCGAGCAGGATCAGGCTGTTGACGATGCGCTGACCGGAGAAAACGATGGCCGCAGAGTTCATCTTTTCGGCCAGCTTGGCATAGGCGATCACCGAACCCGACGCCGTGACACCACCAATGAGGATCGAAAGCATTACCGTGACGAGGGTGAAGGTGGACGCGTCGGCAACGGCGGTCTGCAGGACACCATCCGCCACGCCCACCGTCGGCCGAAGTTCATCGTAGAGCACCGCCCAGCCCACCAGCAGTGAAGCCGCGCCACCCGAACCGTTGAACAGGGCCACCATCTCCGGCATCGAGGTCATGGCCACCATGCGTGCTGCCAGTGCACCGATGATGGCACCGGCCAGCATCCCGGCAACGATGTACTCGAATCTGACGATCTCGTGGGCGAACAGAGTGACCACGACCGCGATGAACATGCCGATGGCCGACAGCAGGTTGCCGCGGCGGGCCGTATCCGGATGGCCGAGCATCTTCAGGCCATAGATGAAAAGAATGGCCGAGATGATGTAGGTGAAGTTGATGAAGACCGGGGAGAGGGTCATGCCGCACCTCCCTTGTCCTTCTTCTTGAACATGCCAAGCATGCGGTCAGTCACCATGTAGCCGCCGACGACATTGATCGTGGCGAACATCACGGCCACTGCACCCAGCCAGGTTGCGGCCGCCGCATGGTCCTGTCCGGCGGCAATGAGGGCACCGAGGACCGTGATGCCGGAGATGGCGTTGGCGCCAGACATCAGCGGTGTATGCAGAGTTGCGGGAACCTTCGAGATGAGCTCGAAGCCCAGGAAGATCGACAACATGAGGATGAATGACAGGAATACGGCTTCCATGATCTTCCGGCTCCCAGCTTAAAGCTGCTTGATGGTTTCGTTGACGATCTCGCCGCCGTGGGTGATCACACAGCTCTTGAGAATGTCGTCTTCGAGGTCGAGACCGAAAGTTCCGGACTCTTTATCCCAGAACTCGTCGATGAGGTTGAACAGGTTGGACGAGAACATCTCCGAGGCGTTGCGCGCCACCTCGGCCGGCAGATTGCTCAACCCGACGATCTTCACGCCATTCTTCTCGACGATCTCACCGGGCTCGGAGCCTTCGACGTTACCGCCGGAGTCCACAGCCATGTCGACGATCACCGCACCCGGCTTCATGGCCGCCACCATGTCCGCATCGACGATGCGCGGTGCGCGGCGGCCGAACAGCTGTGCCGTGGTGATGACCACATCCGACTCCGCGATGGCATCCTTCTGCCCGGCGCGCTGCTTGGCGAGCTGCTCCTCGCTGAGCTCCTTGGCGTAGCCCTGATCGGTCTGTCCGGTCTCGCCGAGATCGATCTCCAGGAACTTTCCGCCCAGCGACTGTACCTGCTCAGCCACCACCGGGCGGGTGTCGAAGGCCGTGACGCGAGCACCGAGACGCTTGGCAGTGGCAATGGCCTGCAGGCCGGCGACGCCGGCACCGATGACGAAAACCTTGGCCGGGGAAATGGTCCCGGCTGGCGTCATCATCATCGGGAAGATCCTGTTCGACTCGCGCGCTGCGACGATGACCGTGACATAACCCGCCAGATTGGCCTGGGAGCTGAGCACGTCCATTTTCTGGGCGCGGGTGGAGCGCGGCACCATTTCCATGCTGACCGCGGACACCCCGGCCTTGGCCAGCGACTCGATCAGCGCCTTCTCGTTGAAGGGATCGAGGAGACTGGCATGGATGGCGCCCTGTTTGAGCAGCTCGACTTCCTCCGCCGGGGGCTTGCGGATGCGCAGCACCATGTCGGCGCCGGCCAGCAGTGCCTTGCGGTCGGTCTCGATGCGGGCACCGGCTTCTTCATAGAGGCTGTCACCGAACCCGGCCTCGATACCGGCTCCCGCCTCGATGGTCACTTCCAGACCCAGACCGACCAGCTTCTTTACGCTGGCCGGAACGAGGGCCGCGCGCCGCTCGCCAGGGAAGGTCTCCTTGGGTACGCCTATCAACATGGCGGAATCATCCTCACCGCATGACACAGCACCGGGACCGCACCGGGCCTGCAGGGACGACTGGATCTGACCCCGGAGGAGCCGGAAGGCTCCTCGCAGACGGGCCAGATTTCAGCACTGCTGCAGGTGAACGGCCGCGACATCCCCGCGCGAAGGCCGGAGAGATTACGTATTCGACCTGGCGAATACAATCCCCGAGGCCAACCGTCGGGTATAGACCGCCCGCCCAGACTGCGCGAAACCGGATCGTCCGCGACCGCCTGCACGCTCCCGCATCCCTGCCGAATCACGCGTCATTGCCGCTGCACCGATACATTCACCGCTGCATTTCAGTGTGCATTCGAGTTGCAATAAACCAGCGCGCCTTCGACAATCCGGGACTTTCCGACCGGGGGATGCAGACCATGAGCCAGCGCCGAATGCTCAGTTCCCGGGCGTTTCTCGTCGGCATTCTGGTTGCGTTCTGCCTCGGCATCATCGGCAGTCTGGCCCTGCGCCCGCCCGGAGCTCCGGCGAGCATCGCCAGTGCGCTCGACGACGGAGCCCCTCTGCAACCGGTGAACTGGCGTGTAGCCCTGGCCTTCGGCAGCAATCTGCCCGCCCTCGGCGACAACATCCTCTATGTCGCCGACGCCGTTGCGGCCACCAGCAATCGCCGTATCCGGCTGCAGACGTTCGAACCCGGCGAACTGATCTCAGCCTTCGCCATCACCGAAGCCGTAGGCGAAGGCCGTCTTCCCGCCGGCTACACTTGGCTCGGCTACGATCAGGGACGCATTCCGGCATCCGCCCTGCTCGGCGCGGTACCCTTCGGCATGGAGCCCTGGGAATTCATGGCCTGGTGGTACGACGGCGGCGGCCGCGAACTGGCCGAGGAGATGTACCACCAAAGAGGCGTTCATCCGCTGCTGTGCGGCATGATCGGACCGGAAGCCGCCGGCTGGTTCCGCTTTGCCATCGAAGACTTGAGCGACGTACGCGGCCTGAAGATCCGCTTTGCGGGCTTGGGCGGCCGGGTGCTGCAGCGGCTCGGGGCCTCGGTGACGATGATTCCGGGCAGCGAACTGTTCCAGTCCCTGGAGCGGGGTGCCATCGACGCCCTGGAGTACTCCCTGCCAAGCGTGGACGAGCGTCTCGGCTTTCAGCGCGTGGCCCGCTACAACTACTATCCGGGCTGGCATCAGACCTTCACCTCGTTTCATCTGGTGGTGAACCTCAACCGCTGGAACGCCCTGCCGGAAACCGATCAACGACTGCTCGAAACGGCCTGCACGGCCGGCGTGACCCGCAACCTCGCCCATGGTGAGGCCATTCAGGGGGCGGTCATCGAGAACTTCCAGCGCCGTGGTGTCTTCACCAAGCAATTGCCGGAGGACCTGCTGCGCAGACTGCGCGATGTGTCCGAAGAGGTGCTCGAAGAAGAGGCCGCAGCCAACGCCGAGTTCGCACGCATCCTGCAATCCCAGCGGGAATTCCGCGAAACCTATGCGGTATGGAAGCGGCTCGCCTACCTGCCCAGGGACTTCTGAGGTCATGTCCGACAGCACTGACCTCACTCCGGGCGCAGGCTCAGCACCCAGCGAGATCCCCGAGCGCAGCCATGCCCGACTGCCCGAGACGCGTTTCTCGCGCGCCCTCGACCACTTCATCCTGCGCGTGGGGCGGATCGCCTCATGGCTGTGGCTGCTGCTGATGGCGGTGATTCTGCTGAATGTGGTGCTGCGCTACAGCTTCGGGGAGGGCCGCATCGAACTCGAGGAACTGCAGTGGCACATCTACGCCCTCGGCTTCCTGATGGCGCTGTCCCTCGGGGTGGTCACCGACGACCACATCCGGGTCGACCTGCTGCATGAACGCTTCAGCCTGCGGCAGCAGGCCTGGATCGAACTCTACGGCGGCCTCCTGCTCATGCTGCCGTTTCTGGCACTGATCCTGATCTACGCCATACCTTTCGTGCTCCACTCCTTCGCGGCAGGAGAGGTGTCCCAGGCACCCGGCGGGCTGCCCTACCGCTGGCTGATCAAGGCCGCACTGCCGGTGGGGTTCACCTTCCTCACCCTGGCCGTCCTCGCCCGCCTGACCCGGGCAACGGCGGCACTGTTCGGTCATCCCAAACCTCTGCCCCGAGCCACCGCCGAGGCCGCGAACTGATGGCAGCGAACGAGTGGCTTGCCGTGGCCATGTTTGCGGCCTTCATCACGCTGATCTTCACCGGCTATCCGGTGGCCTGGGTGCTTGGCGGTCTCGCCGTGCTGTTCACCGCGCTGGCCATCATTGCCGAGGTGGACTTCGGACTCATCATGGACGTGGACTGGGCCTACACCTCCCTGACCGTGGACCGGATCTGGGACGTGATGACCAACTGGGTGCTGGTCGCCCTGCCCATGTTCATCTACATGGGACTCATGCTGGACCGCTCCGGCATGGCCGAAGCGCTGATGCGCAATCTGGTCCGGCTGCTGGCCGGCGTCCGCGGCGGTCTGGCGCTGACGGTGACCCTGATCGGACTGCTGCTGGCCGCGTCCACCGGCATCATCGGCGCCTCGGTCGTGCTGCTCGCCCTGCTCGGACTGCCGGTGATGCTGAAGGCCGGCTACTCCCCCTCCTTTGCCTCCGGCACCATCTGTGCGGTGGGCACCCTCGGCATCCTGCTGCCCCCGAGCATCATGCTGGTACTGATGGCGGATCGCCTCGCGCTGCCGGTGGGCGACCTCTTCCTCGGCGCCATGTTCCCGGGACTGCTGCTCGGCGCGCTCTACATCGGATTCATCCTGCTCTACGCCCGCTTCAAGCCTGATGCGGCACCGCCGCCCAGCGACTGCGAACCCATCACGTGGGGCCTGCTCGGTGCCGTCGCCCTGGCCGTGCTGCCGCCGGCAGCACTGATTCTGGCGGTGCTCGGCAGCATCTTCTTCGGCCTCGCCACCCCCACCGAAGCGGCCGGCGTCGGCGCCGGTGGCGCCACCCTGCTGGCGCTGCTCAATGGCCGCCTGAACCGAGCGGTGCTGGCAGACGTTCTCGAACAGACCACCCGGACCAGCGCCTTCATATTCGCGATTTTCTTGGGCGCCACCGCCTACTCCCTGGTCCTGCGCGGGCTCGGAGGCGACGAGCTGATGGCGCGCATGCTGCTGGAGCTGCCCTTCGGTCCCGCCGGCATCGTTCTGTGCATCCTGCTGATGACATTCATCCTCGGTTTCTTCCTGGACTGGATCGAGATCACCCTCATCGTGCTGCCGCTGGTGGCTCCCGTCGTGGTGGCGCTGGGCTTCGACCTGGTCTGGTTCACTGTGCTTTTCGCGGTGTGTCTGCAGACCTCCTTCCTGACCCCGCCGGTGGGCTTCGCGATCTTCTACCTCAAGGGCGTGGCACCGCCCGGGCTCGATGTGCGCACCATCTATCGCGGCGTCCTGCCCTTCATCGGTCTGCAGATCCTCGGCGGTGCCCTGATCTTCTACTGGCCGGACATCGTCACCTGGCTGCCCGCCCAGGCCTACGCACCGCCGAGCTGACCGGCCGCCCCCCCCCCGCGTGGGGGGGGGGGCGCCACGTCCCGCTGGGCTAAACTCGGCAGACTGCCAGCGTGCCACCAGGGTGGAGTCACCTACGAACATGTCCGGGATACCCACCACGGGATTGGTGGTCGACGATCTGCCGGAGGCACGCAACTGGCTGTGCGACGCGCTCCGAGTTGCCTTTCCGGGCATCGACATACGTGAAGCCGGCTCGCTGCAGTCCGCCCGCGACAAGCTGGTTCACGCTCAGCCCTGGCGTCCGGACATTGCCCTGATCGATCTCGGCCTGCCCGATGGATCCGGTACGGATCTCATCACGCAACTGCGCGCCAGCGACCCGAACGTGGTCACCGTGGTCACCACCATCTTCGACGACGACAGCCATCTGTTCGGCGCACTGAAGGCCGGGGCGGATGGCTACGTGCTGAAAGATCAGTCCCGCGGCCAGCTGGTGGACATGCTCGCGGGCATCCATGCCGGCCAGCCTCCCCTGTCGCCTTCGATCGCGCGCAAGCTGCTGCAGGTTTTCCAGGAGCCCAAGGCCACGGCGCCGGACCCGGAAGCTCAGCTCACCGCGCGGGAGCAGGAAGTGCTCACGCTCATCGCCAAGGGCTACACGGTGGTCCGGGTCGCGGAGTTGCTCGGCATTACCCGCAACACCGCCGCCGGCTACGTGAAGTCCATCTACCGCAAGCTCAACGTCTCATCCCGGGCCGAAGCCACCCTCGCCGCCACCCGCCAGGGTCTGATCGGACTGGACAGCATGTAGCGGCTACAGCCGCCGTGTCGCGCCCTCCCCTGTGGGAAGGCCCTAATCGCACAGCGATTGGGCCGATCTCGAAGCGCTCTGCCGAAGCTGACGCCGCTGCCTTCG
>JAFIFL010000142.1 GCA_020832055.1 Gammaproteobacteria bacterium
GTGTTCGGCTACGACCACCTGCTCAGAGAGCCTGACCAGAGCGCGCTCTGGGACGGCGTGCGCAACTATCAGGCCCGCAACCTGATGCGCGAGATGAAGGTGGGGGATCAGGCGCTGTTCTACCACTCCAGCACCAAGCCGCCCCACGTAGTCGGTGTGATGGAGATCGTCCGCGAGGCCATACCCGATCCGACCCAGTTCGACCCGGAATCGCCCCACCACGATCCCCGCTCGGATCCGGATGATCCGCGCTGGTGGGCCGTTACCGTACGGGCCCTGGCCAGACTCGGGAAGATCGTGACGCTCGAAGAACTCAAGGCGAATCCCAGGCTTGCCGACATGCGCATCAACCAGCGCAATCAGCGCCTGTCCATTCAGCCGGCGACCCGGGCCGAATTCGATATCGTCGTCCGGATGGGCGGCGGACTGAGCGAGTCACCTCAACCGACCCCTTAAAGGGCAGTCGTCAGCAAGCTGCCGGGACAGCCGTGGCGCGTCGGGCAACCGCTCGGACCGGGCGTGCTACGCTACTGCAATGAGCGCAGTCGCCACCCTCTCAGAATCCAGTCTCAGGAGTACCATCGACCTCCTGCGGGCCCGTCTGCCTGAGCTGCGGGCCATCTACCTGTTCGGGTCCATGGCGACCGGCGACGGTCATGGGGAAAGCGATGCCGACCTTGCCGTCCTCGGCGCCTCAGCATTCGACCCTGCCCGCCTCTTCGATCTGACCGGTGAGCTTGCCGACGTCCTTCACCGTGACGTGGACCTGATCGATCTGACCCGGGCCTCGACCGTCATGCGCGCGCAGATCATTGCCTTCGGCAGGCGCATCTTCGGGCAGGGCGGCGAACTCGAGGCCTACGAAAGCCGTGCCCTGTCGGATTACGCGCGGCTCAACGAGGAACGCGCCGGGATCCTCGAGGACATTGCCCGGCGTGGCAGCGTCCATGGCTGACGATGTCCTGCTCAACAAGGCTGCCGTCATAGAGCGCTGCCTTGCACGCATCGCCGCTGAATACATCGGCCACGAAGCCAAGCTGACAACGGACCAGACGCGCCAGGACGCCATCGTGCTCAACCTGCTCCGCGCATGCGAGGCGTCGATCGATTTGGCCATGCATTGCGTGCGCAAGCGCGGGCTCGGGCTGCCTCAACAATCCCGCGATGCCTTCGAGATGCTGCAGCAGGCCGGCCTCATTGCACCCGAGCTCAGCCAGCGCCTGAAAGCCATGGTCGGCTTCAGGAACATTGCGATCCATGACTACCAGGCACTCAGCCTGGACATCCTCCGCGCCATCCTCGAGGAGCGTCTCGACGACTTCCGAACCTTTACCAGGGTCCTGCTGACTGCCAGCTGAGCCAGTTGCTCCGCCGTCGGTCAGCCTGTAGTTTTTCAGCCTTCACCCGTCAGCTGGTGTCCCGCATGACCGCGCTCGATCCAGCCACACCCGTTCCCGTCATCCTGCTCGAAGGCGACGCGCAGGCCCGTGGCCACGCCCATGGCCGCGCCCGCCGCGAGGCCATCGAGCAGGCCATCGACATCTACGCGGGTGTGTTCGCGCTGCCGGAGTCGACCCTGATCGAGCGCGCTGCGCACTTTGCCGCCGTCACCCGGACGTGGTCACCGGAACTGGCCGAAGAGATGGACGCCACCGCCGACGGCGCCGGCGTACCGCGACACTGGATCCATGCCCTCAATGCCCGCAGCGAGCTGGTCTCCGGTGCGGCCGCCGAAGCCGGTGAATGCACGGCCGTCTTCCTCGCCGAGCATGGACTGCTGGGGCAGACCTGGGACTGGCTCGAAGCCCTGGAGCCGCTCATCGCGATCCTGGATGTTCGCCATCCGGACGGTCACCGGGTGCTGACCTTGAGCGAACCGGGCATCGTCGGCAAGATCGGCCTGTCCAGCGCAGGGCTCGGCGTCTGCCTGAACTTCCTGCGCTCGCCTCATCGCCTCGACGGCTTACCGGTACATGCCCTGCTGCGGGGCATCCTGGATCTGCGTCACCCCGATGACCTCGAGCCCCTGCTCGAGCGTGCCGGCAACGGGCGTTCCGCTCACATCCTCGTGGGCAGCGCCACCGGCAAGGGGGTTGGACTCGAGTTCACCGGCCGGGCCTGCCACCGCCTGCAGCCGGAAGCGGGCGTGCTGACCCATACCAACCATTTCCTGCGCGAGGACTTCGAGTCCGGCCCTGGCATGCCGAATTCGCAAGCGCGGCTGGCCCGGGCCTGCCAACTCACCGGCTCCGGACCCCGGGACTGGCCGTCCCTGCTTAAGATCCTGTCGGACTGCCAGGACCCGGAGCATCCGGTCACGGTATCCTGGCGCCACATGCCGGGATGGGAGTTCGGGCTGATGGGAACGGTGTGTGCGCTGGCCATGGACCTGCGCGACGGCATCATCGAGGTGCGCCGGGGACCTGATCCCCATGGGCCCTGGCAACGCTTCGGGCTCGCCGATGATCGGCTCAAACTGGCTGCCGCCGACAGCTTCGGTACAGCTTGACTGATGCATCATACGGCGTGGGCGAGCTAAACTGTTCGGACAATGCATAGGAGAACCTGATGGAACGCAAGCTGAGTCGTCGTCAACTGCTGCGCGGTGCTGTGACCGCAGCAGCCCTGATCCCTGTCGTCCACCTGGGCAGCCGCCCTGCCATGGCACAGGAGCGCATGCCCGAAAACGATCCCATGGCCAAGGCCCTGAAGTACGTCCATGACATCGACGCTCATCCCGACATCAACCGCCCCGACAAGGCTGGCGTCGCCGGAGCGGACCAGTACTGCCACAACTGCGCACTCTACGTCGGCGACGACGAATGGGGCCCCTGCACCATCTTCCAGAACCGGCTCGTTGCAGCCGAGGGCTGGTGCACGGCGTGGGTTCCGCGGGGCTGATCGCCGCACAACCCGCAGCTGAACGAAGGGGGTGCCGAAAGGCACCCTCTTTGTTTCTGCACCCTGCTGATCCGTTCGAGTTTCCCCTCTTGCGCGCCACTAAATTTATTTTATATTATTAAAAAATCGGAGGGAGCATCATGACCCAACGCGCCGCCAGTGCTGCGACCAACAGCAAGAGTGACGAACGCCAGGCGCGCATCCTGAAAGCGTTCCACGACTGCGTGATCGAGCAGAGCTACAGCAGCACGACGCTGGCAGACATCGCCCGGGCCTGCGACATGGCACCGAGCCACCTGCTCTACTACTTCCGCGGCAAGGACGCGATCCTGGTGCGCTACTTCGAGGATGTGGCCACCCGCATTCTCGACCGCATCGACTGCTTCAAGCCGGAATCGCCGGAGCGCCAGCTCGAACTGCTCGGGGAGCTGTTCTTTGCGGGCAAGACCGTGACCCAGTCCGAAATCGGTCTCATGCACGAGTGCTTCGGCATCGCCGCCCACGACGAGCGCATGCGCCGCATCAAGTGCGACTTCGACAGCCAGTGCAAGGCCTACCTGAGCCACCTCTTCGAGCAGCTTCCGGGACGATCCCAGCGCGACACCCGCGACACGGCCGAGGTGGCTTTCGCCGTGCTGTTCGGCCTGCGCACGGCCGTGTTCTTCGACGACGACGTCGATCTTCCGAGGGCCCTGGCCCTCTTCAAACGCACGATGATGGATCTGTCCAATCAGGCTTGACCCTGCGATGGCACAACAGAACACACGCAACAGAGGGGACGACACGAGGTAAGACACCATCAATCCAGGCACGAGGTGAGCCCAGGCGTCATGAACGCCCCGGAAAACGGCCACCATGACGAGGTCGCCCGCGCTGCCAGTCCAGCTCGAGGCCGACCCTTTCGGGAGGGAAGATGATGAAGATGCTACCGCACAGCTCCAGCGCGCGGCCTTGGTTGCGCGCACTCATGCTCATGGGACTCGGCGCCACGCTGATCCCGACGTCCATCACCAGCGCTGCCAGCGAGGCCGTCCTCGAAGAAGTGCTGGTGACAGCCACTCGTCGCGGCGATGTCGCACTGCGGACTACCCCCGTTGCCGTGACCGCGCTCACCGGCACCGAGGTGGACAACCTCGCACCGCGCCATCTTGGCGATATCGCTGGCCTCGTTCCCAACTTCTCCGCGGCCCAGCAGGCCGGGTTCAACGCCGCCTCATTCGCCATGCGGGGCGTCGGCCAGACTGCCATCATCGTCTACGCCGATTCCCACGTCGGGGTGACGGTAGACGATTTCGTCGTTCCCCACGTTCAGACCCAGCTCCTCGAGATGTTCGATATCGAACAGATCGAGGTGCTGCGCGGGCCGCAGGGGACCCTGTTCGGCAAGAACACCACCGGCGGGGTCATCAACGTCCGCACCAAGCGCCCGGTGCTCGACGAGTTCAGCCTCGATGCCCGCGGCAAGATCGGCAGTTGGGGCCGGCGTGAAGGGCGCTTTGCCGTCAACGTCCCGGTCAACGAGCAGTTGGCGTTGCGCGCCGCCGGGGTCTACATGAAGTCGGACGGCTACTTCCGCAACGGCAAGGCTTTCGGTCCTGTCGTGGCATTCACCCCCAATCATCCCGACATCGGCGCCACCGGTGCCGGCGACGGCAGCAAAGTGGGGGGCGACGACAGTTTCTCCGGTCGCATCAGGGCCCTGTGGGAACCCAATGAGAACGTGAGCGCGCTGCTGCAGTACGAGCACATCCGCGACCGCGGTGATTCGCCTCCGAGCGTGAACACCACGCCAGACGACCCGCGCATGGTGTTCAACGCCCTCGGTTTCAGTGCGCCCACCACCGGCGACGTTCGCAGGCAGACCGGCATTACCAACCGCGACGATCTGCTCATGGAAATGTCCAAGGGCCACCGGGTCGACGTGGACGGCTACTACCTCAACATCGACTGGCATGTTCCCGGCCATACGATCAGTTCCGTCACCGGCTACCGGGAGCAGAACTCCCGCCTTCCGAGCACCTACCCCGGTGAGGCGGGCCCGATCTCGCTGTTCGACGCCAACCGCGTCGACGACCGGGAGACCTTCCAGCAGGAAATCCGCATCGCCTCGGACAGCCCGGGACCCTTGAGCTACGTCGGCGGTGTGTTCTACCAGGAAGACGACACCACGTTCTGCGTCATCCAGGCCCTCGGTTTCCTCGACCTGTTCGGGCTCGGCGAACAGTTCTTCGGCGATCCGACCTTCTTCGACAACAATCCGCAGATCCTCTGCAATCGCCAAAAGGCGGACAACTATGCCGTATTCGGCGACGTCACCTATGACGTCAACGACCGCTTGAGTCTCGGTGCCGGCTTGCGCTGGACCAACGAGAAGAAGCGTTGGACCGGTCGCAATCAGGTGTTCGTGCAGGCACTCGACGGCGGCTTCGATCCCAATCTCAACTGGGAGACCCTCGGCAACGTCATGGCGGCCGCCGACTTCGACCGCTTCCCCACCGGCGTCCTGAGTGACTCCAAGCGCTGGAAGGAACTCACCTGGCGCGCTACGGCCAGCTATCTCGTCTCCGATGAGCTGTATACCTATTTCACCTATGCCCGGGGCTTCAAGAGCGGCGCCTACAACGATCAGACCGGCACCTCAGGGGAGCCGATCACGCCAGCCAGCGCAGCACCCACCAATCCGGAAACCGCCGATTCCTTCGAGCTCGGACTCAAGTTCGACCTGCTCGGCGGACGGATGCGTTTAGACCTCACGGGTTTCTACGTAATCTACGACGATGCCCAGCGCGACCTCGTCGCCCAGTTCCAGAACCCCTTCGGCGGCACCTTCCAGGAGACCCGCTTCTTCAATGCGGCCGAGGTCACCGCCGGCGGCATGGAGGCCGAGCTGACCGCTCTGCTCACCGAAAACCTGATGGTACGCGCCAACATAGGGTGGCTGGAGAGCAAGTACGACTCCTTCGAAGTGGACACCAACTTCGATGGCAACATCGACACCGACCTCTCGGACCGCGACGTCAACCGCGCCCCGAAGTATCAGGCCGGGGTCGACGTGCGCTACACGTGGCCCTTGCGCCACGGCGATCTGGAGGCCGGTCTGAATCTCAGCTATGAAGACAAGTCGGTATTCATCTATTCGCCCGTGGCCGAGGAACTCGACGGCCTCACCGACAGTCGGACGCTGGTCAACGCCAGCCTCACGTACACCGATGCCCAGGAACGCTACTTCATCCGCGCTTTCGGTCTGAATCTCACCGACAAGCGCTACCGCATCGGCGAGCAGCCGGTGGCCGATCTCTGGACCTTCGCAACCTTCGGCCAGCCACGCACCCTGGGCCTGGAGTTCGGGGTACTGTTCAATCGCTGACAGAGGACGTCTACGCGGTTGCAGGCACGGCGCAAGAGGACCATCGCCATGAACATCGGCAGGATTCCAGCCAAATACGCCATGCTCGATCCCGGCCGCGAGGCCGTGATCGACGTGGCCCTGGAGCGGCGATTGACCTTCGGGGAGCTCGATACCCGCATCCGCAAGCTGGCCAACGGCCTCACAGGCGAACTCGGGCTGAGCAAGGGCGACCGGGTGGCGATCCTGGCGAAGAACAGTATCGAGTACCTTCAGACCATGTACGCCTGCGCGCGGGTCGGTCTGATCGCGCAGCCATTGAACTGGCGCCTGGCACCGGCCGCCATGGAACGCATCGTCGCCGATGGCGAACCGCGAGCGCTGGTCACTTCGGGCGAGTACCTGCAGCTGGCAACGACTCTCGCCGATGCGACGAGCAAGCCCCACATCCTGGCCTTCGGTGATGATGCCGATGCTTCCTACGAGGCCCTGCTCCAACGCGCCCCCGATTCCGAACCGGAAGCCTCGGCGAGCACCGGCGGTCATGACCCGGCGCTCATTCTCTACACCGGCGGCACCACCGGCGAATCCAAGGGCGCCGTACACAGCCACCACAGCCTGTTCATGGGCATGCTCAATCAGACCGTGGCCGAGCGCATCGTCCCCACCGACGTCTATATGCTCACCGGGCAGATGTTCCACATTCCGGTGGCGCTGGCCATGAACTACATGGCTCACGGCTGTCCCCTGGTACTGATCAACTTCGACGCCCGCCTCGCCCTGGAAGTCATCGAGCGGGAGAAAGTCTCCGCCTTCCTCGGCATCACCACCATGCTCAACTGGATGATGGCGGTGGACGGCTTTGCGAACTTTGATCTTTCCAGCCTGCGCAACATTCAATACGGCGGCGGACCCATGCCCGCCGACGTGGTGAAGGCGGCCCTCGACGCCTTTCCCTGCACCCTGATCCAGGGCTACGGCCAGACCGAAGGCATGACCATGACCTTCCTGTCCCAGGAAGATCACGCCAGGGCCGTCGCCGGCGACCACCCGGAGCGGCTGCGCTCCTGCGGCCGCGAAGGCTTCGTCACCAGCGTCCGGGTGGTGGATCCCGACGGCGATCCAGTTCCCCGGGACGGGGCCACCCACGGTGAGATCGTGGTGCGTTCCGAGGCCAACATGCTCGGCTACTGGCGTCGCCCGGAATTGACGGAGCAGACGTTGCGCGACGGCTGGCTGTGGACCGGCGACATCGCCACCTGGGACGATGAGGGCTACCTGACCATCGTCGATCGCGCCAAGGACATGATCATCTCCGGCGGCGAGAACATCTATTCCACCCAGGTGGAAGACGCCATTTACCGCCATCCCGCGGTCCTCGAAGCGGCGGTGATCGGCATCCCGGATGCCGAGTGGGGCGAAGCGGTCAAAGCCGTGGTGGTGCTCAAGCCCGGCACCGAGGCCAGCGAGGCCGACATCATCGCCAGCTGCCGTGAGCACCTTGCCTCGTATCAGAAGCCCCGTTCGGTAGACTTCGTGGAAGCCCTGCCGAAGGCACCCACGGGCAAGATCCTCAAACGCGAGCTGCGCGACCGCTATTGGCAGAACCAGGAACGTCAGGTATGACCGCACTGCTGACACCGGAACTGAAGGCCTGCATCGGCCGTGAGGCGCCCCCGCGGACGGAGGTCGTGACCCGCCGCGACATCCGCAAGTACGCGCTGAGCACCGGCACCCGCATTCGCAAGCATCTCGACGGCGACGAGGCACCGCCCCTGTATCACGTGGCACTGTTCTGGGACGTGGTGGAACTTGAGCAGCTGACCCCGGACGGCGTCTCCGTCGACACGCTGCTGCCCAAGCTGCCGCTGGACCGGGCCATGGCCGGGGGACTCGAAATCACCTATCACCGCCCCATCGTGCCGGGGGACGTCCTCGTCGCACGCCGGACCCTGACCGATCTTTATGAGAAGTCCGGCCGCAGCGGCCCACTGATCTTTTATGAAATCACGCTGGACGTGCGCACCGAAGGCGGCGCGCCCGTCCTCGAAGAAGTCACCACACGGATTCTGCGCTGATGAGCACGCCGCGACTCGCCGACATCGAAGTGGGCAGCGAACTCCCTGAGCGGGAGCACTGCCCCGACAACGTCCAGCTCTTCCTCTACAACGCCGCGTTGTGGAACGCCCATCGCATTCACTTCGATGCGCCCTACGCTACCGAAGTGGAAGGCTATCCGGGGCTGGTCATCGCCGGGCCGCTGATGGGCGACTGGCTCACCCAATGTGTGCAGGAGTGGCTGGGCGAGGCCGGCCATCTGACGAAGCTGTCCTACTCCAATCGTCAGGCCGCCTACATCGGCGAGACCCTGCGAGCGGGCGGCAAGGTGACCGCTGTGGACCACGACAGCGGGCGGGTGGAGATCGCGCTGCACGTCCACAATGCGGATGGCGAGAACCTGACCCCCGGTACCGCCGTGGTGATGCTCGATCCCGCCAATTCCGCAGACCGCAGGGAGCACTGACGCCATGACGAAGGGGCTCGGAGGGATTGCCATCGTCGGTGCCGCGGACACGGCCGTGGGCAAGATCACCGATCTCGACTGCCAGGCCCTGTGTGCCATCGCCGCAGAACGGGCCCTGGCCGATGCCGGCCTGACGTTCGCGGACGTGGACGGCCTCGTCACCTGCAACGCCATGTCCCAGCCCTTCCTCTATCCGGCTGAGGCACTGGCAGAATATCTGCAGATCTTTCCGAGCTACTGCGTCGGCCTCGGGGCCGGCGGTGCTGCGGCGGTGTCCGTCATCCAGCACGCAGCCCTGGCCATCGAAGCGGGGCTGTGCGAAACGGTCCTCATCACCATGGCCGACCGCCTGCGGTCCGGGCTGACCCGGGAGCAGGCGCGGCAGATGCAATCCGCCGCCGGCCATCCGGAGTTCGAGACACCCTATGGCCCCACCGCGCCGGCACTCTATGCCCTGCTCGCCCGGGCGCACATGCACGCCTACGGCACGTCCCGGGAGGCTCTGGCCGCCGTGGCGGTGACCATGCGCGAACACGCCGGCCTGCATCCCGGCGCCCAGAAGCGCGACCCCATCAGCATCGACGACGTTCTGTCCTCGCGACCGGTGGCCACGCCCCTGAACGTGCTCGACTGCTCCCTGGTCTCCGACGGTGGCGCGGCCATCGTCCTCACCTCCGCGCAGCGTGCCCGGCATCTCAGGCAGAAGCCGGTGCTCCTCCTCGGTTCCGGCGAGGGCCACAGCCACGAGCACCTCAGCGCCGCCCATGACCTGACCCGCTCCGCCGCGGTCGAGTCAGGTCGTCAGGCCTACGCCCGATCAGGCATCGCCCCCAAGGACATCGACGTGGCCGGCCTCTACGACTGCTTCACTCCCGTCGTACTGTTCCTGCTCGAGGATCTCGGACTCTGTCCACGTGGAGAATCAGGCGCCTTCGTCCTCGAAGGCGGCATCCGTCTTGGCGGTGCGATGCCGGTGAATCCCCACGGGGGCCTGCTGTCCCACTGCCATCCGGGCAACCCAGGATCCATGTTCCACGTCACCGAGATGGTCACCCAATTGCGAGGCCAGGCCGGCGAGCGTCAGGTCCCGAATGCCGAGGTGGCCCTGGTCCACGCCCAGGGCGGCACCCTGTCCAGCCACAGCACGCTGATTCTCGGCACGGAGGCCACACGATGAGCACCCACGGTCACATCCTGCCGCGGACGACGCCCCTGACCGAAGCCTACTGGGACGGCTGCCGCCGCGGGGAACTGCGCCTGCAGCATTGCCTGGATTGTGGCCACGTCCAGCTGCCACCCCGCTCACATTGCACCCGCTGCCGCGGCAGCCGACTCGAATGGCGGGCCAGCGCCGGCCGGGGACGGGTGGCGAGTTTCACCTGGATCCACATCCCGCTCACCGAGGCATGGGCCAGTGAGGTGCCCTACGCGGTGGCCCTGGTCCGCCTCGACGAGGGGCCGCTGATGATGACCAATCTGCACGACTGCAGCGAGTCGCAACTGACCGTGGGACTCGAGGTCACGGTGACCTTCGAGGCTCGCGACGAGACCATCCACCTGCCCCAGTTTCGCCCTGCCCGCGAAGAGGAGGTGACATCATGACCACACAACCGAAGTTCGCCGTCATCGACCCGCATGCGCCGGCGGACAGCCTGGAAGCCAAGCAGCCCCACGTCGACAACGGCACCGCCGTCCTCGACAAGGACCGCTATTTCAGCCAGGACTTCAAAAGGCTGGAATGGGAGCGCCTGTGGACCCGCGCCTGGCTGCTGGCCGGCGTCAGCGCCGATGTCCGCGAGGTGGGTGACTACTTGCTGTTCGAGATCGGCGACGAATCCATCATCGTCGTCCGCAACGAGTCGGGGCTGAAGGCGTTCTACAACGTCTGTGCCCACCGCGGCAGCCGCATCCTGCTCGAAGAGCGCGGCCGCAGCACGCGCTTCGTCTGCCCCTTCCACTCCTGGCGTTACAACCTGGACGGCGAACTGGTGGCGATCACCGATCGGGACACCTTCCGGGAGGAAGTCATCTGCCACAATCCGGGGCTCGTGGAAGTGGCCTGTGGCGAGCACGCCGGGCTGGTCTTCGTCAGCATGGCCGAGAATCCGCCGCCCCTGCGCGAGGCCATCGGCCTTCCGGACGGTTATCTCGAGGCCTACAACATCGACAGGATGAACGTCGTCCGCCACATCCGAACCGAGTGGATGGCGAACTGGAAAGTGGGCGTGGAGGCCTTCTACGAGAGCTACCACCTGCATCAGGTGCATCCGGAAACCCGCGACGTGATGGCCGACCTCGACGTCCAGTACGACCTCTACCACAGTGGCGCCAGCCGCATGATCGTCCCCATCGGCCAGCCGACGCCGCGCCGCAAGGACCAGACCAGCCTCAACGACGGCCTGAAGTTCATGCTCGCCGATGTCGGCATCGATCCCGAGACCTTCGAGGGCACCGCCCGCGACGTGCGCCCCGCCATCCAGAAAGCGAAACGGGCGCGGGCCGAACGCCGGGGCCAGGACTTCACGGCCCTCACCGACAATCAGCTCACCGACAGCTGGGCCACCGGCCTGTTCCCCAACGTGCAGATCGGCTGCCACCCGGAAGGCGTGTTCGTGATGCGTTTCCTGCCCCACCCCACCGATCCGGAGCGCTTCTACTACGACACCATGACCATGCTGCTGCCGGTGGAAGCCGCCAAACCCGAGGCCCCGGCCTGGATGGGCATTCCCGAAGGCATGGACATCTCCGGCAAGACCCGCCCCCAGTGCGAGCACCTCGGCCTGCAAGGCGCAAAGAGCCTCGGCCAGGTCCTCGAACAGGATTCAGAGCTCCTGCCCATCGTCCAGGCCGGCATGCGATCCCGGGCCTTCAAGGGCCAGCTCTGGGGCGAGCAGGAACAGCGCCTGCGACACTTCCACGCCGAACTCGATCGCTATCTCAACGGCGAGAAGTAGCAGAACGTCATCGAGATCGCTTGCTCACAAATGGACGCACTCCCTTGTGGGAAGGCCCTAATCGCGCAGCGATTGGGCCGATCTCGAAACGTTCTGCCGAAGCTGGCGT
>JAFIFL010000143.1 GCA_020832055.1 Gammaproteobacteria bacterium
AGATCGGCCCAATCGCTGTGCGATTAGGGCCTTCCCACAGTGGGGGCGCTGCCAATTTCTACAATCCGTCGCGGTACTCGACTTCGAAGACACCGACGTTGTCCGCCTTGCCCTTGGCCTGGATGGCGGTGCGGGCTTTCAGGCGCCAGTGCTTGCCGATCCGGGTCTGGGTCGATTCGCCGATGAGGATGCCGCCTGCGGCTGCAGCGCCGCAGATGCGATCGGCAGTGTTCACGACGTCGCCGATTACGGTGTAGTCCAGTGCCACGGGGCTGCCGAGGAACCCGGCCACGACTTCCCCGCTGTTGAGGCCGATGCTGATGGCCAGGGGCTCGCGCAGGGCGGGCCGCTCGCCGGCGATGAGTTCGGCCATGCGGCGCTGCATCTGTACCGCTGCGCGCAGGGCACGCTCGGCATGATCAGGCTGGTCGGAGGGAGCGCCGAAGATCGCCATCACGGCATCGCCGATGATCTTGTCCAGGGTGCCCTCGTGTTCGAAGACGATGTCCACCATCTCCTCGTAGTAGATGTTCAGCAGCTCCACCAGATCGGTGGCGCTCAGCCGCTCACTCAAGCTGGTGAAGCCGCGGATGTCGCAGAACAGGACGGTTACGTCGCGGGTCTGCCCGCGGCGTTCGACCTTGAGCATGCCGCTGGCGATCTGCGCTGCCAGGGACGGCGTCACGAGACGCTCGAAGCGCTCCCGCTCGGCTTCCTTCTGACGCAGGTTGTCTGCGAGTTCGAGATTGTGCAGGGTCAGGGCGAGCTGGCGGACGGCGGTTTCGAAAACTGCCAGGTCATCCTCCGTGAAGGCGACCAGACTCCGTGCGCTGTCCAGGACGATTACCCCGAGGACTTTGCCGGCGTGCATCAGCGGTGCTGCCATGGTGGCACGAATGCCCTGGGCGACGATGGACTCGGCACTGGCGAAGCGCTCATCCTGTGAGGCATCGCGGCTGATCACCGCGCAATGGCCATCGAGGACTTCGGCGAGCAGCGTGTCCGACACGCCGACGCGGCCATCGCTTCGGGAACGATGGGCGGCGCGGCGCAGCAGGCCGTTGCGGTCGCGCAGCAGGGCGATGCCGCGATCAGCGCTGAACATGTCGAGCAGGGCATCGAGAGCATTGCCGAGCATGTGATCGATCCGGACCTCGCCAGCCAGGCGCTGGACCATTTCCCAGGCCGCGCGCAGGCGTTCGTAGTCCTGGCGCAGCTGCCGCGTGTCCTCGACCTGCTGTTCGGGCGCGAAGGCGGCGCTGGCCGCGACCATGATCCGGGTCTCGACGAGGCTGTCGGAGCGCTTCCGATCGGCCCTCGGTGGGGGCGGCTCTTCGGTATGGAACTCCCAGGTGGCGGCTTCCTTGCGGCTGCCGAGGCCGATGAGGTCGCCATCCTTCAGGGCGCGCATGTGGTGGATGCGTTCACCGTTGACCCAGGTGCCATTGCGGCTGCCCGGGTCGTGGATGGCCCAACTGCCGTCGCGCAGGCGATGGATGACGCAGTGGATGCGGCTGACGGCATGCTGATCCAGCCGGAGGTCGGCATCGTCATTGCGGCCGACTACGGTACGTCCAGTCAATTCGAAGCGCGCAAACTCACCCGAGCGCGGTACCAGCCAAGGCATGTGGAAAACCTCCAGTACGGTACGTCGCTGCTTGCGTCGCACAAGTCAAAGCTAGCCTAAAGGTGCGCCAGCGAAAAGTGCGTATTCACTGCTCGCCGGGAAGCGGCTGCCGGGTGGCGCTGCGGGCCCGGGTCCAGCGGGTAAGGGCATGGCGTTCGGAGAGCTGCTGCCAGGCTCCCGGTGCAGCGTCGGCGTTGCGTGATTTTTCCCAGGCATCGAGGTCTGCGTAGCGCGTGATCAGCAGCAGGGATGCGGTCTCGCCATCGAGGTTGGGGCCCCGGAACAGACCAACCACTTCACTGTCGAAGGTCGCCTCGAAGCTCTCCCAGGCCGCGGCGGATCGCTCGAGGAATGCTTCGATGTCGGTAGCGGCGAGGTGGAATTCGCGGAAGACCCAACTCCCGCCGCCCGCTGCCGGGTGGTCGTCCTGTGGCCGCAGGGTCGGGTGCAGCGGCGTCCCGGCGACGGCGAGCACCCCGGGCATGGCCTTCATCAGTTCCACTGCAGCGCCGGCACTGGCGTCGTCGGGCCATACGCTCATCAGGATCGCCTCGTCGGAGCCGAATCCCAGGCCGGAACGGCCCTCCCAGAGCCCCCAAAGCCGGCCGCCCCGGGTGGTGAGGTCCTGGCGTCCGCGGTGTTCCAGCCACTCAGCGAGCTGTTGGCATTGGGCTGCCGGGGCCAGGGTCAGAATTGCCTGCAGCCACACTGCCATGAACCACCTCCATCTATCTTGCGCACGCGACCGCCAAGCCTACACGGTCCATGCCCGGCGCGGCGAGATGCGTATAATTGCGCGTCCAGAACTACCGAGGAGTTTCCGGTCATGACGCTGATCCGCCAGGATGATCTCATTGCGAGCGTCGCCGACGCCCTGCAGTTCATCTCCTATTACCACCCCGTGGACTTCATCCAGGCGGTGCACGAGGCCTGGCAGCGGGAGGAGTCCCAGGCGGCCAAGGACGCCATGGCGCAGATCCTCATCAATTCGCGCATGTGTGCCGAGGGCCATCGGCCCATCTGCCAGGACACGGGGATCGTCACCGTGTTCATCAAGATCGGCATGGATGTGCGCTGGGAAGCGACGATGAGCGTTGCGGACATGATCAACGAGGGTGTCCGGCGCGCCTATACCCATCCGGACAATGTGCTGCGGGCGTCCATCCTGGAAGATCCGGCCGGCGCACGCCGCAATACCAAGGACAATACTCCGGCGGTGATTCACATGGAGGTGGTCCCCGGTGACAAGGTCGACGTCCAGGTGGCTGCCAAGGGCGGCGGTTCGGAGAACAAGGCCAAGATGGTCATGCTCAATCCCTCCGACTCCATCGTCGACTGGGTGGTGAAGACCATTCCGACCATGGGGGCGGGCTGGTGTCCGCCGGGCATGCTCGGCATCGGCATCGGCGGGACGGCGGAGAAGGCCGCGGTGCTGGCCAAGGAATCGCTCATGGATCCGATCGACATTCATGATCTGCGCGCGCGTGGTCCTGCCAACCGGGCCGAGGAACTGCGTCTTGAGATCATGGACGCGGTGAACGCCCTGGGCATCGGCGCCCAGGGGCTCGGCGGACTGACCACCGTGCTCGACGTCAAGGTCCGGGACTATCCCACCCACGCCGCGTCACTGCCGGTGTGCATGATTCCCAACTGTGCGGCGACCCGGCACGCTCACTTCGAACTCGATGGAACGGGTCCTGCCCTGCAGACGCCGCCGAGCCTCGAAGACTGGCCGCAGATCGCCTGGGATCCGGGCGCAGGCGCCCGCCGAGTGGATCTCGATACCGTCACCCGGGAGGACGTTGCCAGCTGGCAGCCCGGTGAAACGCTGCTGCTCAACGGCCGCATGCTCACCGGCCGGGATGCCGCCCACAAGAAGCTCAAGGAACTGCTCGACTCCGGTGAGGGCCTGCCTGAGGGCGTGGATCTCACCGGGCGCTTCATCTACTACGTGGGTCCGGTGGACCCCGTGCGTGACGAGGTGGTGGGGCCTGCCGGCCCGACCACGGCCACCCGCATGGACAAGTTCACCGATCAGATCCTCGCTCAGACGGGGCTGCTCGGCATGATCGGCAAGGCCGAGCGGGGGCCTGTGGCCATCGAGGCCATCCGCAAGCATCGGGCGGTGTACCTCATGGCCGTGGGCGGTGCCGCATATCTGGTTTCCCGGGCCATCGTCCATTCCCGCACGGTCGCCTTCCCGGAACTCGGCATGGAGGCCATCTATGAGTTCGAGGTCAAGGACATGCCGGTGACGGTGGCCGTGGACGTCAACGGCGAATCGGTGCATCAGACCGGGCCGGCGCAATGGAAGGAGCGCATGGCCGAGCAAGCCGTGCGCATTGTCGGCTGATGCCGAAGCGGATACGGGAATCGAGGCGCAGAGCATGACCCCAGCCCGGGCGCGACGCATCCGCGAGGTGCTCGATCGGCGCCAGCCTGATCTGCGCATGGTCACGGACTCCGTGCACAAGGGCCACAACCTGTCGGCCATCGTGCGGTCCTGCGATGCCTTCGGCGTGCTCGACATGCATGCCGTGGTGGCGGATGCAGATTTCCGGACCTTTCGGTCCACCGCCATGGGCAGTCAGCGCTGGGTTCGGATCGAGCGGCATCCCGACGTCACCGATGCGCTGGTACCCCTGAAGGCCGCCGGCTATCAGGTGGTGGTGGCCCACCTCGACGAATCGGCGGTGGATTTCCGCACAGTCGACTTCACCCGGCCCACGGCTTTGCTCATGGGGGCTGAGAAACAAGGTCCGAGCAGCGCCGGACTGGCCTTGGCGGATCGGGCGGTGACCATTCCCATGGTGGGGATGGTGGAGTCTTTCAATGTTTCGGTGGCGGCGGCCATTCTTCTCGCCGAGGCCCACAGGCAGCGCGCCCTGGCGGGGTTCTACGATGAGCGGCGGCTCGACGATGCCACCTGGCGGACCTTGTTCTTCGAGTGGGGTGAGCCGCAACTGGCGGCCTACTGCCAACGCCACGGACTGGCCTATCCGGAGCTGGACTATGCTACGGGTGAGTTGCGGGACCCCGGATACTTTTCCCGTCATCGCCCTCGCGCCGCCGACGGCGCCTGAAGCGGCAACTGCTACACTGACAGCCGTGACACCATCAGCAGCCGGGAGCCACAAACCATGGCGCGAGCCGTAGACGGACCGAAGGTCGACACCGGGAGCAAGTACCGCACCGAACTCGGCTATTCGGCAGTCAAGAACGGGCAGAAACAGCGGCGAGACACCGTCCCGGTGGAGCGCAAGCCCGACTGGCTGCGTATTCGCCTGCCCTCAGGCGGACGCTTTGCCGAGGTCCGCGAAGTGGTCCGCAGTCATCGTCTCGCCACCGTCTGCGAGGAGAGCCACTGTCCGAACATGGGGGAGTGCTGGAATCACGGGACGGCCACCATCATGCTCATGGGCTCGGTCTGCACCCGGGCCTGTCGCTTCTGCGCCGTGGACACGGGCAACCCCAAGGGCTGGCTGGATGCGAACGAGCCCGCAGAGGCGGCGGAAGCGGTCCGGCTCATGGGCCTGCGCTACGTGGTGCTGACCTCGGTGGACCGCGACGATCTCGATGACGGTGGGGCGGCCCATTACGCTGCCTGTGTGCGTGCCATCAAGGCCACCTGTCCTGAGACGGCGGTGGAAGCGCTCACCCCCGACTTCGATGGCCGCGAACGCGACGTGGCGACGGTGGTGGACTCCGGTCTGGAGGTCTTTGCCCAGAATCTGGAAACCGTCGAGCGGCTCACCAGTGTGGTCCGGGATCCGCGCGCCGGGTATGCCCAGACCCTCGGCGTGCTGGCCTTCGCCAAACGCCACCGGCCCGAGGTCCTCACCAAGACCAGCCTGATCCTGGGTCTCGGCGAAGAGGAAGACGAAATCCGCGCCGCCATGGACGACCTGCGGGCTCACGACGTGGACGTCCTCACCATGGGCCAGTACCTGCGCCCGACCCGCAATCACCTCCCGGTCGCCCGCTGGGTGCCGCCGGAAGATTTCGACCGCTACCGGGCCTGGGGCCTGGAGCGGGGATTCCGTGAAGTGGCTGCAGGGCCCCTGGTGCGCTCGAGTTATCGAGCGGATCGTATTCTCGATGGCAATAATCTGGGGTTGTCGAGTGGCGCGACGGATCGGATTCCGTTGCGGCAGCTCTGACGCCACGATCCCGAAGCCTGGTTGCGGGCTGAAACCCACGCTGTCGGATGGCTGCTGAGGGCAGGAGGTTGCCCGGCGGCGGGGCCGCCGGGCGGGCGGGCTTCAGTTCTGGCTGAGGCTGTAGGCCAGGCTCCCTTCCACCCAGCGGCCGCTGGCGGTCTCCAATCCCTGCAGGCGCAGGCCGGATGCGGAGGTCTGGCAGGTCACCCGGCTGTTCGCGAGCTTGCCATCCTCGAGGGTGCGGACATTGGCGTAGATCACGTGGGTGCCCTGCTCGCTGCGGTCGTGGTAGGTCTCACGAATGTCAACGGGGCGAACCTGGTTGCGGATCGCCGATTCGCAAGTCTGCAGCGAATTGCGATCAAGGTTGCCGGCGGAGCGGGCGTCGCTGGCGAAAACCGGGGCCGCAGAGGCGGCAAGGAACAACAGGCCGGCAGAGCCGGCTACAACTTGCTTCAACATCTCATCTCTCCTTGGCTGCCTGAGGCTCTCTTGCGTGGCGGCTCTGCGTCGTGCCGATACGCCCTCAGGTCATGCCCAATATAACAGCCAGAATGGGGCGGCTGGCAAGTGCTTTCGGGTTCAGACTTGTATTTTAGAAAAACACCGCGATTTTCGGGCAAATTGTTTCTGGTTGGAGGGTGGTGACGGATCCTGATTCGGCGATACGGATCCTGAGATATAACCCAGAGGTATCATGTGCTCGATTTGGGTGCATTAGTCGCACTATTTTGGTTCCATCGCGGACCGATGTTGCGCCGAAACAGTGCGAACAGCCTTTCCCAATGGCGTTCGGCGCTGGGCTGATGGTAGATGCGTGGCCGCTTCGGGAATGCGAACCCGTGGTGAGCGTTCGGATACCACTCCAGGCGGTGGCGCACGCCGCTCGTCTGCAGGGCTGAGGCGAGGTTGTCGATCAGCTCCGGCGGTGCCCATTCGTCGTGTTCGGCCAGCGCGAAGTAGAGTTCGCCGCGAATCTGTTCGAGCATCAGGTGAGGCGAGTCATCGCGGTCGGTGACCAGCCTGGCTCCGTAGATGGAGGCCGCGCAGGCCAGGCGCCCGGCGTAGGCGGCAGCCACCGCAACGGCGAAGGGACCGCTCATGCAATAGCCGACGCAACCGATGCGCCGACTGTCGGCTTCGTCCTGGGTGTCGACGAAGTCGAGCATGGCGCCGGTGTCCCGGACGACCATGCGGTTGCCGAGGCCGTACATGAGTTCGAACATGCGCTTGCGGCTCGCTTCGGATTCGAAATCGAGCTCGAACTCGCGGGTGGCACGGTAGTAGAGGTTCGGCAGGACCACGTAGTAGCCGACGCTGCCGATGCGTCGTGCCATGTCGTGGAGTTCCTCGCGCTTGCCCGGGGCGTCCATGTAGAAGAACACCACGGGATGGGGCCCGCCTTCCTCCGGATGGACGATGAAGGTGTTCATCTCCCCTTCGCTGGTGAGAATGTCCAGGTGATGTTCGATCATGGTCAGACCTTTGCTGTCCGGATACGAATCCCGATCATCCGGCGCCGCTGGCGAGGTGTCCAATGGCTCGCGGCGGCCATGGTCCGCACGACTCGCCGCCAGGATCGGCGCCAGGCCGAGCACCGTGGCTGCCACTCGGTAAGCGATCCACTTACAGCGGCTGCCGGTTCTGGCGCACGTTGAATGGCGTCGATGTCCTCTTTCCGTGACGGCCGGTCGGGCGTGCAATGCGCTCGAGGAGGTGACCGACATGAACATGGAGCGATTCCTCGACGAGCAGATCCCGCAGCTGCTGGGCTACCTCGACGATGCCACCGTGGCTGTGGTCGGCAATCCGGAGGTGGACGCCTTCGTTTGCAGGCTGGAGGAGGCCCTCGAAGCGGTGGAGGGGCCACGGCCCGGGGTGCGGCCCTGGCTGCCGGGAGAGAACACGTTTTTCTGGTGCCTGGATCAACTGGCCCTGCTCTCCGACCCGCACAGTGGCTACAGCCGCAGTGACCCCTGGGTCTCCCATCAGCTGGCCGACCTGCGCGAGATGGCGCAGCGGCTGCGTGCAAGGCAGAACCTGCCGCCGGGACGGGAAGTCCACTTCATGCAGCCCTTTGACGAGAACCATCCGCATTGGGATCCGCTGCTGGATGGCGAACCCCCTGGCGAATGGGACGGTGAGTTGGACGACTGGGACAGCGAAGCGGATGACGCGCTGGACACCGACGCTGCCCCCCGGCCCTGAGCCCTGCGACAGTCTGCGTCCATGGAGACACCGTGGCCCGGTGCCGCAGGGGACGGCCTGGACAGACGCCGTGGCCCATCGGGCCAGGACATTGCTGCAGCTTGGAACCGGGCAGCCGCAGGCCCAGTTTCGTACCGGCCAGGAGGCAGCCATTCGCGATCTGCTGGCGGGGCCGCGGCGCCTGTTGATGGTGCAGCGGACGGGCTGGGGCAAGAGTCTGGTGTACTTCATAGCGGCGTCCCTGCTGCGGGAAGCGGGAGCCGGGCCGACCCTGCTGGTGTCGCCGCTGCTGGCGCTGATGCGCAATCAGATCCTGGCAGCGCGCCGCCTGGGGCTGCGGGCTGCGGCCATCCATGGGGAGAACCGACGGGCCTGGCGGCGGGTCGAGGCTGCGCTGGCAGCCAATGCCCTCGACCTGTTGCTGATTGCTCCGGAACGATTGGCTGATCCGAGATTCGGCGCTGTGCTTTTCGACAGGACCGTGCCCGGCTGGTCGCTGCTGGTGGTGGACGAGGCCCATTGCCTCTCGGACTGGGGGCATGACTTCCGGCCCTGCTATCGCCTGCTGGCACCGTTCCTGGTCCGCAGCGGCGTTCACCGCCTGCTGGCCACCACGGCCACGGTCAATGCCCGGGTGCTGGAGGATCTGAGTGGGCTGCTCGGTCCGAATCTGGAAGTCAGGCGCGGACCGGTCAGACGCGACAATCTCTGTCTGCAGGTTCTGCACATGCCGCGGCGGCCGGAGCGGATGGCCTGGCTCGCTGACACCCTCCCGCTGCTTCCGGGCAGCGGCATCATCTACGCCTTGACCATCGCCGATGCCGAGCGGCTTGCGGCATGGCTCAGGTGCTGCGGGCTGGCGGTGGCGGCCTACACCGGGCGCAGTGGCGCCTGCCGGCCGCAGCTCGAACGCGACCTCCTGGACAACCGCCTGCAGGCGCTGGTGGCCACCTCGGCGCTGGGCATGGGCTTCGACAAGCCGGATCTGGCCTGGGTGATCCATTTTCAGATGCCACCTTCACTGCTGACCTACTACCAGCAGGTCGGTCGTGCCGGACGGGCGCTGGCGCAGGGGCGGGGCATCCTGCTCTGCGGCGAGGAGGATGACACCGTATGTCGCCATCTCGTCAGCCGTCAGGGTATGGAGCGGGAGCAGGGCGAGGCGCTGTTGTCGACCCTGGCGGCAGCACAGGGCCCGATGTCGCCGGAGGATCTGGCCGGCCGGCTGCAGGTGCCCTCGGAGCGTTTGGCGCGCTGGCTGAATCTGCTGGCCACTGTGCAAGCGTCGCCGGTGCGTCGGTTCGGCAGTCAATGGGTGGCCACCGGCGCTAGCCTCGGCGAGACCTTCTGGACTGCTGCCGCCCGCCGGCGGCGGCAACGGGAGCAGGAGTTGGCCGACATGCAGGCCTACACCCGCCTGCGACGTGGACACATGACGTTTCTGGCCCGCAAGCTCGGTGCCGCGGGACTCATGGCCCACCTGCGAGTCTGGCCCGGGCGGCAGCTGTCTGCGCTGCCACCGCTCGGGGCGTCTGTCGACGTGGCCCGCCTGCAGGCCGCCGCAGGGTTCCTGCAGCCTGGTGCAGGTTCACTGGCGCCGCTCGAGGCTTGGCCAGCGGGGCTGCCATCCGAGGCCGCAGGGGAGATTCCCCGCAGGGACCGTGCGCGGCCCGGCCGGGTGCTCTGCAGGGCTGACGACCCTGAAGCCGCGCGGGTCCTGGCGGCCGTCAAGGGTGGCCGCCGGCGCTGGCCGGCACAGCTGATTGTCGATTGTCGCGACCTCTTGCTCGGCTGGCAGCCATCCCCGCAGCCGCGCTGGGTGACCTGCGTGCCGTCCTGCCGGCATCCGAACGGGGTCCCGGAGTTGGCCTGGCGACTTGCCGAGCAGCTCGATCTGCCGTTTATGGAGGTACTCGAACAGACCCATCCGAGGCCGCCGCCGACTCTCGCCACCGCGGCCTCGCCGGAGCGGCTGGCCAGTCTGAGCAGCAGCCTGCGGCTGGTGAGGCGGCCGCCAGCCGAACCGGTGCTGCTGGTGGACGATCTGGCCTACACCGGGCTGACCCTGGCCTGGTCAGCCCGTCTGTTGCAGGGTGCTGGCAGTGGCCCGGTATGGCCGATGGTGCTCGCGTCGTTTGTGCATCTGTGCTCCCGCGGCTCAGAAGCCTGGGGTCGTCACCTCGGTAGCGTTGCGACTCCGATCAGCGGCCCTGCAGCGTCCAGTCTCTGATGCCGCGGGATGGGCGGCTGACGAGGCTGGCGTGGGGGATGCCGGTCAGCGTACGGTAGCGGTCTCGGGCAAGGGCAGAGACGGACCAGAACGACATGATCATCGACCCCGACTCCCATCCCGGAGTGCTCGTGCTCCGCCCGAGCGGGCTGGCGACGGCTGCTGCAGTCCGGGCGTGGCTGGCGGAACTCGAAGGCATCCCCGCCTACCATCCTGATAACGATGTCATCTTCGATCTGTCCGACGTGGATCTCAGCGGGTTGTCCCGCGCAGAGCTGCAGCGCATCGTCCAGGGGCTGCGCCATCGCGTCGATGTGGGTCCCAAGCGGGTGGTCTATGTGGCCTCCGGAGAGCTCGCATTCGGCATTCTGCGCATGTTCACGACCCTCGCCGACATGAACGTGCCCCGTCGCCGGGGTGTTGTCCGATCGATGCCGGAGGCACTGGCCTGGCTCGACGATGGGGCGATGAACTGACGGGCTCATCGCGATCCTCAGTCGCAGGATGATCCGGCAAGTTCCGCCAGGGCGGGCTGCGCAGATCCGCCGTCCAGTCCGATCCGTTGCGGATCCGTTCAGTAGTGTGCGTGCGCGGGAGTTGTGGAACACTGGGGCCGGGAGGTGGCCGCCCTGTGGCGGCACGACAACGACCAGGAGACGACATGCCCAGACTGACCCGACTCGACCGCTCCCTTGCGGGGCGCGTAGCCATCGTCACCGGTGCCGCCAGCGGCATGGGGCGCGCCACGGCCCAGCTGCTCGCGGACGAGGGCGCCAAGGTGGCCGCCATGGACCTCAATGAGGAAGCGCTGTCGGCGGTGGTCGAAGAGATCAACGACAATGGGGGTACCGCCCATGCCTGGCGTCTCGACGTCTCGGACGGTACCGAGATCAACCGCGTCTTCGCCGACGTGGTGGAGCAGTTCGGCGGGCTGGACATTCTCATCAACAACGCCGGGATCTCCACGTTCACAGCCGTGGATGCCGAGGACTACATGGCCATTTGGGACCGGCATATCGCGGTCCTGCTCACAGCCCACGTGCGCGCAGTGCGCGCCGCGTTGCCCTGGCTGCGCAAGTCCGATGCAGCCCGCATCGTCAACATCGCCTCGACCGAAGGCCTCGGCGCGACGCCCATGGGGAGCCCTTACACGGCTGCCAAGACCGGCGTGACGGGTCTGACCCGGTCGCTGGCGGTGGAACTCGGCCCCGAGGGCATTACCGTCAACTGCATCTGCCCCGGGCCGATTCGTACCGGCATGACCGAGGCCATTCCCGACGAACACAAGATCATCTTCGCCAAGCGGCGCACGGCGCTGAAGCGCTACGGCGAACCGGAGGAGGTGGCCCAGATCACCGTGTCCCTGTGCATGCCGGCGGCCTCCTACATTACGGGTGCCGTGATTCCGGTGGATGGCGGGCTGATGGCCCGCAATGCCTGACGCAAAGTTCCGCTCAATGTATCGCGCAGTGACCGGCGCAAAATGTCAGATGGCTGTCGGCGCCTGCCACCGGAGTGAGGCAGGCCATG
>JAFIFL010000144.1 GCA_020832055.1 Gammaproteobacteria bacterium
CGCCCGCTGTGGGAGAGCGCTATTTCGCGCAGCGAAATGCGCCGATCTCGATGACATCCAGCGAAGGCGGCGCCCTCGGCTGTGGCTGATCGCCTTCAGATCGGCCCAATCGCTTTGCGATTAGGGCCTTCCCACAGTGGGCGTCACGCCAACTTCGAGCGATTGCCTCACAGGCGGCGCTGCGCTGCGTCCACTGTTGACGCCCGCGCTGGCCGGATGCTTCACTCCCGGCCCTTCGCTTGATGGTACAACCATGGCAACGAAGGCGCCCCTCTCCAACGGCCACACGCCCATGATGCAGCAGTATCTGCGCATCAAGGCGGACTATCCCGACACCCTTCTGTTTTACCGCATGGGTGATTTCTACGAGCTGTTCTACGGCGACGCCAAGCGTGCCGCGGAGCTTCTCGACATCACGCTGACGGCCCGCGGGCAATCCGCCGGCGAACCCATTCCCATGGCGGGCGTGCCTTACCATTCCCTCGACGGCTATCTGGCGCGACTGGTGAAGCTCGGCGTGTCGGTGGCGATCTGCGAGCAGGTGGGCGACCCCGCCACCAGCAAGGGTCCGGTGGAACGGCAGGTGGCGCGCATCGTCACGCCCGGCACCCTCACCGACGAAGCGCTGCTCGACGAACGCACGGACCAGCTGCTGCTGGCGGTGGCCGTGAGTCCGCAAGGCTTCGGGCTGGCCTGGCTCAATCTCGCCGCTGGTGCCTTCTCCGTGGCGGAAGTGGCGACCGCCGAAGCCCTGTTGGCGGAGCTCGAACGCCTGCGTCCAGCAGAGTTGCTGCTGCCTGAAGACGCCACGCTACCGGCTGGCGTGCGGGAACGTCGCGGTGCCCGCTCGCGGGCACCTTGGCTGTTCGATTCCGGCGCCGGTCGCGATGCCATCCTCGCCCAGCTCGGCACCCGGGATCTCGCCGGTTTCGACTGCGAGGATCTCGACGTAGCCCTCGGTGCCGCCGGCGCGCTGCTCGACTATGCCAAGGAGACCCAGCGCAGCGCCCTGCCGCACATCCGCCGCCTGCGCCGGGAGCAGGCGGATGCCGCCATCACCCTCGATGCCGCCAGCCGCCGCAACCTGGAAATCGACCGCCAGCTCGACGGCAGCCGCGACCACACCCTCATGAGGGTCATGGACTACACCACCACCGCCATGGGCAGCCGACTGCTGTCGCGCTGGCTGCATCGTCCCCTGCGGGATCCCGAACCCATTCGCCATCGCCAGCAGGCCGTCACCACCCTGCTGACCCGGACCGCGGCCGGCGGACTGCAGCAGGCCCTGCGCGGCATCGGCGACATGGAGCGTATTCTCGCGCGGGTCGCCCTGCGTTCGGCTTCGCCACGGGATCTGGCCCGACTGCGGGACGCGCTGGCCCTGATTCCGGACATCCGCAGCAGTCTCGCCGCCCTCGACGCGCCCCGTCTGGCGGCGCTCAACGCCATCATCGGCGAGCATCCTGCCAGCCGGGACGAACTGACCCGTGCCATCATCGCCCAGCCGCCGGCGGTACTGCGGGACGGCGGCGTCATCGCTCCGGGCTTCGATGCCGAGCTCGACGAACTGCGGGCGCTGTCCGAACACGCTGGCGAATTCCTCATGGATCTCGAACGCCGGGAGCGGGAGCGCACCGGTTTCAGCACCCTCAAGGTGGGCTACAACCGGGTGCATGGCTATTACCTGGAAACCAGCCGCCGGGAAGCCGAGCAGGCCCCCGCCGAGTGGGTCCGGCGGCAAACTCTGAAGAACGCCGAGCGCTTCATTACGCCGGAACTCAAGACCTTCGAGGACAAGGCTCTGTCCGCCCAGAGCCGGGCCCTGGCGCGGGAGAAACAGCTCTACGAGACCTTGCTCGACAGCCTCAATGGCGATCTCGGGGCGCTGCAGGAAACGGCAGAGGGCCTCGCCGAGCTCGACGTCCTCGCGAACTTCGCCGAGCGGGCAGCCAGCCTGGACCTGTGCTGCCCCGAACTGAGCGAGCAGCCCGGCATCCGCATCCGCGAAGGCCGCCACCCGGTGGTGGAGTCGGTCCTCGAGAGCCCCTTCATCCCCAATGATCTCGAACTCGACGACGCCACCCGCATGCTGGTGATCACCGGCCCCAACATGGGCGGCAAGTCCACGTTCATGCGCCAGACCGCGCTGATCGTGCTGCTGGCCTGGACCGGCAGTTTCGTCCCCGCCCGCAGCGCACAGCTCGGCCCGGTGGATCGCATCTTCACCCGCATCGGCGCCGCCGACGATCTGGCCGGGGGACGCTCGACCTTCATGGTGGAAATGACCGAGACCGCCAGCATCCTCAACAATGCCACCGCGTCCTCGCTGATCCTGATGGACGAGATCGGCCGCGGCACCAGCACCTTCGACGGTCTGTCCCTGGCCTGGGCCAGCGCCCGCCACATCGCTCGCGAGATCGGCGCCTTCACCCTGTTCGCCACCCACTACTTCGAGCTGACCAGCCTCGCGGAAGAGGAAGCGGGGGTCGCCAACGTCCATCTGACCGCCACCGAGCACGCCGGCCGCATCGTCTTTCTGCATCGGGTGGAGCCCGGCCCCGCCAGCCAGAGCTACGGCCTGCAGGTGGCGCGACTCGCCGGCGTCCCGGACCCGGTGATCCAGGCCGCCCGGGGTCGCCTCGCGGAACTCGAAGCGGAGAGTCTGGCGCGGGAGACCACGCCCACCCAAAGCGACCTGTTCGCGATGCCCAGCGCCCCGGAACCGGTGCTCTGCAAGGCCGATACGGTCCTCGAAGACACCTTGCGGGAGTACGACCCGGACAGCCTCAGCCCCCGGGAGGCGCTGGACGCCCTGTATCGCCTTCGGGGCCTGCTCGACTCGCCGGAAAGCTGACGGCAGGGCGATTCCGGAGTTCGACTTCCCTTGATTCCTGGTTTCTGAGAACGATATTGCTTTCAATTGCTTGGGCTTGGCACCGTTTGTGGGAAGGCCCTAATCGCACAGCGATTGGGCCGATCTCGAGGGGCTCGGCCGGAGCTGAAGGCATTGCCTTCGTTGGATGTCATCGTGATCGGCGCATTTCGCTGCGCGAAATAGCGCTCTCCCACAGGCGACTTGACCTGCACGCGCGCATGTCAACCAGCGACCGGGTGACAAAACGCATGGATATTCACCGCCTGCCACCCTAGAATACGCCGGCTTTGCGAACCCAGCACTCGGGAGAATCCCAGCGATGACCTTCGTAGTCGGCGAGAACTGCATCAAGTGTAAGCATACGGATTGCGTGGAAGTCTGCCCCGTGGACTGCTTCTACGAAGGCCCGAATTTCCTGGTGATCCATCCGGACGAGTGCATCGACTGTGCCTTGTGCGAGCCGGAATGCCCGGCCAATGCCATTTTCTCAGAGGATGAACTGCCGGAAGACCAGGCCGAGTTTCTCCAACTGAATGCAGAACTGGCGGAGATCTGGCCGAATCTGACTGAGAAGAAGGATCCGCTGCCCGACGCCGAGGAGTGGGACGGGGTGCCCGGCAAGCTCGCTCATCTGGAGCGCTGAACACCTGCCCGTCATCGACGGGGCAGGATGCTCGCCGGATCCACCGGATTGCCGTGGCGCCGGATCTCGAAGTGAACCAGCCGCTGGTGGTCGCCACTGCCTTGGAGGACGGCCAGCCGATCCCCGCGCCCGACCCGCTGCCCCTCGCTGACCAGGGAGGGGCTGTTGTGGGCGTAGGCGGAAAGCCAGGTATCGTCATGCTTGAGAATTACCAACTGACCGAACCCACGCAGACCACTGCCGGCGTACACCACTTCTCCGGCGGCTGATGCCGCCACGGTTGCCCCTTCCGGGGCGCGGATGTCGAGCCCCTTGTTGACGCGCGCACCGCTTCCGACGAAACCCCGTACCACCTCGCCTTCCACCGGCCAGGCCCAGTTCAGTTCCCCGGCAGGCACGGCAGCGGCCGGCGCTGACGGTCGCGACGGCGGCCTCGTTGCGGGAGTCTCTGACGAGGTCCCTGAAGACGCCCTCGAAGACGCTCCTGAAGGTGTCGCGGCCGATGGCGTCGAAGGCGCCGAGGAAGCCGTCGTGGCCGCAGATGATGAGGTTCTTGCCGCCGGCGTCGATGACCCCGTCGCCGGAGACGTCCGCGAACCGACGGCTGCCGCGCTACGAGCCGGGCCTGCGGTCAGTTCGATGCGATCACCCGGGCGGATGATGTAGGGCTCCGCAATGCCGTTGCGAGCAGCCAGTTCGCGCCAGTCCTGACCGTAGCGCCAGGCGATGGAATAGAGGGTATCGCCGCGCTGGACCTCATGCACTCCGGCGGGCGGCACGTCGCTGGCGCCACGATCCCCCACCGGTGCCGGTCCGGTGGAGCGACAGCCTCCAAGCCCAAGTCCGATCCCAAGCAACAGCAGCATGCAGGGCAGATGGCCGCGCACCCGCCTCAGGGAACCGGCACCGGCCCTGCGTTCAGGCCTGCCGCGAAGACCGACTGGCCAGATCCAGCAGCAGCACCACGGCCATACCGGCCAGCGCGGCAAGAATTGCGCCGAAGAGCAAGGCGTCATCGCCGTAATAGTCCTCGAATTGCCAGGGCAGGAGCGGCCGCCCCCGCAACACGATCGCACCACCATCGGAATCCAGGTAATAGCTCTGAATCTGCTGCCAGGGCCACAATCTTTGCAGCGATCCCGCCATGACGCCACAGAGCAGGGCCAGCGTGGCACCGTAGAAGTGGCGCAGCAGCCAGGTGAGCAGGCGCGAAAACAGCAGCAGACCGAGCACACAGCCAGCGCCGAAGATGGCGAGAAAGGTCAGGTCGAGTTCGCTGATGGCGCGAATGACGCGCTGATACTGACCTAAGATCAGCAGGACGAAGCTGCCGGAGACGCCGGGCAGCATCCAGGCGCAGATGGCCAGGGCACCGGAGGCCAGGGTCAGCCAGCCCCCATCCGTCGGCGGCAGGCCGCCGAGCTGACTGAAGGTCATGCCCAAGACCAGCCCGAGGGTGGCCAGCAGCCAGCGGGTGGACGTCCAGGGCGTGACCGCATGGCCGACGAACACCACCGAAGCGGTGATCAGCCCGAAGAAAAATGACCAGATCAGGATTTCGTGGGCGACGAACAGCCATTGCACCACCGCAGCCAGGGACACCAGGCTCGACGCCATGCCGAACAGCAGCACCAGCACAAAGCCGACATTACCCTGCTCCCACACCGCTCGCCATTGCCGCCGCAGCAGAAGCGCCAGCAGCCGGTGATCATAGGAGCGAATGGTGGCCAGGAGCTCCTGATAGATGCCGGTGATGAAGGCGATGGTCCCGCCGGAGACGCCGGGCACCAGCTCCGCGATACCCATCGCCGCGCCCCGCAGCCACAGCCCGGCGAAGGCCCAGGGATCGCGGTCGCCGCGCTTGGCAGCGTACTCGGGAGACACCTGGGGCGGGACCTTCACGGCCGCATCGGTCGACTTCAACGCAAGGTTCCCGACACCAGGGGGACGAAGCGCACACGTGCCAGGTTTTCCCGTTCGAAGCCGCCAGTCGTGCGACGGATCAGCACGAGATCCTGCACGTCGCCCTCCCCCACCGGGATGACCAGCCGACCGTCCACGGCCAGCTGCTCGAGCAGGCCCTCCGGGACGCTGCGCGGCGCTGCCGCGGCCAGGATGCCTTCGAAGGGACCCTTCTCCGGCCAGCCAAAGCTGCCGTCAGCATGCTTGAGCTGGACGTTGGTCAGCTTGAGCCGCCGCAGCCGTTCCCGGGCCCGCTCCAGCAGCGGCCTGATACGTTCCACGGAGTACACCCGCGGCACCAGACGGGCCAGGATCGCGGCCTGATAGCCGCAACCGGTACCGATTTCCAGCACCGAGTCCGGAATGCCGTCGGCGATCAGCGCCTCGGTCATGCGCGCCACCACGTAGGGCTGGCTGATGGTCTGACCGTGGCCAATGGGCAGGGCCGTATCCTCATAGGCGCGATGCGCGAGGGCCTCGTCGACGAAGATGTGACGCGGCGTCTCCGCAATGGCTGCCAGGACCCGCTGATCGCTGATACCGGCGTCGGCCAGCCGGCGGACCAACCGTTCGCGGGTTCGCCTCGAGGTGAACCCGATACCCAGCAATTCACTGTCCGTCACGCGATTCCCCACGCTTTGCCATGTCCTCAAAATCCCCGAGCGCCGCCAGCACCGACGTCGCGAAAGCTCCGGGGGGCAGTTCGAATGCCAGCTGCAGCTCCGTCGCCATGGCTTCGACGCGCACGCCGGCCGGACGCAGCAGCAAAGTTCGCCGCTCCTGGCTGAGCCCGGCGTGCTCCAGGCGGTCGCACCACGGGCGGTACGCTTCGAGCACGTTGGCCTCGAAGGCAAGCGCCTCGCCGGTCAGCGGCGATCTGCCGCGGCCCCAGAGGGGGCCGGTCGGAGCGTCGTCCATCAGGACATCGCCCCCCAATGGCCGCGTCAGACAACCCGCACGGATGCGCGCCGCCAGCACTTCGTTGAACAGGAACGAGCGCGCCGAGGACAGGATCCGGCCGCGCTCGGGACCTCGACCCGGCAGCCGTGCACCGTCCACCCAGGCCTGCACTTTCACCAGGTTTCCCGCCGCGCGACCGAAGCGCTGGGGGCCGAAATAGTTGGCCACGCCGGCGACAAGCCGCTGCCGGGCGGCGTCCACCGCCGGTGCCGAAGCCGGGGCGTCGAGTTCCACTCGCAACCTGAATCGATTGGCGCCATGGTCGCCGCGGCGCAGCTTCCTGTCGTGGCGCGCCGTCTGCAGGATGCGCCAACCCTCACCGCCTGCGTCCACCTGCCAATCCAGGGTCTGCTTGGGGTCGCGAACACTGAACCATTGGCGCGTGACCGCATGGCGATCCTTGTCGCCACAGTAGCCGACTTCCTGCACCTTACAGCCGGCGCGACGGGCCAGCTCTCCCGCCACCCAGCCGCTGTTCGCACCGCGCTTGGCGACCTCGACCAAGAGGTGTTCCCCTTCACCCCGCGGTGTCCAGCCCGGCAGCTCCTCCACCTCGAAGTCCTCCGGCGTCATCCGGCAGCCACCACGGAACAGGGGCTCCCCGGGCTGAGGCCAGGCCGGCAGGCTGCCCACCATCACTCGCTGCGCACGTCTTGGCTGGCTGCAGTCGACTCCGGCACCACGAGGAAGAAGGTTTCGCCACGGCGAATCATGCCGAGTTCATTGCGTGCCCGGCCTTCCATGCTCGCAGGCCCGGACTTGAGAACCCGCACTTCCGCTTCCAGCGCGGCATTCTGCTGTTCCAGCAAGACGATTTCCGCCCGCCGGAGTTCCAACCGATCCTGAAGTTCCGCCACCTCCGCCCAGCTCGCCTCACCACTCCAAAGGCGCAGCTGCAGCGCGCACAGCACCAGGACCAGACCGCCCATGGCGATCCAGGGCCGGCGTGACTCAGTGCCGGAATTCGGCTCGACCCCGATACGGCGCGGCATGGCCGAGCGCCTCCTCGATTCGAAGCAGCTGATTGTACTTGGCGACCCGGTCGGAACGGCACAGAGAGCCGGTCTTGATCTGACCGGCACCTGTGGCCACCGCCAGATCGGCAATGGTCACATCCTCAGTCTCTCCGGAACGATGGGAAATCACGCTGGCATAGCCCGCTTTTCGGGCCATGCCGATGGCCTCCAGGGTCTCGGTCAGGGTGCCGATCTGATTGAACTTGATCAGGATGGCGTTGCCGACGCCGTCATGGATCCCGCGCTGCAGGATCCGGGTGTTGGTGACGAAAAGGTCGTCGCCCACCAGCTGCACGCGGTCACCCAGGCGGTCCGTGAGGATCTTCCAGCCCGCCCAGTCCGATTCGTCCATGCCGTCCTCGATGGAAAGGATCGGATAGTCGGTGGCCAGCCCCTCCAGGTAAGCGGCGAACTCCGCCGCGTCGAACCTGCGGCCCTCGCCGGCGAGATCGTAGACGCCGTCACGGTAGAACTCGCTGGCGGCACAATCCAGAGCCAGGGTGACGTCCTCACCGAGGCGATAGCCGCTCAAGGTCACCGCCTCGGCAATCACTTCGAGCGCCGCCGCATTGGACGGCAGGTCCGGCGCGAATCCGCCCTCGTCACCCACTGCCGTGGACAGCCCGCGCTGGCCCAGCACCTTCTTGAGCGTGTGAAAGATCTCGGCACCGCAGCGCAGAGCCTCGGCGAAACTCCCGGCCGCCACCGGCTGGATCATGAACTCCTGGATGTCCACGTTGTTATCCGCATGCTCGCCGCCGTTGAGGATGTTCATCATGGGCACGGGCATGCTGTAGGACGTGCCGGCGAGTGCGGCGATGTGGGCGTAGAGCGGCTTGTCGAGCGCTGCCGCCGCGGCCTTGGCGGTCGCCAGGGACACCGCGAGAATGGCATTGGCACCCAACCGGGCCTTGTTCTCGGTGCCGTCGAGATCGATCAGGCGCCGGTCGACCGCAGTCTGATCGGCAGCGTTACAGCCGGCCAGGGACTGGCTGATCTCTCCATTCACCGCCGCCACGGCCTTCCGCACGCCCTTGCCGAGGTAGCGGGTATCGTCACCGTCGCGCATTTCGAGCGCTTCACGGGACCCGGTGGACGCCCCGGATGGTGCTGCGGCACGGCCGCAGGACCCATCGGTCAGGCGCACTTCGGCTTCGACGGTGGGGTTGCCGCGGGAATCGATGATCTCCCGGGCGTGGACTGCGACGATCTCGGTCATGCTCGTGTGTCTCTCCTGTCGGGATCGGTTTCAGGCCAGTTCCGTTTCCGCCAGCGCCATTTCCGCGAGCGGTTGGGACTTCACCACCCGGTCGATGGCGATGAGCTGCTCGAGCAGCGCCTCCATGCGATCGAGCGGCCAGGAATTCGGCCCATCGGACAACGCTTTTGCCGGATCCGGGTGGGTCTCCATGAACAGGCCTGACACGCCGGCCGCCACGGCGGCCCTGGCGAGGACCGGAATCACTTCCCGCATGCCTCCCGACGACGTTCCGCCGGCCCCGGGCAACTGCGCCGAGTGGGTGGCGTCGTAGACCACCGGGCAACCGGTCTCGCGCATGATCGCCAGGGAGCGCATGTCCGAGACCAGATTGTTGTAGCCGAAGCTCGCGCCCCGCTCGCAGACCATGATGCCGGTGTTGCCGGTGGCGCGGGCCTTCTCCACCACCTGCCGCATGTCGTGGGGGGCCAAGAACTGGCCCTTCTTGATGTTCACCGGCAGACCCTGCCGACAGACGTTCTGGATGAAGTTGGTCTGACGACAGAGAAAGGCCGGCGTCTGCAGCACGGACACTGCACAGGCCACCTCGGCCAGGGGCGAGTCCTCGTGCACGTCAGTGAGCACCGGCAACCCGAGCTGGTCGCGGACCTTCTCCAGGATGGCGAGGCCTTTCTCCATGCCAGGACCACGATAGCTGTCGTGGGAGGAGCGATTGGCCTTGTCGAAGGACGACTTGTAGATGAACGACACGCCGAGGCGCCGACACATTTCCGAGAGCCGCCCGGCGGTCTCGAAGGCGAGGTCCTCGCTCTCGATGACACAGGGACCTGCAATCAGGAACAGCGGCTGATCGAGGCCGACTTCGAAATCACACAGCTTCATGAGCAGGACGTCTCGCTGGCAGAACGCGTAAGTTTAACACCGAAACTCAGCTCACCTCGCGGGCGGCGGGAGCCTCTGCAGCGCTGCCCGCCCGGGTCAGGGCTGCCTCGATGAAGCCACGGAACAGGGGGTGCCCTTCCCGCGGCGAGGACGTGAATTCCGGGTGGAACTGGCAGGCCACGAACCAGGGATGGGCCGGAATCTCGATCATCTCCACCAGCGCGTCGGGTACCGACCGACCGCTGATCTTCAGTCCCGCCTCTTCGAGCCGGGGCACATAGTACTCGTTGACCTCGTAGCGATGGCGATGGCGCTCACCGATCTCGCCGGCACCATAACATTGCCGCGCCAGGGTGCCCTCGGCCAGCCGACACTGCTGTTCACCGAGGCGCATGGTACCGCCTAAGTCGCTGCCGCCGCTGCGGGTCTCCACCCGGCCGTCACGATCGGTCCATTCCGTGATCAGCGCCACCACCGGCCAGGGGCTGTCGAGGTCGATCTCGGTGGAGTTCGCACCTTCCAGCCCGGCGACGTTGCGCGCGAACTCGATGATGGCCGCATGCAGCCCGTAGCAGATACCGAGATAGGGCACGCTGCGCTCGCGGGCGTATCGGGCTGCCATGATCTTGCCTTCGAAACCGCGGCCACCGAAGCCGCCGGGCACCAGAATGGCATCGGCATCGTCGAGTCGCCCGGTGCCGTCCCGCTCGATGTCCTCAGCGTCGATGGGCACGATCTCGACCCGGGTGCGGGTCTGGATCCCGGCGTGGATGATGGCCTCGATGAGCGATTTGTAGGCGTCGAGCAGGTCCATGTACTTGCCGACCATGGCCAGCCGGATGCGACGCTCCGGATGCAGGTGGGCATCCACGACCCGCGCCCACTCGCTGAGATCCGCCTCGGGAGCCTGGATGCGCAGCCTGTCGCAGACGATGCGATCGAGACCCCGCGCATGCAGCATCAGCGGAATGGCATAGATGGACTCGGCATCCTGCAGCGGCACCACCGCCTGTTCCTCGACGTTGGTGAACAGGGCGATCTTGCGCCGCGAGGAATCCGGAATTTCGTGATCGGATCGACACACCAGGATGTCCGGCTGCAGGCCGATGGAGCGCAGTTCCTTCACTGAGTGCTGGGTGGGCTTGGTCTTGGTCTCACCTGCCGTGGCGATGTAGGGCACCAGGGTGAGGTGAATCAGCAGGAAGTTGCCGACCCCCACTTCGAGACGCAATTGCCGGATCGCTTCGAGGAAGGGCTGGGACTCGATGTCGCCGACGGTGCCGCCGATCTCGATCATGGCGACGTCGTAGCCGGCGGCCCCGGCATGAATGCGACGCTTGATCTCGTCGGTGATGTGCGGGATCACCTGCACGGTGCCGCCGAGGTAATCGCCCCGCCGCTCCTTGCGCAGCACTTCAGCGTAGACGCTGCCGGTGGTGAAGTTGTTGCGCCGGGTCATGCGCGTGCGCAGAAAGCGCTCGTAATGGCCGAGGTCGAGGTCCGTCTCGACGCCATCGGCGGTGACGAACACTTCCCCGTGCTGGAACGGGCTCATGGTACCGGGGTCGACGTTGATGTAGGGATCGAGCTTTAAGATCGTGACCTTCAGACCGCGCGCTTCGAGGATCGCCGCCAGGGAAGCGGACAGGATGCCCTTGCCCAGGGACGACACCACGCCGCCGGTCACACAGATCAATTGCGTCATGGTCATCCCATCCTGATTCGGGCAAGGCACTTCAGGGAAGTACGTGCGGGGGTGTGCCACCGCCAGCAGCTTCCCGCGGATGGGAGATCAGATTAACAGAGGGTCCATCCCCGCTCAATCTGCGCGAAGCTCACAAACCCGTCCTCTGACTTCGCCGGATGTCATCGAGATCGGCACAGAGCGGCGTGACGCCTGCATTGTGGGAAGTTCCGCAGCGCAGCCTGTGAGGCCCAGCGCAGGAACGATCTCGGGGCGATCTGCCGAAGCTGACTTCGCTGCCTGCGCTGAATGCCCTCCAGATCGGCGCATTTCGCTGTGCGAAATAGCGCTCTCCCACAGGGTGGCGCGCAGCCTGCTTTGTGGGAAGTTCCGCAGCGCAGCGGAGTAACGATCTCGGGGCGATCCGCCGAAGCCGACGCCGCGGACTTCGCCGGATGCCCTCCAGATCGGCGCATTTCGCTGTGCGAAATAGCGCTCTCCCACAGGGTG
>JAFIFL010000145.1 GCA_020832055.1 Gammaproteobacteria bacterium
GCGCTCTCCCACAAGCTGGCAGCGCCCCCTCACTTTGTGGGAAGGCCCTAATCGCGCAGCGATTGGGCCGATCTCGAGGCGCTCTGCCGAAGCTGGGGACGCTGCCTTCGTTGGATGTCGCGCAGATCGGCGCATTTCGCTGTGCGAAATAGCGCTCTCCCGTGCCGCGGGGGCTGGCTTTGTCTCATCAGACCCCTGCGGGCTTCCTTCAACTGTGTCGGGCGGGCTAACATCCAGGCATGACTGACCGTTGCCTACTGGCCCTCGATCAGGGCACTTCGAGTTCCCGCGCCCTGGTGTTCGCCCCGGACGGTGAGATCAAGGCGCTCGCCCAGCGTGAGTTCGAGCAGTTCTATCCGCGGCCGGGCTGGGTGGAGCACGACCCGGAGGAGATCTGGCAGAGCACGCTGGACGTGGCGCAGGAAGCGCTGAGCCGGGCGGGGCTGAAGGCCGAGGAACTGGCCGGCATCGGCATCTCCAATCAGCGCGAGACCACGGTGGTGTGGGAGCGCTCCACGGGGCGGCCCATCCATCGCGCCATCGTCTGGCAGGACCGGCGGACCACGAACCGCTGCAACGCACTGCGGGCGGAGGGCCTCGAAGAAGGCATCCGCCGCCGCTCCGGGCTGCTGCTCGATCCCTACTTCTCCGCCACCAAGCTCGAATGGCTGCTCGATCACGTTCCCGATGCCCGGCAGCGGGCAGGGCGGGGTGAACTGGCCTTTGGCACCGTGGACACCTGGCTGCTGTGGCGGCTGACCGGCGGACGCGTGCACGCCACGGATGCCTCCAACGCCTCCCGGACCCTGTTGTGGGACCTGAACGAGCAGGCCTGGTCGCCGGAACTGCTCAAACGCTTCCGCATCCCGGAAGAAGTGCTGCCCGAGGTGCGCGACTCCTCCGGCCATTTCGGCGACAGCGATCCGGACCTGTTCGGAGCGGCAGTGCCCATTGCCGGTGTGGCCGGCGATCAGCAGGCGGCGCTGTTCGGGCAGGCCTGCGTGACTTCTGGGCAGTCCAAGAGCACCTACGGCACCGGCTGCTTCGCCATGACCCACACCGGCACCACGCCGGTCTGGTCGGACAATCGCCTGCTCACCACGGTGGCCACGCGCATCAATGGTGAAATCACCTACGCCGTGGAGGGCAGCATTTTCGTGGCCGGCGCCGCCGTCAAGTGGCTGCGGGACAGGCTCGGCATCATTCCCGACGCCGCCACCACCGAGGCCTGTGCCCGTCGCACCGAGGGGGATACCGGTGGCGTCTATCTGGTCCCGGCATTCACCGGCCTCGGTGCACCCTGGTGGGACAGCGAGGCCCGCGGTCTGTTCTGCGGCATGACGCTCGATACCGGCGTGGACGAACTGGTGACGGCGACGCTGCAATCGGTGGCGTTGCAGACCCGGGACCTGGTGGATGCCATGGCCGCGGACGGGGCCCGTCCCGAAGTGCTGCGCATCGATGGCGGCATGGTGGTGAATGACTGGCTCTGTCAGCTGCTGGCGGACGTACTGGAAATGCCCGTGGAACGGCCGGAGATTACCGAAACCACGGCGCTGGGCGCGGCCTATCTGGCGGGGCTGGCCACCGGCGTCTACCGTGACCTGGACGAACTCGAACAGCGCTGGCGTCTGCAGCGACGCTTCGATCCGGCCATGCCCAGGGAGCGTCATCGGCAGCTGCTCGACGGCTGGAAGGAGGCGGTCCGGCGGGCCCGCTGAAGGCTCGGCAACAGGCCGGGCTGCGCGCATTCCACTTGCAATTGGATTACCATCGGAAGCCTCTGCCTGGTCCAATGATTCGGTATCGGGGGCCATGGAATCTGGCCATGAGTGAGCGCAACGACGAGCAGCGGCAGGCCCTGCGCCTGCGGCGCGCCCTCATCGGGATGATCGGCTGCCTCGCGTTCGTGGTGCTCGCATGGACCGCCCGGGAGTTCGGGCTGGTGGCCCTGCCGACCACGGGATTCTGGCTGCTGTTCGGGTCATGGGCCGCGGGTTACGCCGCGCTGGTGGCGCTGATCCACACCGGCCGCAACCAGGGGCTGAAGGATCCGAGCTGCACCGTGCCGCAGATACTTTGGGCGGCGTTGGGCGCGCTGATGCTCCTGCTGCTGGCACCGGAGCTGTTCGCGCTGAGCTGGCTGGCGCTGCTGGTGGTGGGCCTGTTCGGGGCATTCCGGCTGTCCAGTCGGCGCTATGTGACCATCAACCTGATGATCGCAGGCGCCGCCACGGCAGCTTTTGTTTTCAATCGGGTCGTCTGGCCCGGCGTCGGCGATACCGCCGCGGCCGCGCTCGGCTATACGGCCTTCCTGCTGGCCCTGGCCGTCGTGACGGTGGTGGGGCTGGAACTGAGCGGCTACCGGCGAGAGCTGGTGCAGCGCAGCGAGCAGTTCGCGCAGGCCTGCGACCGGCTGCGGGAAATGGCCATCCGTGATGAGCTGACCGGCCTTCACAATCGCCGCTTCCTGATGGACGTGCTGCAGCAACAGAAGGCGCGCCACGACCGGCGCCCGGGACAGGTGTTTTCGGTGTGCTTCGTGGCTCTCGATCACTTCAGACGGGTGAACGACATGTTCGGCCACTGCAAAAGTGATCTGGTATTGAAGCGCTTCGCGGAGATCGCCCGCAAGGCGGTGCGCGAAGAGGACTACGTGGGCCGTTTCGGCGGCGAGGAATTCCTGTTGCTGCTGGCAGATACACCGAAAGACAACGCCGCTCTGGTGGCTGAACGCATTCGCAGGCGGATGGCCGACCTGCTCATCAGTGACGAGGTGCCGGATTTCCGCGTCAGCGCGTCGTTCGGCATCAGTGCGCATCAGCCCGGTGAGGAGGTGGAGACCACCCTGGCCCGGGCCGATGAAGCCCTGCATGCCGCCGGGCGTGGCGGCCGCAATCGCGTGGCGCTGGCTGCGGATCAGCCGCATCGGGTCGGGGAAAGCTTTACATGAAGAGATCGGAGCGTCGTCGCGAACCGCGCCTGCAGGTCATGCTCGATGCCATCGTGCATCCCGAGCGTGGCCGCACCTGGCCCTGCACTATTCACGACGTCTGCTCCGGTGGCATGCTGCTCAAGAGCGAGGAAGGCGCCCGCCGTTCCCTGCGTGCCTCGGGCCTCGATCCGGAGGTCGGCGACGTCCTGCACGTCCACTTTTCGGTGCCGGACCTGCAGGGGACCCGCAACTTCCGCGTCACCGCCAAGGTGGCCAGGATCCTCAGCAACGGGCTCGGGGTCTACTTCCCCGACGACCGGGCACTGCTGGCATTCCGTGCCCTGCAGGGCTATGCCGATACCCGGGACTTTGCTCGCAAGAAGATGGAGGGGGCAGAGGCCGAGGGGACCGCCGCGAAGTCACGGCTGTCGGAGGAGGATGCGGCGGTGGTTCGCAGCCTGATTCACGACCTCAGCCAGCGGGCCCTCGGTCAGTGCCTCAGTGCCACGTTCGACCGCGTCAACGAGGACCTGTCGCTTCAGGCCCGGAATGCCGGCAGTGACGCCGGCTACAACCTGATGCTGAGCGGCATGAACCGCCTCAGAAGGGCCGAGCAGATCGTGACCGAGCAGGTCATCGCCTCGGTGCTGGACCAGATCGACACCCCTGAGGATCTCGCCCAGGCCTCCCAGCGCCAGCAGACCCTGAGCAGGCAGGGCGACAGCCGGCTGAGCCTGGTGGATACGGAGCAGTTCGAGGATTGGCTGCTGGTGGCGGACGTCATCTCCCGGGCCGAAACGCGCTACGCGGAAGATCTGGTGGCGCTGAGTCTGCGGCTGGCGCTGGTGGCGCCGGCCTGGAGCCGCAAGGACGCCCTGCCGGTGGGGCCCACGGTGCTCAGCGTCGCCTTCGACGATGCCGTCAAGCCGCTGGAGCTCGAGCGCGAGATCCGACAGATCCTGTTCGGCTGCTTCTGCGATGTGCTCATCGCGTTTCTGCGTCGTTTTTACCCGGCCCTGCGCAAGACGCTGGACGACAGCGGGCTGTTTCCGTCTGCAGAGCAGCTCATCAGGGCTGCCAGCCGGTCAGCGGAGGCGGCGAAGGACAAAGTTCCGACCGAAGGGGACGTCGTCACCGATCCTGCAGCGCCGCGTCGGCGCCGTCAGGGTGGCAGCGGCCCGGCTCATGGCGGGCAGGCAGGGGTCCACCCTGAGGAACCCGCACTCCTCGATGTCTCCGAGGCGGTGGCGGAGTCTGCGCAGGGAGACCCGCCACGTGGCGGCCAGCGCGCGGGTCGTCACGGGGTGCCCGGCCGGAGTGGCGGCCGGGCGCACGTGCACGTTGGCAATGTCTACGGTGCCGCCCGCGAGCTCATGCATCTGCAGCGGGCGCTGCCGGGTCCGGACGGCCTGCCGACCGAGGCCCCCTGGAGCGACGAAGTCCATGCAGGGCCCGATACGGTGTACCGGGAAGAGGAACTCATCGCTGCCCTCGACCGCCTCGCCACCCAGCTGCGAGCGGCTCCGGGAGAGCGGCGGGTGCCGATTCGCCGGCGGCTGGCAAGAGAGTTGGCCGCGGCCGGTGACGGGCGCACCTTCTCGCCCCAGCAGCGCGATGCCCTGGAGGTGGTCAGCGGATTGCTGGAGTCCGTCCGCGGCGATGGCTACCTGCCGCCCACCTTCGGCAGCTGGCTCGACAAGCTCGAGGTCACCTACAACAAGCTCGCCACGGAAGACACGGATTTTCTCGATACCAGCAAGGCGCCCATGCACGCCGCCCTGCGTTTCCTCGATGGGCTGGCGGAGCTTGGCAGCCTCGCTGATGCCGGAGACGGCATGGATCCGGCCATCCAGGGCCAGGTGGACAGGCTGCTGTTCCAGATCGAACGGGACTACGACGGCGGCCCGGCAGTGTTCGAGCACGGCCTGGAGGAAATCGAGCCCTTGCTGGATCTTCAGCGCCGGCGGCTCAAGGGCAATCTGCAGCGGGTCGCCCGCCAGAGCGAGGGCGCGCATCGACTGGTCCGCGCCCGGCGGGCGGTGGTGCAGGAACTCGGCAGCCGGCTGACCGGACGCGAGGTGCCGGCGCTGGTGGTCGAACTGCTGAATCCGGGCTGGCGCAATCTGCTGGTGCACACCCAGCTTCGCTACGGCAGTGACAGTGAGGAGTGGCGCGGGCGCATCCACGTAGTCGAACGGCTCCTCGACGCGCTCAGCGGCGGGCCGATGGATCCCGCAGCAGCCGAGCAGCTGAAAGGCGAACTGTCCGCAGGCCTGGAGAGCATCAGCTTCGAGCCCGGCCGGCGCCAGCCGCTACTCGATGCCCTGGCCGCGGCCCTGGCGGGTCGGGGCGATGCGGGTCCCGTCGTGAAGGTGGAAGCGGGCGCGATGGCCGAATTGCTCGGACTGGAGCATCAGCTGCCTGACATCGAACCCGAGCTCGAAGGCGACAGCGACGAAGCCGATCGCCGGCAGTGGGAGCGCTGGGTCGAACGGGCCAGGGACCTCGAGGTGGGCGCCTGGATCCATGAACGGGAGGACTCCGGCCGGACGCGCATCCTCACGGTGGCCTGGATCGGCGAGGATCAAGGCACGTTCACCCTGGTCAATCGCAAGGGCCTGAAAGTTCACGACTACGACATGCGTGATCTGGTGTCGGGCCTGAGCGATGGTCGCCTGACCATTCTCGACGAGATCGATCAGTCGCTGACGGAGCGGGCCTCCCTGCGCATGCTGCAGAACATGCACAACCAGCTGGCCTATCAGGCCACCCACGATGCGCTCACCGGCCTGATGAACCGAAAGGAATACGAATGGCGGGTGGGGCAGGCGGTGATTCAGGCCGGGACCGAGGACGTGGAACATGCTTTGCTGTTCTTCGATCTCGACCAGTTCAAGATCATCAACCACACCAGCGGACATGATGCCGGCGACGAGATGCTGCGTACCCTGGTGCCGCAGCTGCGTCATGAACTGCGCGGTACCCGTGCCGTGCTGGCGCGCCTGGGTGGGGACGAGTTCGGTGTGCTGCTCGAACGCTGCCGGAAGGACGAGGCCCTGGCGCTGGCCGAGAGCCTGCGCAAGAGTATCGGTGACTTCCGCTTCGAGTGGGGCGACCGGGAATACTCGGTCACCGCATCCATGGGGATGGTGGCCTTCGGCGGCGACGGTCGGGATGCGGCGACGCTGCTGCAGCAGGTGGATCAGGCCTGTTATGCAGCGAAGGCTGGCGGCCGCAACCGGCTGCAGGTGTTCGAACTGGAGGACGAGGGCCTCGCCGCCCGCCGCGGCGCGATGGAGTGGGCCAGCGAAGTCGACCGCATCCTGAAAACCGATCGCCTGCGCCTCTACGCCCAGCGCATCGCGCCCATCGCTGGCGGCCCCGGGGCACCTTCACACTATGAGGTGCTGGTCATGGTGTTCGATGAGGGGGGGACACTCATGTCTCCCATCGATTTCATCATTGCGGCGGAAACCTACGATCGCATGCCGGTGGTGGATCGGTGGATCGTCGCCCACACCCTGAGCTGGATGAGTCAGCACCGGGAGTGGGTGGACGAGGTGCATGGCTTCTCCATCAACCTCTCCGGCGCCTCGCTCACCGACGAGGGTTTTCTCGATTTCGTGATCGCTGAGATCGAGCGCACCAAGGTGCCCACCGACAAGATCACTTTCGAGATCACCGAGACCAGCGTCATCGCCAGCATGGACGAGGCGCGGCGGTTCATGCAGCGGTTGAGCGATCTCGGCTGCACGTTCTCACTGGACGATTTTGGCACCGGCCTGGCGTCCTACTCCTACCTGCGCAACTTCGAGGTGGATTTCGTCAAGATCGACGGCATGTTCGTCAAGGATCTGGTGAACAACTCGGCGGACTTCGCGGTGGTGAAATCGGTCAACGAGATCGCCCACTTCATGGGCAAGAAGACCATCGCCGAGTGCGTGGAAAACGAGGCCATTCTCGAACGCCTGCGGGAAATCGGCGTCGACTACGCTCAGGGTTGGGGCATCGAGCGCCCGAAGCCGCTGGTGGATTTCGTTCGCTGAGGCGCGGGTTCCACTGAAGGGCATCGCGAGCGTTTTGTGGGAAGCTGCGCCGCGCAGCGAAGCAGCGATCACGATGCCGTTCAGCGAAGGCAGTGACTTGAGCTTCGGCAGAGCGCCTCGAGATCGGCCCAATCGCTTTGCGATCAGGGCTCTCCCACAAGGTGGGCGAGGGCGAGGCGCTCAGCGTTCGCCGATCAGCAGCAGTTCGAGTAATGCCTTCTGGGAATGGAGGCGGTTGCCGGCTTCCTCGAAGACGACGGCGCGCGGGTCCTCGAGCAGGTCCTCGGCGATTTCCTGGCCGCGCTTGGCCGGCAGGCAGTGCATGAACAGCACGTCCTTCGAGGCCAGGTCCAGCAGTTTGGCCGTGATCTGATAACCCTGGAAGGCGCGCAGACGCAGCAGCTGCTCGCTTTCGTGGCCCATGGACGACCAGACGTCCGTCACCACCAGATCCGCATCCTTCACGGCCTCTTCGGGACTGGTCACGAGCCGGGTGCGGCTGCCGTAGCGTGCCACCCAGTCCGCGTTGGGGCGGAACCGCTCCGGCGAAGCCACCGTCAGATCGAACTGGTAGACGTGGGACGCGATGATGTAGCTCTTGCACATGTTGAAGCCGTCGCCCACGAACGCCACCTTGGCACCGCGGATGGGGCCGCGATGGTCGTAGTAGGTCTGCATGTCGGCGAGGATCTGGCAGGGGTGCTGCAGCGACGACATGGCATTGATCACGGGCACCGTGGCGGCTTCGGCAAAGGTGTCGATCTTGGTCTGATCCGGCGTGCGGATCATGATCACGTTCACCATTTCCGACAGCACCTTGGCGGCGTCGTCAGCCAGCTCGCCGCGGCCGAGCTGGGTGTCCGCCTCGGACAGGAACAGGGCATGGCCGCCGAGCTGGGTCATGCCGGCCTCGAAGGCAACCCGGGTCCGGGTCGACGGCTGCTCGAAGATCATGGCCAGGGTCCGGCCGCGCAGGGGCTCGTAGCGCAGGCCGCGCAGCTGCATCTGCTTGAGCTCGCTGGCGCGGGCCACCAGCCGCTCGTGGGTGGCGATGTCGAAATCGTCGAGTGAGATGAAATGCCGCAAAGTCATGGCTAGAGACCGAATGCTGGGGTTGGATATTGGTTTGGACTGATGATTTGAGGTGATGGCGATCAGGCCAGGGCTCGGATCAGCCCGGCCAGACGCTCCACGAGATCGTCGGCTTCGGCATCGCTCAGGATCAACGGCGGCAGCAGCCGCACCACCCGTTCCTGGGTGACGTTGATGAGCAGGCCGGCGGCGAGGGCTTCACTCACCAGTTTCGGCGCCGGTGCGGCGAGCTCGATGCCGATCATGAGGCCGAGGCCGCGGATCTCCACCACCTGATTGCTGCCGGCCAGGGCCTTGCCGAGATCGGCGCGGATGCGTTGGCCAAGGACTTCGGCGCGGGCGTAGAGGCCATCCTCCAGGGCGTCGAGGGTGGCCAGGGCCGCGGCCGAGGCCAGCGGGTTGCCGCCGAAGGTGGAGCCGTGATTGCCCGGTCCGAATACATCGGCGGCTCTGCCCTGGGCCATGCAGACGCCGATGGGCACGCCGTTGGCGATGCCCTTGGCCACGGTCACCACGTCGGGAAGGATGCTGGTGTGCTGATAGGCAAACAGGCGTCCGGTGCGGCCGGCCCCGGTCTGCACTTCGTCGAGCATCAGCAGCCAGTCCTGGGCGTCGCAGATCTCACGCAGCGCCTCGAGGTAGCCGGGCGGTGGCATCACGACGCCGCCCTCGCCCTGGATCGGCTCCACCAGCACAGCGACCACTTCCTGCTGATTGGCGGCAATGCGACGGATAGCTTCGACGTCGCCGAAGGGCGCGCGCACGAAACCTTTCACCAGCGGCTCGAAGCCGGCCTGGACCTTGCGATTGCCGGTGGCGGTCAGCGTGGCCATGGTGCGGCCGTGGAAGGCGCCTTCCATGACTACGATGGTGGGCTGCTTGAAGTTCTTCCTGTGGCCGAAGAGGCGGGCGATCTTGATGGCGGCCTCGTTGGCCTCGGCGCCGGAATTGCCGAAGAAGGCACGGTCCATGGACGCCGCCGCACAGAGGCGGGTGGCCAGTTCCTCCTGCAGCGGAATGCGGTAGAGGTTGGACGTATGGACCAGGGTCCGGGCCTGATGAGCAAGGGCATCGGCGACGCCGGCGTGGGCGTGTCCGAGTCCGCACACGGCAATGCCGGAGAGGGCATCGAGGTAGCGCCGGCCTTCGGTGTCCACCAGCCACGCACCCTCGCCGCGCTCGAATGCCACGGGCAGACGGCCATAGGTCTGCATCAACGCCGTATCGTTCATCGTCCCCGGTTGCTCCCCGGACCGTACCATGCAGCGGCCCGAAATGGACCGCAGAATAGACCGGTCCGAAATGACATCCGGCGGCTGATTGCCGCCGGAAAACCGCGCACTATAGCGATGAGCCCGGCCCCGTGCAATCACGGCCAATCCCGGGCGAGGAGGTGACTTGGACGGAATCGAACTGGCGCTGCTGACCCGCCGCACCCAGGCGATCTGCGACGAAATGGGCGTGGTGCTGCGTCGGACCGCGTTCTCGCCGAACATCAAGGATCGGCTGGATTATTCCTGTGCCCTGTTCGACGTCGACGGCGAACTGTTCGCCCAGGCCGCCCACATTCCGGTGCACCTGGGCAGCATGGCCTATGCCATGGCCGACGTGGTGGCGACCATTCACTGGCAGCCCGGCGACGTGGCCATGTTCAACGATCCGTACCTGGGCGGGACCCATCTGCCGGACGTGACGGTGGTGACACCGGTGTTCGTGGCTGACCGCCACGTCGGGTTCGCCGCCAACCGGGCCCACCATGCGGACATCGGTGCCGAGCAGCCAGGCTCCATGCCGCTGTCGCGCACGCTTGCGGAGGAGGGCGTCATCATTGCGCCCATGCTGCTGCTGCGGGACGGGGCAGTGCCCGCCGAGGCGGCGGCCGTCCTGGCGCGCCTGTCCGGCTCGGGGCATCAGGATGGTCAGGACGGCCGGCCCGACGTCGACACCATCGAGGGCTGGCAGCAGCGCCCGGAACTGGCGGACTTTCTGGCGCAGCTGTCCAGCGCCCGGGTGGGTGCGACGCGCATGGCGGATCTGGTAGAGCGGCTGGGGGTGGCTGCCTTCAGTGCCGGTGTGGAAGCCCTCAACGACTATGCGGAACGGCTGGCCCGCGAGGCCCTGGCGGCACTGCCGGCCGGGCAGTGGACCGCCGAGGATGTCCTCGATGGCGACGGGCTCGGTGCCGAGGACGTGCCGATTCGCGTCTGCGTCACGGTCGGCGACGACGGGGTGGCGGTGGACTTCAGCGGCACCGGCGGCCAGGTGGGCGGCAATCTCAACTGTCCGCTGTCGGTGGCGGCCGCCGCAGTCTTCTATGTTTTCCGCTGCCTGATGCCGCCCCATACGCCGGCGACGGCGGGGTCGTTCCGGCCCATCCGGCTGCAGGCGCCGGTGGGTTGTCTGCTCAATGCCGAGCGTCCGGCAGCGGTGGCTGCGGGCAACGTGGAAACCTCCATGCGGGTGGTGGACGTGCTGCTCAAGGCGCTGGCGCCGGCGCTGCCTGGGCGGATCCCGGCGGCATCCCAGGGCACCATGAACAATCTGGCCATGGGCGCCCGCGGCTTGGATGGCGACTGGGACTATTACGAGACCCTGGCCGGTGGGACCGGTGCCCATGCCACAGGAGCGGGGCTCGACGGGGTGCATTCGCACATGACCAATACCCTCAATACCCCGGTGGAGAGCCTGGAAGCGCACTATCCGCTGCAGGTGGAACGTTATGCCCTGCGCCGGGGATCCGGCGGCGCGGGACAGTTTCACGGCGGTGATGGCGTGGTGCGGGTCTATCGGTTTCTGGCTCCGGCTGAAATCAGCCTGCTCACGGAGCGGCGCCGACATGCGCCGTGGGGACTGGCCGGCGGCGACGATGGCGCCCCGGGTGCCGCTTGGCTGAACGACGAGCCGCTGCCGGGCAAGGCCAGCTTCCGGGTCGAAGCAGGGGACGTGCTGCGCATCGAGACGCCGGGCGGCGGCGGCTACGGCCCCGCGGAGCGCTGAGATCGAGCGCCCGCCTTGTGCGCTATTTCGCACAGCGAAATGCGCCGATCTGGATGCCGTGTGGCGAAGGCAGTGACCTCGGCTTCGGCAGAGCGGATCGGGATCGGCCCAATCGCTGTGCGATTAGGGCCTTCCCACAATGGGGGGCGTTGCCGGCTTGTGGGAGAGCGCTATTTCGCGCAGCGAAATGCGCCGATCTGGATGCGGTGCGGCGAAGGCAGTGACCTCGGCTTCGGCAGAGCGGATCGAGATCGGCCCAATCGCTGTGCGATTAGGGCCTTCCCACAAGGTGGCAGCGTGCCGTGGGAGAGCGCTATTTCGCGCAGCGAAATGCGCCGATCTGCGTGAGGTGCGGCGAAGGCAGCGCCCTCGGCTTCGGCAGAGCGGATCGAGATCGGCCCAATCGCTGTGCGATTAGGGCC
>JAFIFL010000146.1 GCA_020832055.1 Gammaproteobacteria bacterium
TGCCCTCACCCGGCCGGGACGGCTGACGCCCTTCGCGCCGCCGGCTGCGATCTCGCCCGCAGAGCTGGCCGCAGAACTGGCCGCCGGCGCGGTACTCGAGCGCAGCCCGGGTACCCGGCTGCTGTTTCACGAGGATGATTACGGGCGGACGGTGTTCGCCGGCGGTCAGGCCTTCCCGGCCAACGACCTGTCCACCGCCGCCCTGACGTCCTTCATCGACTGCGTTGTGCTCGATGCCGATGACCTCACCGCGGCCGGTGCCCTCGAACTCGGCACCGCGCTGTACAATGCCGGCTGGATGCTCCTGAGCGAGACTGGAGAGGACCCTGCATGACCACCGGCATCGACGTCCGCAGAGCGGACTGGGAACGGGATCGCGACCTGTTGCGCAGAGTCCGTGAGCAGGTGTTCATCGAAGAGCAGAACGTCCCGAGGGATCTCGAGTGGGACGACGCCGACGCCGAGGCCATTCACTTCCTCGCCGAGGATCACCGGGGCACTGCGGTGGGCACGGCCCGACTGCTGCCGAGCGGTCAGATCGGGCGCATGGCGGTCCTCGCCGATCGGCGCGGCTACGGCATCGGCCAGTCCCTGCTCGAGGCGGCCATCGAAGCCGCGCGGTCCGAAGGCCACTACAGTGTCTTCCTCCACGCCCAGACCCATGCCCAGGCGTTCTACGCCAAGGCCGGTTTCCAGGCCGTGGGGGACGAATTCTCCGAGGCCGGCATTCCCCACGTCCAGATGGAAATGGATCTCGGCATTCCGTTCGCGGCCCAGCCCGATGCGCCGCGAACGGTGATCAAAGCCGAGGAAGCCCGGATCCCCTACGACTACCCAGCGCTTGGGGACAACCCCAATGATGCACGCATGCTCGAAGGCAAGCCGGCCCTGGCCGAGGCCATTGTCGAGCTTTGCGAGCGGGCGCGGCGCGAAATCCTGATCTTCGCCCAGGACCTCGACCCCAGCCTGTTCGACAGTGTCGAGCTCCATGAGACCCTGTCCCGCTTCGCCCGCCGCAACGTGCAGAGCAAAGTCCGCATTCTCGTCCACGACGTCACGCGCATGGTCCGCGATGGGCATCGCCTGCTGACCCTCTCGCGGCGACTGCCGAGCTCGATCGCCATCCGCCGCGTACATCCGGATATGCAGGATCGCACCGAGAACATGGTCCTGGCCGACCGCACCGGGCTCGTGGTCCAGCCCCAGTTCGACACCGAGCGCGGCTTCACCAACTTCAATGACGCACCGCTCACGCGCCAGTACGGTGAGGTCTTCGACCGCCTCCACAACCGCTCGGTCACCGACCCCAACCTGCGGCAGATGACGCTTTAGCCCACAAATTTTGCCCACGTCACCCGCATGTGATGAAATGCCCCCAGTGAGCCATTGAGCGACATCCGGTCGCTCCTACAGCCGGACCCGGATGCGCGATTATTTCCTGCGTCGTTTACTGCTGGTCATCCCCACGCTGATCGGCATCACCCTGCTGGTGTTTGCCGTCACCCGCCTCGTGCCCGGCGGGCCGCTGGAACGGGCCATCATGGAAGCCCAGCAGGCGGCACTGGCCACCGGTGCCGCACCGGCAGCGGGCGATGGCATGGCGCTGTCGGAATCCCAGCTCCGCCAGCTCGCGGAGTACTACGGCTTCGACAAGCCCTGGTATCTGAGCTATGTGGACTGGCTCGGCAAGGTGGTCACCGGGGATCTCGGCCAGTCCTACCGCTATCACCAGCCGGTCTGGGACGTGATCCGCGAACGGTTTCCGGTCTCCCTGTTCTTCGGCCTCACCAGCCTCGTCATCACCTACCTGATATGCATCCCGCTGGGGGTGGTGAAGGCGATACGCCACAGGACCTTGTTCGACAATGTCACCTCGATCATCATCTTCACCGGCTACGCGGTACCCGGCTACGTCCTCGGTGCCCTGCTGCTGCTGTTCTTCGCCGCTGATCTGCAGTGGTTCCCCATGGGCGGCTTCACCAGCCTCTACTTCGATGAACTGTCATTCTGGGGCAAGACCAAGGACCTGCTGCACCACGCCACCCTGCCCCTGATCTGCTATCTGGTGGGCAGCTTCGCGGTGACGACGCTGCTGATGAAGAACAACCTGATGGACAACCTGGCAGCGGACTATGTCCGCACCGCCCTGGCCAAGGGTGTGTCCTTCGAAGGGGCCGTCTACGGCCACGCCCTGCGCAACTCGCTGATTCCCATCGCCACCACTTTCGGCCAGAACATCACCCTGCTGGTGAGCGGGTCCTTCCTCATCGAGACCATCTTCGACATCGACGGTTTCGGCCTGCTCGGGCTCAACTCCATCTTCGACCGCGATTACCCGGTGGTCATGGGCGTGGTGCTGCTGGCCAGCCTTCTGCTGCTGATCGGCAACATTCTCTCCGATCTGCTGGTGGCCCTGGTCGATCCGCGGATCAGGTTCCAGTGACATGCGCTTGAATCCCCTCACCCTGCGCAAGCTGAAGCGGTTCCGCGAGATCCGGCGCGGCTACTACTCGTTTCTGATCCTCATCGGACTGCTCGGGCTGTCGGCCGTCTCCGAGCTGATCATCAACGACCGTGCCCTGGCGGTGCGCTACGAGGGTGCGTGGAGTTTTCCCACCTATGGCCCGGTGGAACTCGGAGCGGTCTATGGACTGGAAGGCACGGCGGCACGGAGACCCGTGGACTACCGTGATCTCGCGGCCCATTTCGAGGCTCAGGATGTGGGCAATCGGGTGATCATGCCCCTCATTCCCTGGGGCCCCTACTACAACGATGCCGTCGGCGGCATTCTCAGGGCGGAACCCCCGAACTTCGAGCGCGGGCACTATCTCGGCACCGACACCACCGGCCGCGACATTCTCGCCCGCCTCGTCTACGGCTTCCGCACCGCGATGCTGTTCGCCCTGGCCTTCACCGCCCTGACCTACCTCATCGGGGTCACCATCGGCTGCGCCATGGGCTACTTCGGCGGCCTGTTCGACCTGCTGTTTCAGCGCATCATCGAGATCTGGTCCAACGTGCCGTTCCTGTACATGGTGATCATCATCTTCTCGGTCATCCCCGCCACTTTCAGCGCCAGCGCCCGCATCGGTATCCTGCTGATCATCATGGTGCTGTTTTCCTGGACCGGGCTGACCTATTACATGCGCACAGCCACCTACAAGGAGAAGGCGCGGGACTACACCGCCGCCGCCCAGGTCCTCGGTGCCAGCACCTCGCGCATCGTGTTCCGGCACATTCTGCCGAATACGGTGGCCACCATGGTGACCTTCGTGCCCTTCACCGTGGTGGGCGCCATCACCGCCATCACGGCGCTGGACTTTCTCGGCTTCGGCCTGCCGCCGCCCACGCCGAGCATCGGTGAGATGCTCAAGCAGGGCACCGCCAACCTGACCACGGCCCCGTGGATCGTCTCCTCGGCATTCGCGGCCCTGGTGGTGATCCTGCTGCTGGTCACCTTCATCGGCGAAGCGGTCCGGGAAGCCTTCGACCCACGCCAGTTCACCCTGTACAAGTAGCCGGTTGCCATCCAGACACCAACGAGGATTGACCATGCCTGCTGTATTGAGATCCGCCTGCCTACTGCCTCTGTTCGCCCTGCTGCTCGCCGCCTGCGGTGGTGCCGATCGCGACGCGGCCCAGAGCGATGAACTCGAACAGCGCCGCGCCAAGGCCCAGGCGGCCATGGAACACCATTACGCCAATCAGCCCAGTCTCGGGCCTGCGCTGCGGGAAGCCTTCGAGCGCGGTGACGTGACCCAGGACGAAATCGATGCCATGGCCGCCGCCGGCGAACTGCAGCCGTTCTTCGTCTTCGCCACACCCGACGACCTGCCCGATGACCTGACCTGGCAGGACGGCTCGGACCTGCCCGAGTTCGCCTCGCCAGAGGCGAAGAAGGGGGGCACCTGGTACACCGCGGTGCAGGACTACCCCCGCACCCTGCGCCGGGTCGGTCCCGACGCCAACAGCGCCTTCCGCCCGTTCATACTCGACGATGTCGTCATGAACTTCGGCCAGCGCCATCCGGAAGACATCTCCATCGTCGGCGGCAACTTCCGCTATTACCCTGGCATTGCCGAGTCCTGGGCCGAGGATCGCGAGAACCGCACCGTCTACGTCCGCATCAATCCGGCGGCGCGCTGGTCCGACGGCGAGCGCATCACCGCCGACGACCTGCTGTTCATGTTTTATTTCTTTCAGAGCGAGTGGATCAACGAGCCCTGGTACAACAACTTCTACAGCCGCAACTATGTGCGGGTCGTGCGCTACGACGACCTGACGTTCTCGGTGACCGTACCGGAAGCCAAGCCGGACATGCTCGGCCGGGTACTCGGCCTCGAACCGCTGCCCGCTCACTTCTTCGAAGAATTCGGTCCCGACTTCGTCGACCGCTACCAGTGGCGCTTCGTGCCCACGTCCGGCGCCTACGTGATCCGCGACGAGGACGTCCGCCGCGGCCGGACCATCGCGCTGACCCGCAATCCCGACTGGTGGGCAAAGGACCTGCCGTTCTGGCGCCACCGCTACAACTACGACCGCATCCACTTCAGCGTCATCCGCGACACGGCCAAGCGCTTCGAGTCCTTCCGCGCCGGTGAAATCGACGCCTTCGGCCTCAACCTGCCCGACTACTATTACGACCGCCTGCCCGATGACGACGACCTCGTGGCCCGAGGACTGGTCGGCAAGTACACGTTCTACAACGAGCGTCCGCGTCCCACCTACGGCTTCTGGATCAATTCCTCGCGCCCGCTGCTGGACAACCGGGACATCCGCGAGGGCATTCACTACGCCAGCAACTGGGAGCGGGTCCTGCGGGAGTACTTCCGGGGCGACTACACCCGCATGCACACCACCGCCGACGGCTACGGTGAATTCACCCACCCCGACATCCGCGCCCGCGATTTCGACGTGGACAAGGCACTGGAGGCCTTCGCCCGCGCCGGCTTCACCGAGCGGGACAGCGAAGGCGTCCTGGTGAACGAGCGCGGTCAGCGCCTCGCGTTCACCCTGACCACAGGCTATGAAAACCTGCAGGACATCCTCACCATCATGCAGCGGGAGGCCCTGCAGGCCGGCCTGCGGTTCAGGGTGGAAGTCCTCGACGGCACGGCGGCCTGGAAGAAGGTCCAAGAGAAGCAGCACGACATCCAGTTCACGGCCTTCAACGTCGGCCCGGAGATGTATCCCCGCTACTGGGAGACCTACCACTCCGTGAATGCCTACGACCGCGCCTTCCTGCCCGACGGCGCCCCCAATCCCGACCGTCGCCCGATGGTGCAGACCAACAATCTTCAGCTCATCGCCAACCGGGAACTCGACGCCCTGATCGAGCGCTATCGCGCTTCGGAGAGCGCCGAGGAGATGCGCAAGCTGGCCTTCGAAATGGAGGAGATCCTGTTCGAGGACGCCTCCTTCGTACCCGGCTTCGTCATGCCCTTCTACCGGGTCGCGGCCTGGCGCTGGGCGCGCTGGCCCGAGCACTTCGACGTCCGCCTGTCCCGTGATCCGCTGCAGTACTTCTTAGGCTGGATCGAGCCGGGCGAGCGCGAACGCATCCTGGCCGCCCGACGGTCCGACCAGCGCTTCGAGCCCGTCATCGAAGTCCACGACCGCTATCGTCCCGAGTGAAGCCAGGGGTGACTTCAAGACACCTGCTGGAGGTTCGCGGACTGGTCACCACCTTCGCCACCGAAAGTGGCGAAGTCCGGGCCGTAGACCGGGTGGATCTCACCCTGGACCGGGGCCGGACGCTGGGCATCGTCGGCGAATCGGGCTGCGGCAAGAGCGTCACAGCCCTGTCCATCATGCGGCTTTTGCCCCAGCCCATGGGCCAGATCAGCGCCGGCAGCATCCACGTCGAGGGCACGGAACTGGTCGGAGCCGAGCCCGAGACGCTGCATCGCATCCGCGGCAATCGTATCGGCATGATCTTTCAGGAACCCATGACGGCGTTGAATCCGGTGCATCGCATCGGCCGGCAGATCGCTGAATCCCTGATCCTGCACAAGGGACTCGACCGCCGGGCCGCCCTGGTGAAAGCCGTGGAACTGCTGGAGCGTGTGGGGATTCCCGCACCGGAAGTACGGCTGTCCGAATATCCACATCAGCTCTCCGGCGGCATGCGGCAACGGGTCATGATCGCCATTGCCTTGGCCTGCGACCCGGCCCTGCTCATTGCCGACGAGCCCACCACGGCACTGGACGTGACCGTCCAGGCCCAGATTCTCGAGCTGATCGCCACCCTGCGTGCCGAGTCGGGGATGGGCGTCATGCTCATCACCCACGATCTCGGCGTCATCGCCGAGCACTGCGATGACGTGGTGGTGATGTACGCGGGACGCGTGGCCGAACAGGCCTCGGCACAGGCGCTGTTTGCCGCACCGAAGCACCCCTACACGCGTGGTCTGTTGGCCTCGATTCCCCATCTCGAAACGCCGCGCAAGTCGCGCCTGCCCACCATCAAAGGCATGGTCCCGACCCTGGCTGATCTGCCCGACGGCTGCCGCTTCAACAATCGCTGCCCCCATGCGGATGATCGGTGCCGGCAGCAGCAGCCGGCACTCACCTCGGCAGGTCCCGGCCATCAGGTGGCCTGCCACCACTGGCAGCGCATCGCCAGCCTGGAGGTGACCCCATGAGTACACCGCTGCTGGAACTGCGCGATCTGGCCACCCACTTTCCTGTCCGCGGCGGCGTTCTGCTGCGGGCGCGCGGTACCAACCGGGCCGTCGATGGGGTATCCCTGGCCGTCGAGCGCGGCGAGACACTGGGCCTGGTGGGCGAGTCCGGCTGCGGTAAATCCACCCTCGGCAAGACCGTGGTGCGCCTGCTCGACCCCACCCGTGGCGCGATCCTGTTCGAAGGTGAGGACATCGCGGGCCATTCGCGGCGCCAGCTCAAGCCCCTGCGGCGAGAACTGCAGATGGTGTTCCAGGACCCGGCCGAGTCCCTCAACAGCCGCCACACTGTCGGCAACCTGATCGAGGAACCGTTGCTGATCCACCGCATCGGCACCCCCGCCGAGCGCCGCCGCCGTGTGGACGAACTGCTCGATCTCGTCGGTCTGCCGGCCACCGCTGCCGACCGCTTTCCCTTCGAGTTCTCCGGCGGTCAACGGCAGCGCATCAGTATCGCCCGGGCGGTGGCGCTCGGACCTAAGCTGCTGGTCTGCGACGAACCGGTCTCAGCCCTCGACGTCTCCATTCAAAGCCAGATCCTCAATCTCTTCCTGGATCTGCAGTCGGAACTCGGACTCGCCTACCTGTTCATCGCCCACGACCTCGCGGTAGTCCGCCACGTCTCCGATCGCATCGCGGTGATGTACCTCGGAAGGATCATGGAGTACGCCGATGCCGACGGCCTGATGTCCCGGCCACGGCACCCCTACACCCAGGCGCTGATTGCCGCCATTCCAGTACCGGACCCCAGCCGCAAACGCGCCCGTACCGTCCTCGGTGGGGACGTACCCTCGCCCATCGACCCGCCCTCCGGCTGCCCCTTCCATACCCGCTGCCCCCATGTCGAAGACCGCTGCCGCAGCGAGCGGCCAGAGCTGCGGGAAGTCAGCCGCAGTGGCTCCATCCCCCACCAGGTGGCCTGCCACTTCGATTTTTGAGTCGGCCGGGGACGGGAACGAGGTCCATGCCATCGCCACCTCAGCTCACCCGGGACAGCTTCAGGAGTCGTGACAGGCGGTCGATGATGACCGTCAGTCCGATCATCACCAGCAGGTAGGTGCTCGCCTGCTCGAAACGGAACCACTCGAAGTTGAAACTGAACTGAAAGCCCAGTCCGCCCACGCCCACCAGACCGAGGACGACGGCCATGCGCACGTTGGCTTCGAACTGAAAGAAGCTGAACGTCAGCCAGTCCCGCCAGCACATGGGCGCAGCCACGGTGGCAAAGCAGTGCAGCCGCGACCCGGTGACTGCCTGCTCGAACCTGCGGTACGGCAGGTTGTCGACGGACTCGCTGAACACACGCAGCAGCAGCCCCATGGAGTGCAGTCCGATGGCCAGCGTGCCGGCCAGAAGCCCCGGACCGAAGAAGGCGATGAACAGCAGCACCCACATCACCTCCGGAATGCCGCGCAGCGTCATGGCCAGCAGGCGGGTGAGCACCAGCATGGTTCCTCGGCCGAGACGCTGCAGCGCCCCGACCGCTTCGCCCGTAAATCGCGCGGCGTCGATCTGAAAGGCACGGGAGTGGGCATAGCCGAGTCCGATGGCCCCCAGCACGCCGATCAGGGTTCCGAACGTGGCCATGGCCAGCGGATCGATGGCCGACCGCAATGCCCGCAGGACGAGATCACCACTGAGGTCGGGGCGCAGCAGCCGTTCGAAGAAAGCCAGCCGGCCCCAGGCCTCACCCCTGACGATCTCACTCAGCGGTGCCAGACGCTCGCCCATGTACCAGAGTGCCCAGCCCCCCATCGCCAGCACCGTCACCAGGGCACCATAGCTGCGGCCGATGGCACGGCCCGCGCCGCCGGGTCGAGGATGGTTGGGATCCTCCCGCCACTGCCGACGCAGGTGATTGCTGGCCAGATCCACCGACAGGGTCAGCAGCAGCGTGAAGAGGATCAGCGTGCTGACCTTCTCCCAGGCCCCGAACTGGATCTGATACAGCACCTCGGCCCCAAGTCCGCCACCACCCACCGCACCGATCACCGCCGCATTGCGCACGGCGCATTCCACGCGCATCAGGGTGAAGGTCAGGGCGCTGCGCGCAGCCAGGGGCCGGGTGCTGTAGAAGAAAGTCGCCAGCCGGCCGGCACCGGTGGATCGGACCTGCTCGCTGCCGCGGCCCTCGACGCTGTCCCAGAGTTCGCTGTAGACCTTGGCCAGCATGCCAGTCATGTTCAGGGCAATGGCCAGCGCACCGGTCACGGGCCCGAGTCCGATCAGCGCCACCAGGATCACCGCCCAGACGAAGTCCGGCACCGCACGCAGGATGTCCTGCAGCAGGCGGCAGAGCGCACAGAACAGGGCCGTCGGTCCCAGCAGCGAGCGCCAACCGCGAGCGTCCGCGCCCAGGGTGACGCTGCGCGATGCCCCCATGGCCAGCATGAAGCCGAACACCACGGCCAGCAGGCTGCCGAGAATGGCTGCAGCCAGGGTCTGCAGGGTCAGGTCCCAGGCCGTGGCCAGAAACGCGGCTTCGAAGTCGGGCGAGGCGAAGGCCGCCAGCCACTCCCCCATCCGCGCCAGGGCGAAGCGCCGCTCACCGGCATCGAACAGGACATCCAGATCCCAGTCGGCAGCCATGCCCGCCATGGCGACCATCAGGGCCAGGGCCAACAGAGCGAGGAAGGGGGCCAGGGGGCGCCGGGGCACGCTGTCGGCCATGACCGCGCTCATGACTGCCCGGCCGCAGCTCCGGCAAGGACACGATCGGCGATGGCGTCGAGGTCCAGCGCCCGATACTCGGCGCCGTAGATCTCACGCAGCAGCGCGCGATCGAGATCAGCCGCCGGACCATCCCACAGCAGGCGTCCGTCGCGCAGGGCCAGCACCCGCTCGAAGTGAGTGTCGAGGAGTTCGAGGCTGTGCAGATTGACCATCAGCGTCGCGCCCTCGGCGGCTGCCAGGGCTGCGAGCAGATCGATGACGTCCCGGCCGAGGCGGATGTCGAGTTGACTGACGGGTTCGTCCGCCAGCATCAGTCGGGGCTGCTGCAGCATGAGGCGGGCGATGGCCACCCGCTGCTGCTGCCCCCCGGAGAGTTCACCGGGCATGGCCCACAGGCGGGGCTCGAGCTCCACCTTCCGCAGCGCCGCCTGAGCGCGATCGAGCTGCTGGGGCCAGAGCAGTGACAGCAGCGCCCGCGGCAGGGACCACTGACCGAGGCGCCCCATGAGCACGTTGTGCACCACTCGCAGCTGGGGAATCAGATTGTCGTTCTGATAGAGCAGCCCCACGTCGGCACGCAGTTGGCGCAGATGCCTGCCGCGCAACCGTGCCGTATCCCGGCCCAGGGTGAGGGCCCGGCCGCGGTGCGGTTTGAGAATGGCGGCAATGGTCCGGAACAGCGTCGTCTTGCCGGCCCCGGAAGGTCCGATCACCGCCACGCGCTCCCCCGGAGCCACGGTGAGATCGAGACCGGCCAGGACCGTCGTGGCGCCGAAGCGGACCTCCACGTCCTCGAGCAGGACAGCGGGTTCAGCCAATCCCTCACCCACCTATGTCGATGCCGCTTGCGAGCAGCGCCTTGTAGTCCGCCCATTCGGAGAGCTCCGCCGGAACGAAGGATCCGGCGCCGAGATAGCCAAGAATGCGCCGCCCCGCCTCGGATCCCTCGCCAAGCTCGAACAAGGCCGAACGCAACCCGGCGAGCAATTCCTCACCGAGATCGGCTCGTGCGGTGAGGGCATAGTTGGTGAACGCAGGCGTCCGGTAGACGATGGGCGCCCGCGCCTTGAGTTCATCACTGGCTCGGTCCCAGGAGGCATAGTTCATGGCCCCAAGGGTGTAGCTGCCCTGGGCCACCATCTGCATCACCACGTCGTGGCTGCCGCTGTAGGCCACTCGGCGGAACACCCGCTCCGGCGTGGTACCGCTCTGATCCATGAAGAACTTGCGCGGCATCAGGTGGCTGGACGTACTGCTGCGGCTGCCGAAGGTGAAGGTCCAACTCTTGTCGCGGGCGATCTCCGCGAGCTCGCCGAGATCGGCCACCTCCGGCACTTCGGCACCATGGTGAGCCACGAAGTAGGTGACGAAGCCCTTGTCGATGTCGCGACAGCCGAGCACCGTCAGCTCGTCACCCATCAGTTGCCAGGCCTGGGCCGTGGTCACCGCTCCCAGCCAGGCCACGTGGGCGCGGCCGGTGGCCAGCGCCGTGACGCTGGCCGCGTAGTTCTGGACATGCAGGTATTCCACCGGCCGGCCGACCGCCTCACCGAGGTAACGAGCCAGCAGACCGAAGTGCTCACGCATGCGGTCGGCATCGCCGTCATCCGGGATGGCCGTGATGATGAGCTTGTCAGCGGCCTGCAGAGGACGCGCAGCCCAGGGGGCGAGCGCCAGGGCGCCGGCCATCCCGGCCATCTTCAGAACATGGCGGCGCTTCAGATTGTTGGGATTATTCATAGGCGTCACTCAGTACCGTGTCGTTGCGAAAATTCCACATGGGTATGTGTCTGCGTGAATCTTGACGAGGCCGGTGCGCACGACCTTCGACACAGCGCGTCGAGATCGGCGCATTTCGCTGTGCGAAATAGCCCGCCCACTCTTGTGGGAAGGCCCTAATCGCACAGCGATTGGGCCGATCTCGAAGCGCTTTCCCGAAGCTGACGTCGCTGCCTGCGCTGAACGTCCTCCAGATCGGCGCATTTCGCTGTGCGAAATAGCGCTCTCCCACAAGCTGGCAGCGCCCACTCCACTGTGGGAAGGCCCTAATCGCACAGCGATTGGGCCGATCTCGAAGCGCTCTGCCGAAGCTGATGTCACTGCCTTCGC
>JAFIFL010000147.1 GCA_020832055.1 Gammaproteobacteria bacterium
TAATCGTCCTTGGTCACCCAGTTGAAGCTGCACTCCCGGACTTCCCGCAGCAGCTGCTCTTTGGTTTCGGGGTCGAGCTGATAGATGGAAACCTGTTCGTAGTTCTCGAGCGACTTGGACATCACTTCCCTCTCCTGGCTGCAATGGATCACGTCATCACCGGGTCCTGACGAGCCACCCTCGACTCGTTGGCCACAACCGGCGCTATGGGTTGATCAATGGGATTGATTGATTCTGAAATACCGCTACTGCGGCAGCGAATTACGTGCCGCTCGCCGCCACCCGCCCGGGCGCAGGCGGGTCCTGCGGATTCAGCTGCACCTCGATGCGGCCATCCACGACACGCAACGGATAGGTGGCAATACCGGTCCACGCCGGCGGCGTCCGATGCCGACCGTCCTTGAGATCGAAGCGCGCGCCATGCTTCGGACACACCACGCAGTGTCCGCGGATCCGTCCGCCTTCGAGCTTTTCCTCGGCGTGGGAGCACAGGTTGCGAACGGCGTAGAATTCTCCGTTGACGTTGCACACCAGAACGTCGTGTCCGTTGAGCTGGAATGCCTTGTTTTTGCCCGGCGCCACGTCTGCAGTCAGGCCGAGCAGAAGAAACTCTCCGCCATCGGTCACGGTCATGAATACCCTTCCTCGATCAGTGAACCTCTGCGTGCGCGCAGACTGTTCGGTAGCTCGCAACAGCCATTGAAGAATCTCGGCGGCGGAAGATCAGCTCTCGGATTAGCCAGTTCCACCCATGGAAAGCCGCCAGCAGCCGGACATCATGGATTTACGGCGGCGGACGGGGCAACATGCCTCGCTTGACCACCTTCGGCCGTCGACTTAGGCTCCCCAAACCGAGAGGTATCAGGATTGCTGTCCGTGTCCAAAGCTGTCAAAGCGCGCCTCGACCGCGCGTATCGGCGACTCGTCAAGGCGACTGATCTTCTCACCGCAGCAGAGCAGATCAAGGCCATTGGCGAAGCCCTCGGCCTGACCCTTCCGGCAGTCATCGACGACTACGCCCAACGCCAGCTCCTGACCGCGGAGGATGGCGTCCGCCTGTCCGAACTGTTCGGCTGGGAGGAGGATTTCCAGCGCGACTGGGTCGAGCACAGCCTGCATCGTGTCAGCCCGGTCGGCGCAGTGTGCCGGGTCACGACCCGTCCCTTCTCCTGGAACTCCGCCACCATGACGGCACTGGCCGAGGAGCTCGGCGGGAGATCCGGTCGAGGCTGGCATCTGACACCCGACCGCGGCATTGCCGGCGGCATCAGCATACCGATCCACCTCCCCCGCTGCGGCATCGGCTCGGTGACCTGGGTCACCCGCGATTCGGAGATCGATCTCGACGACCTGCTCGACAGCCATGGCGATCTGCTGCGCCTCGCAGCCCTGCGGTTCATGGACCTCGTGTACGCTGGTCGGGAAGAGGAGCTCGGCGAGGCCTATTCGGCGCCCCTGAGCGAACGCGAAGTGGAGTGCCTGACCTGGGTGGCGCTGGGCCGAACCGACGGCGAGATCGCCGAATTGATCCATCGTTCACCTACCACCGCGCGCTTCCACGTCGAGAATGCCATGACCAAGCTCGGTGCCCGCAACCGCGCCCAGGCCGTGGCCATTGCCTGTCAGCTGGGCCTGATTCACGCCATCAGCACGCACTGACGAACTGCTGACCAGGCAGGGACACCGCATCCGGTTGCAGCTGGACAGGCGCACCGATTGCGCTGCCGGCCTCCCTGCCTTCAAGCTCAGCGTCAGGCAGGAAGACCCTACTGGAACCCGGAGGTCCCCTGCGCAGACGCAGCACCCGACCATCCCCGTTGCTGGAAGCTCACGATCATGACCCAAACCCGCGTTCACACCCTCCCCCCGAACAGACGCCTGGCGTTTGCCATGGCGCTGACGTGCTGCATGACCAGCGCCTTTGCCAACGCTGCGGCTGAGTGTGAGCCAGGCCGCGATGCCAAGAGCAGAGCGGATGCAGAAGGCGACTCGACCATCAAACTGGTCACGCTCCTGCGTCGCAAGGAGGGTATGTCCATGGCGGCCTTCAAGGAGTACTACGAGTCAGTCCACGCCCGCATCGGCGAGAAGTATCTGTCCCCTCACGCCAGTCGTTACTTCCGCCGCTACCTGCACCCGGTACCCGGCCCGGACGCAGCCCGGCAGGCCGAAGCACGCACCTACGACGTGGTCATGGAGATCTGGTTTCCGGACCAGAACGCCTTCGATGCCGCCTTCCGAGACCTGAGCACGGCAGAAGCACAGGCAGAGATCGTTGCTGACGAACTGAAACTCTTCAACCGCGACTACATCCACAGCTACATCGTGGACGAACACGAGTCCTGTCTCTGATGGCGGACGCTCTTCAGCGCCGCGGAAGCTGACCGAGCCTCGAGCGAAATCAACTTCGACACAGCGCTTCGAGATCGGCCCAATCGCTGTGCGATTAGGGCCGTCCCACAAGCGTGTCGCGCCAGGTTTCGCGCGACACGCCCTGTGAGAGACTGCGCAGCGCCAGGCTCCGCTCAGTCCACCCGGACGTGCAGTTCCGGCAGGTTGCGCAGGATGAAGCTCGCCTCCGCCTCAGGCAGATCCGTGTCGGGATCGAGGCGGTAGCGACGGCCGCCTGCCAGCAGCGAAGCGAAGCCGAGATTCAGCTCCTGACGCGCCAATGGCGCACCGATGCAATGATGGACTCCAGACCCGAAAGCGAGCTGCGCTCCGGCCTTCTTCCGATCGAGATCGACCCGATCAGGCTCCGGAAACTGGCGCTCGTCGCGATTGGCAGCGCCATAGCGCAACATCACGAGCTGGCCAGCCTTCAGGGCCACACCACCGAGTTCCGCATCCCGGGTCACCAGCCGCGGCAGCCCCTGCACCGGCGCCTCGAGGCGCAAAGTCTCCTCCACGAACACCTTGATGTGGGCCGGATTGTCTTCCAGCGCATCCTGCAGCTCCGGGTTCTCACACATCAGCAGCATGCCCCAGCCGAAGGCACTGCTGGTGGTCTCATGCCCCGCCACCAGGAACTGCCCGAGGATGCTCAGGATCTCGCCGTGGGTGAGGTGACGATCCTCGTCCGCCAGCCGGCTGTTGGCCAGGATACTGATCATGTCCTCGCGGGGATCCTCGCGCCGGGCCTCCACCAGCCCCACCAGCAGCTTCTGCAGATCCAACGCGAGCTGAGCCCTTCGCACCATCTCCTCGCCCGGCATGGGCGTCAGGCGCAAACCGGCTGCCGCAGCGGTTGCAGCGTCATCGAAAAATGCCCGGTTCTCTGCAGGAATGCCGAGCCGGTCGGCGATGATGGCCAGCGGCACCGGAAAGGCGAAAGCCTGCATGAAGTCCATGCTGCCCTGGCCAGGGAAATCGGCGACGGCAGCATCGATCACGGCCTGCACGGCGGCCTGGGCCGACTTGATCCGGGAAGCCACGAACAACTCGTTGACCAGCGAGCGGTAACGGGTGTGATCCGGCTCGTCCAGCGTCAGCATGGTGGGCGGCACCGGGATCATCTCGCGATCTATCCGGCGCAGCTCGGCCTGCACCTCGGGGCTTGCCGACTCGAACGCGATCCGCCGCGACTCCTGCAGAAATCCATCGTAGCGGCTGGAAAACGTTTCCGTGTCGCGAATGGCCTCGCGGACCAGATCGTAGCGGGTAATGACGTGCAGATTGAGGTCCGGAGAGCAGTAGACCGGAGCCTCGTCCCGAAGCCGGCGATAGGCCTCGTAGGGGCGCTTGAGGGTCTCGAGGTCGAACAACTGAATAGCTGGCGCTTCTGCCATGATCTCTGCTCCGTGCCGGGGGAGAGGGAGGACACCATCACGCGCGCAGGCTGTCAATCCTGGCGCGGCACGACCGCAGAACGACAGCATGAGGGTGACCGCAGGCCAGCTGAAAGCAGCGGAACCAGCACGCCTGACTGGACGCTGCCACCGCAGCTGTGCTAACTCTACCTGAAGAACTTCAGGGTCAGTTGTCGGTGATCTGGCTCGCTTTCCAGGCAGCCGACAGATGAACCTCTGAAGCCAGGGGAGCTTCTCGGCATGTCTGATCTCATCCCGGCGCGTGGCACGGCTTTGCTGTCAGCCGCCCTGCTCTCTGCCGTAGGGTTTCTCCCACTGATCTCTGCTCTTGCCAACCCGAACGAGGCCCCATTCGCCATGTATCCAAGCCAGCAGGAACTCGCCGCCACCGCCGCCCGCCAGGACATCGAATACCTGCGCCGCCAGTACGGCCACGCCACCGACATGATCGGCCGGAACACCCCGGAGGCCGTGGCCGAAGGCATGGCCATCTATCGCCGCATCTTCACGGCCGATGCCAGCATCAGCGCCCACTCCCCAGGCGCACCGCCCCTCACCGCCACCGGCCCCGAAGGCTGGGCCGAGGTGGTCGAGAATGCCCTGTCCGTTTTCAAGGCCACCCAGCATCTGATCGGATCCCAGCTGGTGACCATCGAAAGCCTGCCCACGGAGAATGATCCGGCGTTGGGCCGCGCGTCCATGTCCAGTCACCTCCATGCCTGGCACCACGGCCATGACGACACCCTCGACATCTTCATCGGCATCTACCACGACAAGGTGCGCTACGTTCCAGGCATTGGGTGGCAGATCGCCCAGATGGAACTCGTACGGATCTCGGGAGAGATCCGACCGCCGCAGGCAAAGCCCTGATCGCACATCTCGCAGTGATGAGACCCGGGATCGAAGACGCTCCTCGCGCAATCAGAGCCCGCTGCATGCCGCCCATTCGGCTTCGTTCGCGGGCCCCCGTTTGCGGAACACCCTGCGGGTATCGTTAACTGTCGGGACACGCAGCGAGGAGAAAGCTATGAAAGTTGTACGGATCGATGACCTCAAAGGCACCGATCGGGAGGTCGTGAGCCCAGCCGGATGGACCAGCGTACGGTTCCTGCTGAAGAGCGACGGCATGGGTTTCTCGTTTCACGAAACCACCTTCCCGCCCGGGCTGAAGTTCGACATGTGGTACAAGAACCACGTCGAGGCCGTCTACTGCTACAGCGGTCGGGGCATCCTCACCAATCGCGACACCGGAGAAACCTTCGACATCGAACCCGGCACCCTCTACGCCCTGGACAAACACGATCGCCACACCCTGGAGGCCATCGAGGAACTGAAGCTGGTGTGCGCCTTCAATCCGCCCGTTTCAGGGCGCGAGATCCACGACGAGGATGGCGCCTACATCGCAGATACGGACTGATGCACTGATTCGTGACCCAGGCCGCCCCCTGAACGTGCTGTCGGGGGGCGGGCGGCCGATCGTAAACGTCCCGGCGCAACCGCCCTCTGACCTCGTTAGACGTAGAAATCCAGCTCTTCCTGAGCCTTGAGCAGATCCCGCATCTTGATCGGGTCGTCACCGAAGAAGAAGATCAGGCCCCAATGGGTCCCGAAAGCGGACCGGTCGGGGACCGTCTCCTCAGCCGGCGGCACCAGCTCATGGGACTCGAAATACGGGTGCTCAATGGTTTCCTTGGGCATCTCCAGTTTGCTGACCACACGGCGCCGGGGATAGACACCGAAACAGCCTGCATAGCCTTTGGCGTCCACCACTTCGCGAGGGAAGAAGGCGTTGACCTCCTGTTCCGTACTCTTGGGATCGAACACCAGCATCGACGCCTGATAAGCGTTGAATCCATAGGCCCGCTCGATGAGCTCGAAGGCCTTGAAACCGGGTGGGCGATAGGCGATCTCACCGAAGTACATCTCACCGTCCGCCGTCACGAAGTACTCGGGATGGATCAGACCGAACTGGACATCAAAGGTCTTGATCAGCTTCTCGATCTGCTTGGTGATCGCATCGCGCCAGCTTTCGAGCTCATTCGTTGCCGGAACGAACACGGAGTAACCCAGCGTCACGTACTCGGAGATGTTGAGAAACTTGATCTTGCCATTGTGAATCCAGGCCTCGACGGCGAACTCCCAGCCATCCAGATGACTTTCCATCAGCAGGGGATATTCCTCGGCCGGGATCAGATCGATCTCTTCCATCTTCCGGATCATGCGGTGACCCAGACAGCCCGCCTTGTCGAAGGCCTTGACGTGAATCGGGTCATCGGGATCGCCGTCGAGTTTCAGGAGCGTCTGGTTGACGCGTTTCATGAAGCGGACGATGTCCTCCTTCTCGTGGGCCTCTTCGAAGATCCCGACGCGAATGCCTCCGAGCTGGGCGCGCCGCTTCATCAGTGCCTTGTCGCGGAACAGAATGGACTGCCCGTACATGCGCGGATTGTCCATTAGCACGGAGTTGATGGCGCCCGACCATTCGACCGTCTCCTCGAAAAGGGGAATGGCGACGTCGACGCCCTTCGCCTTGAGGACTTCGGCAATCTCCATGGATCGGTCGTTAAGTCGGACAAAATCCCAGGGAATGAAGGGAATCTTGTTCGCCTCGCAGAAATCAGCCGCCCACTCCGGTGCAATGACAATGTATCGCCGGTCGAATCTCTGCGCCGCCTTGATCGCGTTGACGCTCCAGCCGAGAAGCGCGATGAAGCCCTTGTTCGGATCCTTCGGTGTTTCCGTTCCCCGGACCGAATCCAGCGTCGGATCGATCCAGGACGAAACGTCTCTGGGCGGTTCCTGGCTGGATGGCCCTGACATTTTTTCGGATGAAGTCGACATGGAGTGCTTCCTTCTGGTGAGTGCAGGAAATTGGCGCGTGGCTCGAAGCGATCCTGTCCAAGAGGAGCGGCAAGTCGTTTCGCTTTCGCAGGTATCGAACAGCCGCGCGGAGCGCTGCGCTGCGCATCCCATGGGAGCGCAACAGGCCGCGACGTCGGTTCGGCACGTCCCAGTTGACGCCATCAGTGTACCGAAGAGGCGAACACATCGAAAATGCGGGGGATGTCGGCCGACGTCAAAGGCCTCGCAAGGATTGCCAGAGTGTCATGCCCTGTCTGCAGCCCAGCTCTCTATGGCCAGCGTCATGGCATGATGTATTTCATCGGCTGAGGCGGTGTCCGGGTTGCCCTTCTCAAGGGGATCGTAGTGAAAAACGTACAGCCGCGATGCGAATTCGGCCACCGGCAGGGACGCCTCGCCGTAGAGCTCGCCATGGCCCTGGGTCGAGGTGACTATGCCCTGCCCCCAGTCCTGACCACTGTCGTTGTTGGGATTGAAGAAGTACACACGCATCACCTGATCCTGATCGAGGGCAACGCGCTGGATGGTGATGGCATGCCAGCCGAGAAAGCGTGTGGCGCTGTCCGTCACGGCGATCCCTGCCGGTTGCGGGTTGATGACCGGAAGATCGCCATTGTGAAACGGGTGATAGGCGGCATAGAAATCACGAACGAAACCTTCGAAGTCCTTCAGTCGCCCGGTGAACACGTCGACAGCAATACGAAACCCGTGGCCGACGTGATCACCATGAAACTCCGCATTCACCCACTTGTGAGGATCCTCGCCGCGCCCCGCGCTGCGGCGCCCCATCTCGAAGTAGATGCGATCGAGATGCGGGACCGTCACCAGCGAGACGGCATCCACTTCAACCGGTGCCTCCTTGGCCAGCCCGACCGCCAGCTCCCGCGAGGAAATGCTTTCACCTTCGAAGCGCATGATCACCTCGTCGTCACGCGCGGCCCAGGCCACCACCCGCAGCAGCTCTGCCGGCGCATGGTATGCCCACATCGACAGGGCGCGGGTGGACTGGCAGGTGGGGTAGTTGCCCTGGCCCACACCCAGCGGAAGGCCGAGGACAGTGAGCACATCGGCAAGCAGAAAGCACTCGGCAGGACGCCCGGTCCCAAACACGGCCGCGATCTTTCCCGCTGCCGTCGCGGACAGCGACAGGCGCAGCTGCCGCCACAGCGAGGGTGCCACCGGTGGCGAGTAGAGAATGCCACGCTCCAGCATCATGGCGAGACCGTAGGTCGCCTGGCTGGTCTCGACGTAAACGGCTGCGTCGATCAGTTCGTGGATCAGCGCCGGATAACAATGAAAGGCGTCCGCACCGGTCTGACTGAGGCCCAGCGCCGTCGGGATCAAGGCGTTCCATCGTCTCCGCAGGTAGCGAATGAACCCGGGCATGTAGGGCGAAACCAGACCGGTGCCGTGCATGGCCTCGGCGAAACCAATGGCCTCCTGCAGCAGAGCGGCCTCATCCATGATCGCGAGCCGTTCCGCGTAGATGTCGAGGCCTGGATCCTCGCGGCAGCCATCGGTGGGGCTGAAAACCGCGGTAATGAATTCGACGGCACCTTCTCCGGCTTCGCCGATGGCGGCGCCCGAACTGCTCAGGCAGGCCGCGATCCGGGTCACCATCTGTTTGACGCCATCCACCTGCACTGGGCGTTGCGCAAGGATCCGCCGGACCTCGACGACCAGATGTTCGAGCAGGTTCTCATGACCGAGGTGTCTGAGCAGATAGTGATACAGATTCTGCACGGCATGGCCGAGACTTTCCGGCCGCAGCCGGTCGGCCTCGCTCAGATCACTGACGACGAGGTCGAGGTTCATGGCCATCACCTGGGCGAGAAAGTGATGAGCATGCTCCGGAGAGACGCAACGATGAGCATAGTCACCTTGGGCCACCGCCAGCAGGCGAATCTGACTCAGGCTCTCGACCACCGTGGCCACTGCGTCAGCATGGCGGACGGTACGCACAGCCACGGCAGGGAGGAGCGTCTGGGGATGATCCCAATCGCTGCCGCGAAAAAAACCTGCGGCCTCCAGTGCGGGGACTCGCTCGTAGAGAACATCAAAGCCGCCACGATCGAGCATCAGTGCCGCGGCCGGCTCGAGCACCTCGAAGACGGGAGACACCACTGCCGTGGCATTGGCCGCAGCAAGACGATCGATGGCGGCATCGAGCTCGGCCACGATTGGGGCCCGCGCCCCGCCGCCCTCAGCTCCAGCCGTGTCCGATCCCTCCGCATCACTGCTCATGGCTCATCTTCCGTACCGTCGGTCTTCCAGACAGCTGCGCCGTGCTTTCGCAGCTGTTGCCATCGTAACCGACACGCCATGACACATGCCCGCCCACGGCGTATCCACGCAGGTACCCGGGACGCCTCCGCTAAGCGTGACTCCGCATAGACCGGACGGGCAGAACCGCTCACGTTTCAATCCGGAGCACCGATCGCTCCTCGACTCGCCCCTTCCGGCCGCGGCCGCCCCTCCCAGCAACAAACTGTTTGCTAAGAGCGATGGCGAACAGACGGAGCCGCGCTACACCTGCATGATTTTCGCGCCTCCGACTCCACGGCTTTCCGCCGCTGGCTCTTCGTGCGTGCGACTCAGATTGAGGGGACTCCGGTAATGCGCTCCAGATACGGCTTTTCAAGGCTGCAGACATGGCTGATGCTAGGGCTTGTGGCTGCTTTCACGACAGCCTGCGGTGGGGGCAACCAAGGTCGCGATCCCATTCTCGGCACGGACGGCAATGCCGCCCTGGCACCCACGGTCATCGCGGTCACTCCTGGCGCCGATGCCACCGGCGTGTCCATCAACACCGCTGCAGTCACCGCCACGTTCAGTCAACCCATGGCGCCCCTCACCGGCGACGCCAGCTTTACCCTGACCTGTGCATCTCCATGCACGTCACCGAGTGGGACCAAGACCCTCAATGCCGCTGGAAGGACTGCCAGCCTTGCACTGGATACAGCGCTCGAGTCTTCCACGACCTATACAGCAACCGTCAATGGCGCCAGCCTAGCCAGCGGGCTGCCGCTGACGGAGCCCTTCACCTGGACCTTCACGACCGCAGGACCGCCTCCGACCGTGACGGCGGTAGCGCCGGTGAACAATGCCACGGGCGTCGCCATCGACAATACGGTGATCACGGCTCAGTTCAGCGAACCGGTGACCGCTCTCGCCAGCGGCGACTTCACGGTCAGCTGTGATGCTCCCTGCAGCAACGCCAACGGCGTGGTCAGCATGAATACGGCACGGACCATCGCCACGTTCACCGTGAGCGGCCCCGCCGCCCTCGAACCACAGACCCGGTACACCGCCACGATCGCAAGCGCCACCAGCAGCGTCACCGACAAGACGCTGCAGCCACCCTTCGTCTGGCGCTTCACCACCGGCGTGACACCGGATACGACGAATCCGCGTGTCATCCTCACGGAGCCGCCGACCACGGTCTCGGACCCGACGACTGGCGTGCCCACCAATACCGCCGTCACCGCCAGGTTCAGCGAGGACATGGATCCGCTGAGCGTTGCCGATACCAGCTTCACGCTCACCTGCGAAGCGCCCTGCGTCTCGCCGTCCGGTGCGGTCTCCTACGTGGTCGGGTCGCGGACTGCAGTCTTCTCGCCGGCTGACGAACTCGAATCCGGTGTCACCTACACCGCTACCGTTGCCAGCAGCGTGACTGACCTCGCCGGCAACCGGTTGTCCGGCAACCAGGGCCAAACCGGCCAGGTCAGCGATTACATCTGGACCTTTACGACCGAGGTGGCGCTGCCGGAGAACAACATCTCCGTGCTGTCCACCGACCCCATGGACGGCGGATCGCTGGCGGTGTGCCCGGTCGCAGGCATCAATGCCACATTCGTCGTCCCATCAGGCCTGCGCCTCGACCCGAACACGGTCACCAGCCAGACCTTCCGGGTGGTCGAAGACGCCACTCCCCTGGACGCCGTGATCGCGGACTCCGTGGTGGTCGATGCGGACACTGGCATGATCGCGACCTTCACGCCCCAGGACCCGCTCACGGAAGGCGTCGTCTACCGGGCCATCGTCAAAGCCGGCCCGGACGGCGTCAAGGACCTCGCGCTGCCTGCCAACGAACTGCTCGAGGACTTCGTCTGGACGTTCACGGCCGTGGCGCCGGTCGAGAGTTGCCTGCAGCCGGTTGCGCTCAACACGGCGGCGCCGTTCGGGGCTTTCGGCGGCACCGCCGGCATCACCAATCAGGGACTTCTCACCATCATCAATGGCGACATCGGCACCACCGCGGTCTCCACGGAGGTGACCGGCTTCGTCTCCGAAATCGACTGCAGCTATACCGTCACCCCGCTCAATGAGGGCCAGGTGAACGGCAGGATCTTCACGTCACCGCCGCCGCCGACCGTGGCCTGCCCCCAGGATGGCACTGCAGTCACGGCCGAAATCGCCTCCCAGGCGCGCCTGGATGCGGAAGCTGCATTCATCGCCCTTTCCCCGGCCAATCTGCCCGGCGGGCAGGCTCCTCCCGGCGACGGCGAAAACCTCGGCGGCGAGACCATCGCTCCCGGTGTCTACACCGCAGCAGGCGGCTCTTTCCTCATCGAGGGCAGTGACCTGACGCTGGACGGCCAGGGCAACCAGAACGCGGTGTGGGTCTTCCAGATGACCTCGACGCTCACGGTGGGCGGGCCGGGCGCTGCATTCCCGCAGAGCGTGATCCTCATCAACGGCGCCCAGGCCAAGAACGTCTTCTGGCAGGTGGGCAGCGCGGCC
>JAFIFL010000148.1 GCA_020832055.1 Gammaproteobacteria bacterium
GCGGGCGCGCTGCCACCTTGTGGGAAGGCCCTAATCGCGCAGCGATTGGGCCGATTTCGGGGCGCTCTGCCGGAGCTGGTGACGCTGCCTTCGCTGAACGTCATGCAGATCGGCGCATTTCGCTGTGCGAAATAGCGCTCTCCCACAGCGGGCGCGCTGCCACCTTGTGGGAAGGCCCTAATCGCACAGCGATTGGGCCGATCTCGAGGCGATTTGCCGGAGCGGGTGGCGCGGCCTTCGGTGAACGTCATGCAGATCGGCGCATTTCGCTGCGTGAAACAGCGCTCCCACAGCTGATGCCCTCAGTAGATGCCGGCTTCTAGCCCGGCGGCCAGCGCCATGCCAAGTTCCTCGCAGGCGGCGAGTCCTTCGTCGTTGACCTCGCCTCGGACGATCACGGGTTCCTGGACTTCCTTGAAGGGATAGCCTTTGACGATGCGGTGGATTTCCCTGACCGCGCCCCTGCCGTCGTTGCCGCAGCTGATGAAGATGGCGAAGGGCAGTGGTTCGAGTTCGCCTTCCACTTCGTAGTAGGTGCGATCGAAGAAGTCCTTCATCTGACCGGACATGTAGCCGAAGTTCTCAGGCGTCCCCAGCAGGATGCCGTGGGCCCAGCGCAGGTCGTCGGGCCCGGCCTCGGAGGTATGCAGGCAGCGGACCGTCACACCGGTGATGTCCGGATGTTGGGCGCCTTGCAGCACCGCATCCTTCAGACGTTCCGTGTTGCCAGTCTTGGAGTGCCAGACGATGAGAAGATGGCGCGACGTGCTCATGTCCCAAGGATAGCAGGCGGCGGCAGCTGCAAGGGCAGTGGCAGTCCCGGGGCTGCGCCCGGGTCGTGCCATGTCGTGCCATGTCGTGCCATGGGCGGGGCGGTCGGGACGGCCTATGATGGCGCCATGGCTTCAGCGGTCAGCCTGGGCGAGGAGGTATTGCGGGTGGTGGAGACAGGTGTCTTCGAGGAGGCGGTGGCGGCTTTGAATGGGGCCCACGACAAGGATCCGCAAGGCCGCCTCCACGAGGGTCGTGAACAGCCGGTGGAGCGGGTCTGGTGCGATACCGTCGCCGCCTGGGTCGCTCGGCTGGCGCCGGACGCGTCGGTGGCGCTGAAGCTCGCCGCCCATGCCCAGCATCTCGAGCGCTGGCGCGATCCCCGCAGCGAGTGGCCGGCAGGCCGGGCAGGTTATCTGCGCTGGCGCAAGGCGCAGCAGCGTCGTCACGCCGAGCGTGCGCAGGAGTTGCTGGCAGCGTCGGGCTGCGAGCCGGCCCTGATCGAACGTGTCCAGCAGCTGATCCGCAAGGAGCGTTTGGCGACGGATTCCGAGGCCGCCACGCTGGAGGATGCAGCCTGCCTCGCCTTTCTCGAACTCGATCTCGCGAGCTTTGCCGAACGCCATGAGCGCGAGGATGTGCTGCGGATCCTGCGCAAGACCTGGCTGAAGATGTCGCCCCGGGGCCACGAGGCGGCGCTGGCCATGAAACTCCCTGCCATCAGCGCAGAACTGGTCGAGGAGGCCCTGGCCGGTGACTGATTCGGAACTCGCCATCTCGCTGGCCGACGTGGAGACCGCGGCCCGCCTGATCGAAGGTCAGATCGTTCACACTCCGATCCTGCGCTCACGGACCCTGTCGCAGATCACCGGTGCGGATGTCTGGCTGAAATTCGAGAACCATCAGTTCACGGCCTCCTTCAAGGAGCGCGGCGCCCTGAACCGATTGCTCGCGCTCAGCGCCAGCCAGCGTGAAAAGGGCGTGGTGACCATGTCCGCCGGCAATCATGCCCAGGCCGTGGCCTACCACGCCAAGCGCCTGGGCATTCCGGCGACCATCGTCATGCCCCGGTCGACGCCCAACGCCAAGGTGGATCAGACCCGGGTCTTCGGTCCCGAGGTCATTCTGCAGGGACTGGTGTTCGATGAGTCGAAACAGCTGGCCATGGATCTGGCGCAGGAGCGCGACCTGACCATGATCCATCCCTACGATGATCCGGCCGTCATGGCCGGCCAGGGTACGCTGGCCCTTGAGCTGCTGGCGGACGCACCGAGGCCGGAAGCCATCCTGGTGCCCATCGGCGGCGGGGGCTTGATTTCCGGCGTCGCCACTGTGATGACGGCGCTGGCGCCGGAGACGGAAGTGATCGGCGTCCAGGCCGAGCGCTACCCCGGTGCCTACCGGGCCATCAAGGGCGAATCACCCGAACTCGGTGCCTTCACCATTGCCGAGGGCATTGCGGTGAAGGCGCCCGGCGAATTCACGCTGCCCATCATCCGCGACAAGGTGGACGACATCCTGCTGGTGTCGGAGTCGGATCTGGAGCGGGCCGTGCTGATGCTGCTGGAGATCGAGAAGACCGTGGCGGAGGGGGCGGGGGCGGCCGGGCTCGCAGCACTGCTTGCTTATCCCGACCGGTTCCGCGGCCGGCGCGTCACGCTGCTGCTGTGTGGTGGCAACCTGGACCTGATGGTGCTGTCGTCGCTGATTCTGCGGGGGCTCGTCAGGTCCCATCGCCTCGTTCGGGTGCGGGTGGAAATACCCGATCTGCCGGGTGCGCTCGGCGAAGTCTGCCGGCTGCTCGGTGAACTCGACAGCAACATCATCGACATCCAGCACCAGCGCGCCTTCTCCGGCTCGTCAGTACGGGCCACCGGGGTCGATTTCGTCCTGCAAATGCGCGGTGCCGAGCAGATCGAGCAGGTGCTCGACAGCCTTGCCCGCAAGGGCTACCGTGCCCGCCTCGTCGAGGGCTGAACTTCAACCTTCAACGCCAGACCACGGCCTGCAGGGCGACCGGCCCGGTGAGCTCCTCTTCATCCGCATGTTCCGCAACGGCCGTCTGTTTCGGCAGCATGGCGACGAAGATGGCCGGCACCAGATACAGGGCGAGAATGGCGGAGCCGGCCACCCCGCCGGCAATGGCCGTGGCCAGCGGTGGCCAGAAGGTGCCGCCGAACAGGATCAGCGGCAGGAAACCGCCGATGGTGGTGACGGTGGTGGAGACGATGTGGCGGGTGGAGTCCAGTACCACTTCCCGGCAGCGCATGAGGTCGCCGGCAGCGGCGTCCGGGTCGCCCTTCAGTGCCGACAGCACGATGATGGCGCCGTTGATGGCCAGACCCACCAGTCCGAGGGTGCCGATCATGGCCGTGAATCCCAGTGGCCAGCCGAACAGGCGGACGCCGAACAGGGCCAGGCCGACGGACAGGAACCCCACCAGTCCGATGATGGCGGCGTGGCGGAAGGAGTTCAGGGACAGCACGATGACGGCCACCATCAACAGCATGAACAGCACGAAGGTCCGCAGCAGCTTGCCGACGCTTTCGTTGCGTTCCTCGGCCTCACCGCCGAATTCCAGCCGGTAGCCTGCGGGCAAAGCGAGGCCGCTGTCCGCGAGCTTCTGTTCGAAACGCCCGAGGGCCCCGGCGGGGAGAACGTAAGGCAGCAGGAATCCCTGAACCATGTTGATGCGCTCACCCTGGAAGCGCTCGATGGTGCTGGCCGCAGGCTCGAGCTGCATACGGGCGAGCTGCTCCAACGGAATGCCGGTGTAACCGCCGCCAGGGCCGTTGCTGGCGACGATGGGCAGGCTCGCCAGGTTCGCAGAATCGCTGCGGGAGCCTTCGGCGTAGCGGACGATGACCGGCAGCTCGTGAATGCCTTCCATGACGATGCCGGCCGGGCGGCCGCTCAGGCTCGTGTTGAGCTGAGCCGGCAGGTCCGCGAGCACCAGTCCCGCCTGGGCGGCCCGATTCTCGTCCGGATACACCGCCAGCTTGGGCTCGGCACGATCGAGGGTGGCGCCGGTATAGGTGACCCCTTCCGTGGCTGCCATCAGGGATCGCAGGCGCTCACCGAGTTCCCGCAGTACGGCGAGATCCTCACCGATCACCCGCACTTCGATGGGCGCGTCGAATGGCGGACCCTGTTCGAAGGGCAGTGCCAGAACGCGGGCATTGGGGAACTCGCGGCTGAGCCGCTGCTGCAGTTCCGGCAGCAGTTCCAGCGTCGCCCGAGCGGAACGGGTGCCGATGAAACCGCTGGCGAAACTGGCCACGCCGTCGTTGTTGCCGATGGTGTTGTAGAACACCCGGGGCGCGCTTTCCCCGAGGAAAAAGGCATCGCTCTCGATGACGTCGTATTCGTAGAGAACCTCCCGCAGCCGCTCCACGTTGCGCCGGGTTTCAAAGATGGAGGCTTCGGCCGGCAGCGTCATCTGGATCTGGAACTGGTTGCGGTCCACTGGCGGGAAGAACTGCATGGTCAGGGTGCTGGCCATGGCGAAACCGATGATGGGCAGGGTGAGGCCGATCCCGATGCCGAGCAGCGGTCGCGCGAGTACCGCATCGAGGCTGCGGGCATAGGCGTTGCGCAGCCCGGCGTGACTGAAGCCGCTGACCCACCAGCGCTGCCCTGATCCGGCTTTCGGCAGGGGGAAGCGACGTTCCATGTAGCCGGCGATGGCGGGAACGATGGTCATGGCCAGCAGGAAGGAACTGCTCACCGACAGCACTACGGAGATGGCAATGGCGCCTGTGAACTCGCCGGTGGCGCCCGGTGAGAAGGCCACGGGCAGGAAGGCGAACACGGTGGTGGCCGTGGATGCGGCCAGCGGTACGAACAGGCGTTTGACGCTGTTGCCGATGGCGTCGGTGATGGCCAGGCCGCGGCGTCGGCGCAGCTTGTATTCCTCCACCACCACGATGGCATTGTCGATCAGCAGGCCCAGCGCAATGATCAGGCCGGTCACCGACATCTGGTGCAGCGGGATGTTCATGAACATCAGGCCTGAGAGCACCATGGCCATGGACAGTGGCAGGGCGACGCCGACGGTGATGGCCGAGCGCACGCCCATGAAGAACACCAGCAGCACCATGATCAGTACCAGCGCGGTGGCCAGGTTCAGGCTCAGCTCGGCGAGCCGGCCGCCGGTATAGACGTTCTGGTCGAAGATGACTTCGAGGCCGATCTGCGGCGGCAGGTTGTCGCGGTAGCGATCGATGACGGCGCGGGCATGGGCGACCCAGAGGTCGATGCGCTGGTCGGGTTCCATCACCACGCCGAGGGTCACGGCCCGCTGGCCCTGGTGGAAGGCCATGGTCGGCGGTGGGTCACGGTTGGTCTTGCGGACATCGGCCAGATCGCCCACCCGCAGCACTTCGCCGGTGGCCAGGCGCTGCACGGGAATGCCGGCGATGCGTTCGGTGGAGTCGAGTTCACCCATGACTTCCACCAGCAGTTCGCTGTTCCCGCCCTGCAGGCGTCCCGCCGGGCTGCGGGTATCCGCGGCCGCGATGCGGTCGGCCAGCCGCTCCGCGGTGAGGTCCGCGGCGGCCAGGGCGTGGGCGTCGACGTGAATGCGGATCTCCTCCACCGCCTCGCCGTAGATCGTGGTCTCGCGGGTTCCGGCCACATTGGCCAGACGGGTTTCGAGATCACGGGCGAGGCGGGTGAGCATGCCGAGCTGGGGTTCGCCGGGCCCGTTCCAGGTGAAGGCCACCACCAGGGTCGAGGCGATAGGTTCGCGCACTTCCAGGGTCGGTCGGCCGGCTCCGGCGGGCAGGTCGGGTTCGGTTTCCGCGAGCTTGTCGCGGATCTCACTCCAGACGATGTCCGCCGTGTCCGCACCGACTTTGTCGGCGAGCTGAATGATGATGATCGAGCGGCCGGCGCGGGACATGGAGCGCAGTTCGCGGATCTCGGCGATCTCGCGCAGCTTGCCTTCGAGCTTCTCGGTGACCAGGGCCTCGACTCGGGCTGCGGTGGCGCCCGGCAGCACCGTTTCCACCTGGGCGAAGCGCCGGGTCATCGTGGGGTCTTCCTGGCGCGCCAGGGTCTGCAGGGCGGCGAGACCGGCCACCAGGATGAAGCCAACGGCCAGGACCGTCAGGCGCGGATTGCGGTAGAACAGATCCGTCAGCGCAGAGCCCTGCGTGGTGCCGCTCATGGTGTCACCGTGGCGAGGCTGGCTCCAGTCGACACCACGGTCTGACCGGGAACAATGCGCTGTGAGCCGGTGGCCACCACACGGTCGCCGTCGGCGAGGGTGCCGCGGACGAAGACCCGGTTGCCATCACTGTGCAGGACTTCCACCAACCGGCGTTCCACGGTTTCGTCACTGCCGTTGGGGATCACCACGAACAGCGACCACAGGCCGCGCTGGGCCTCACTCAAGGCGGACAGGGGCAACCAGAAACCCGGTTCCTCGATGGTCCGTTCGAGACCGAGCTCGATGAGGCTGCCGGCGGCTGCAGGCACGCCGTCGTTCTGCAGAGCGAACAACGCCGTCAGGGTGCGGGTCCGGCCGTCCACTTCCGGCAGCACATGGAGCAGGGTCCCTGCGAACTGCTGCTCGCCGCTGCGCAGCGGGTAGGTGCGGCCGGGCGTCAGGGTTGCCGCCACATCGACCGGCAGTCCGATCCGGGCCTCCCGGCGATCGGTCTCGACGATGCGCAGGACGGCCTGGCCCGGCACCAGCATGGCCCCTTCATCGGCGTGGCGGGTCTGAATGCGCGCCGGGTAGGGGGCATGGATCCGGCTGCGGTCGAGGTCGACTGCGGCGGCCCGCAGGCTGGCGCGGGCCCGGGCGAGCTCCGCTTCCGCGACGGCAAGCTGGGCCTCACGGGTGGCAAGGTCGAGGCGCACTTCGTCGAAGCGCTGGGCCGAGGTGTGTCCCTTCTCGAGCAGATCCCGGTGCCTGCGGGTGGTTTCCGTGGCCAGCTCCACGGCGGCCTGGACCATATTCAGGTTGGCTTCCGCATGGACCAGACCAGCGGCGGCCTGCTCTTTGACCGCCTTCAGGGGTTCCGGGTCGAGCTCAGCGAGCAGCGCGCCGGCGCTGACGGTATCGCCCTCCTGGACGTGGACCCTGGCAACCTCACCGGCGTGGCGAAAGCCCAAAGTGGACACCCGCCCGGCTCTGACCTCGCCGCCGTAGACCCGCTCGACCTGATAGCCCCCTTCGAGTTGCGCCACGGTCACGCTGACGCTGAGTTGGGCCTCGGCGGATGGGATGCATGCCATCCACAGCAGCAGCAGGACGTTGGCGGCGAGGAAAAACGGCAGCAGCCGCTCGGTGCGAAGCAGCCGATTGATGGCCCTGAATTTGTCGCCGGCGTGGATGAGCATGTTCCGGTCTCCCGATGTGACGCCTGCTAACTATGTGTGCAGCGCTTACATCCGGAATTCTGAGCAGGTATGTTTGCAGTGTCAACATCCTTGTGGTGAGATTGTGTGACGATTCGTCGCAGCGAGGCATGCATGGGTCGCAGCCGGACAGCGCAGGCTGTCCACCACCTCCGCAGTGCCCCCGCAAGTGGAGAGAGACGTGAACGCCAGCCACCACGGTGACGACAGCCGGTCCTATCATCACGGGGACCTGCGCAAGACCCTGCTCGAGACCTGCTGTACCCATATTGCCAACCAGGGCACCGAAGGGCTCAGTCTGCGGGCCCTGGCCCGCGAGGCCGGCGTATCGCCCACCGCGCCCTACCGGCATTTCGACAGTCGTCACGCTCTGCTCGCAGCATTGGCGACGGAAGGGTTCGACGAACTCGGGGCGAGCATGGGTGCGATCTCCGCGGCGGATCCCGTCCCGGCCGTCTTCGAGTGCGCGCTCGCCTACGTCCGTTATGCCGAGGCCAACCCGGTGAAGTACCACCTCATGTTCGGCGATGTGATCGGTGACTTTTCCCGGCACGAAGAACTCATCACGGCGGCGCGGCAGTGCTATGGTCACCTCGCCAGGATTCTGGCGGCTGGCGTGGCGTCGGGTGATCTGCGCCAGGACGATCCCGATGAACTCGGGGGCACGGTGTGGGCCGTGGTGCACGGTCTGGCCGGCCTGGTGATTACCGCCCGGGCCAAGGCGGCCCAGGCGCCGATGGAGGACCTCCTTGAGGTGCCGCCGTTGCGAGCGCAGCAGGCGGTGGCCGCCGCCCCCGAAAGGGCCGTCCTGCGGATGCTGGAAGGGCTGGTCGCCGACCCGGCCTGTCTGGCCGGGCTCCAGCAACGCTGGCGGAAGGTCTGATGCAGGCCCGCTGGCAGCCAATGTGCGATCAGGGACACAGACCGCAGCGTCGCGAAGGTGGCAGAATCCGACTCTCTGCGTGGCCTTTCGCCAGCGCGTCCTGACTCGGGGGGAACCTGATGTCCTTGTCCGTACTTGCGCCTCTGGCCCGGATGGAAGTCCGGTCGGGAAACGGCATTGCCCCAGACACCACCGGCATGAACTTCTACGCGGCGGACCAGAGTCTGCGTGACCTGCTCGACGTCTACCTGCCGGCAGATCTCATGGCCCATCTCGTGCCTCATCTCGAGCGCCTCGGCGGCCTCGCCGCCAATGAGCTCGATGCGCTGGCGCGGCAGGCGGATCGTCATCCTCCCCAACTCCAGCAGCGGAACCGCTTCGGGCAGGACATCCAGAACGTCGAGTTTCATCCCGCCTACCATGAGCTCGAGCGCTATGCTTTCGGGGAGTTCGGCCTCCACGCCATGAGCCATCGCCCCGGCGTGCTCGGCTGGAACCGGCCATTGCCCATGGTGGCCAAGCATGCCTTTACGTTTCTGTTCAATCAGGCCGAGTTCGGCCTCGGTTGTCCGATCAATGTCACCGACTCAGCCGCCTATCTGATCCGCCGCTTCGGCAGTCCCGAACTCAAAAGGCGCCTGCTCGACCGCATGCTCACCCAGGACATGGACCGGCATTGGCAGGGCGCCCAGTTCATGACGGAGAAGGAAGGGGGTTCGGACGTGGGTGCGGCCACCACCGTGGCCCGATGGGTGGACGGCGCCTGGCAGCTTTACGGCGAGAAGTGGTTCTGTTCGAACGTCTCTGCCGATGTCATGACCCTGCTCGCCCGGCCGGAAGGTGCGCCCGAAGGCAGCAAGGGGCTGGCTTTGTTCGTCATGCCGCGGCTGCTCGATGACGGCACGCCGAACCGCTACCGCATCGTGCGCCTGAAGGACAAGCTCGGCACCCGCTCCATGGCCAGCGGTGAGATCGTCCTCGACGGCGCCATGGCCTGGCCGCTCGGGGAGCTCGACCGGGGCTTCGCCCAGATGATGGAGATGGTCAACCACTCGCGGCTGTCCAACGGCGTGAAGTCGGCAGCGCTCATGCGCCGGGCCGTCCACGATGCCGGCACGGTGCTCCACTTTCGCCGCGCTTTCGGCAAACCGCTGGATCAACTGCCGCTGGCGCGCCGGCAGATGCTGAAGCTCATGCTGCCCTCGGAGCAGGCCCTGTCCATGTGGTTGTTCACTGCGGACGCACTCGATCGTGCGGAAGGTGGTCCGGGCCGGCGGCGGCTCGATCCGTCGGCGGCAGACGTGCTGCGTCTGGCGACCCCGGTGCTCAAGTTCCGCAGTACCCGGGATGCCCGCAAGGTCACCGCGGATGCCATGGAAATGCGTGGCGGTTGTGGCTATGTGGAGGATTTCGTCAATCCGCGTCTGGTCCGCGACGCCCATCTCGGATCGATCTGGGAAGGCACGTCGAACATCGTGGCCCTGGACGCCATCCAGCGGGCCGTGGGGCGCAAGGGCTGTGCGGAGGCCTTTGCCGCCGACCTGCATGGCCGTCTGGACGAGGCCATCACCGTCCCGGTACCCCTGCGCGACGAGTGCCGCCGAGTCCTCGATGGCGCCGTCAGGGTAGCCGAGCGGGCGGCGGCAGAACCTGAGCGGGAGGGGCAGATCCGCGAGGCCACCGGCGTGCTCTACCAGGCCGCCAGCGCTGCACTGATGACCTGGGAGGGGGGGCGCATCCATGCGCTGCGTGGTGATGCCCGCCGCCTCCTGCTCGCGCGGCTGGTCATCGATCATGGCCTGAGTGCCCGGGATCCTCTCAATCCGCCGGAACCGGCTCGGGACGAAGCCATCACTGCCACCCTGCTCGACCCGCGGCCCGTGGCGATGAAAACGGCGCTCGACCTGCAGCCCTGACGTATAGCCAGGTCAAAGAGCCCCGAGCCCGTCTGGGATCAGGCCCTGATGGCCGGACAGTCCATGATGATCCCAGCACACCGTTCCCCTTCGGGCTATGCTGGCCGCCTCATGGGTACAGGAGGAGAGCATCATGCGGCTGTCAAAAGCACGCGTCCCGGCGTTGAGTCGTGAGGAATGGAACGAAGACGCCCAGTCGATCATGGCCAAGTTCGGCGGCAGCGAGCCGCTCAATATCTTCAAGACGCTGTGCAATCACCCCGAGCTGCTGCGCCGCTGGCTGGTGTTCGCCAATCACATTCTGGGCAAGTCCACCCTGCCGCCCCGGGAGCGGGAAATCCTAGTTCTGCGCATCGGTTGGCTGTGTCAGGCCGGCTACGAGTGGGGGCAGCACGTTCTGATCGGTCGCGACTGCGGGCTCACGGACACGGAGATACAGCGCATCAAGGCAGGTCCGGATGCTGACGGCTGGAGTTCGGTGGACCGGGCGCTGCTCGAGGCGGTGGATGAGCTGCACGCGGACGCGCACATCAGCGACGCCACCTGGGCGAAACTGGCGGAGACCTGGTCCACCGAACAGCTCATGGACGTGGTCTTCACTGTGGGGCAGTACAACATGGTGAGCATGGTGCTCAATAGTTTCGGTGTGCAGCCGGATCCCGGCTTGCCGCGGCTCGAGGACTGAAGCTGAGCGGGGGCGCCGAGCACCTTATTGTGCGACGCAGCATGCGCCGGGCAGGCTGGGATGCGGTTGTGCCGCGCCCGCTTCCGGTGCGCGCTGCAGCATCGGGCGCGGCTATGGGGCGAGCGACTTGCGCTGATGCCGGGTGGGTGGTTCAATCCGGTGTCGTTACCAAGGGTAACGTTCGCGTGACGCCACCATAGGATGCGTCCTTAGAGACGCGGTTGGGAGACGGCCGGTTATGCAGCGTTGGGTCAATTGCTCCATTGCGACCATCCTGGCATTGCTGATGCTTGTCCACATCGGCGATCCCCAGGGATGGCTGTGGATGGGGATCTACGGTTCCGGTGTCGCCCTGGCATTGGCCATCTGCAAGACCCACCTTCATCTCTGGACCCTGCGCATCCTCGCTGTCGCTGCCACCGTCACCCTCTTCGTCTTCGCCTTCGGCTTCTTCTCCCGCGCTCCCCACCTCGGACCCGAGTGGTATCACACGGACGGCAACGCCCGTCCGCTGGCGCTGCTGGCTGCGACTTTCTGCATGCTGGCTGTGGTGTCGGCCTACACCTGCCGCATGAAAGGCGCCCAGGACGAAGAAACCTACAGCGATTCCCGCACCTCTCCCTGAAACAACTCGCAGCCGCCGGCAGACAAGGCCGGGTTTCCTTGCTGGAAGTCATGCCGGTCTTGTGGCGCTTTGCCGAAGCTGAAGGC
>JAFIFL010000149.1 GCA_020832055.1 Gammaproteobacteria bacterium
GCAGATGCAGGTCGGGTACCGCATGGACATCCACCTCCACCCGGAAGGGCTCTGCCGGCTGGAAACGAAAAAGCCACGTGAAGATGATTTCCGGGACGTGCAGACGACGGATGTTGTAGCGCTCGACGCAGTCGTTATAGCCGGTGCGCATCAGCGCCACCTCGTTTTCGAGCACGACGATCTGCCGCATGAGTGCTCGCGCAAGCTGATCCGCCTTCAGCTCCGGATAGGCTTCCACCAATCCACCGAGCTGACCGAGCAGCGCCTGCTCGATACCGACCATCTGCCCTGCGATGGCGACGTCCGGCTCTGCGTGGCGGGTGAGCGCCCGCAGTGCCGTGATGTTCTGTTGCAACTGCCGCTCATGATCCGTGTAGCCGGCCAGCACGCTCGAGAGGCGCGGCAGCAGATCCGCTCGTTTCTTCAAGGAGACCTGAATGTTGGCCCAGCCTCGTTCGACCCGCAGCCGTGACCGGACGAGGCCGTTGTACATCAGCGCTGCAAGCATCGAGATGGCATAGGCGATGGGGATCAGCGCCGCAGCGAAAAACCCCGCGCCATGCAGGGCACCGAAGGTTCCGATGCTGGCCAGTCCGAGCGCAGTGCCGGAATTCAGTGACAGGTTCAGGTAAACGAACCCCGCCTGGGCCTTGCGCAACTGCAGCGATGATTCGTCGTAGTCAGTGAGTATGAAAGGGGTGTCACTCGGCCCTCGCCGCAACAGCAGCGTCGACTCGGTCTCAGGATCGATCTCGGCCGTCCCGAGGGCATACACCTCGGCCTCCGGCCGAAACAGCCACTCGCTGCGACGGATTCGGCCCTCCCGCCGAACGGTGCAATCGGTCACGATGACCTCTGCGCCCACAGGATCCACCGGGAAAACGCCTTCGTCGTCGCGCAGCAGGAAGCGCTGCTCACTGCGACGATCCTGGAGCGTCACCCAGCGTGCATTCTTACCCGAGCCGCGGCGCTCTTCTTCCAGATAGCGGTACCAGACACAGGGGGTCGCCGTCAGCGGCCCGCGCAGAGGTTCCTGGTCAGCAATGGGCTCGGCCCGACCGGCCAGTTCGGTCTGGCCATAGGCGACGCCTGCCGATGCCGATGTCGGCAGGTCCTCGATGAGACGTTTGGTGCGGATGCGGCGAAAACCGGTGTAGCTCAAGCCCAGCGACAGCAACAGGCCGGCAACCATCACGGCACCGCCCGCCAACGCAGGGATGCGCGTGTCCGTGGCGCCACGTCCCGCCGCGGCGCCGGGATCGCTCAGTTCTGGCGGCAGATTGGCCAGATTCAGGCCCGGCGCCAGCCAGCGTTCGGGAAACTGGTACGCAATGGTCTCGGTGCGTTGCACCTGCGTCGCCAGCCGATCCCGCATGTGCGCGAGCGTCTGGCGTTGGAACTCCGGGATGTGGGCATAAATGGCGTCGTCGAATGAGCCAAGTTGCCCCCAATCTCCGTCCCAGGCCACGCCGTGATCGGCCAGACGACGATGGACCCAGGCCGAACCCGCAGTCAGGTCACGCTGCATGCGCTCGAAGGCAGCGGATAGATCGCTGCGAGCCGTGGCTGCAGCCAGTTGAAACTGCCCCAGCGCCAGCACCAATCCGACCAGGGTCAAATAGACGACCGCGCGATGGATGCGCAAGGCCCAGACGAAGGCGAGCACAGAAAAGCTCGCTGCTGCCAACCCTGCGCCCATCAGCAGCAAAGCCATGCCCGCCATGCCGCTGCGGGCGCTGGCCTCGTCGGCCGTGGAGATCAGCGCCGTGTATTGTCCAGGGGTCGCGAATTCCAGTTGCTCCTCACCCGCTGCTCCGCTCACGTAACCGAAAATGAAAACCGTGGCGCCGGGATCGATGCGGTACTCCGTGTAGCGCATGTCTCCGTCTCTGCGCTGCAGGTGCCGCTGCGGGCGTATATCCACCCGGTCGTGAGGAACAACCCGGATGGAGCCGCTGCCGTCATCGAGTTTGAAGGGCACGGCGCGACGCTCATCCCGTACCGTATTCCAACGGCTGCGCCCCTCCGAGTCGCGGGTGCGACGTTCCACGTGATGGCGGTAGTAGACCGTTTCGACGCCACTTTCCGGTGCCGTCAGCAGCCGATCCCCGGACTCGACGAAGCCACGGACATGGGCTTCGCCCGGCAGCAGCGCCGCCACCAGCGACTGAGGCGTACGCTCGAGTTGACGCAGCTCCCGCAGGCTGTCGAAACCGGCCCCGGCAGCCATCCAACCGGCAGCGAGGAACATCAGCGTCAGCAGCAGTCCACCCACCCCCCTGCCGACCACTTTCCCCAGAGTCATGCGCTTGCCACTCACTGGCGCCCCCCTTGCATTGGGACGAGCTTACCGAGGCCATCCCCTGCGGTCGATGTCAGCTGCCCAGGACGTTGCTCGCACCCGATGATGGAATTAGCGTGATCGTCGGTGACGTCAATGATCGGACCGCGGCAGAAGAGAGGGGGACAGGCAGGCATGAGCCGCATCGCGGTGAATCGTCTCGCACGCCAGCAGCGGCGCCCTGGACCGGAGCCGGGCGAACGAGGCTTTCAGGCTGCGGAACTGGTGCGCCTCGCCACCCTTGCCCCGTCCAGCCACAACGCTCAGCCCTGGCGATTCCGCATCGATGGCCATGCCATCCGCATCGTCCCCGACCTCACGCGCCGACTGCCCCTCGTCGATCCGGACGATGCCCATCTGCTGCGCAGCCTCGGTTGTGCGGCGGAGAACCTCGTGCATGCGGCCAGCGCCCAGGGCTTCGCCAGTCACATCGTTCCCGCCGACGACGGCCGCAGCTTGCGGGTCGAACTGATTCGGGAGCAGGGGCTGACAGCGGGCCCCTACTACCGGGCTCTGCTCCACCGTCAGTGCAATCGACGGAACTACAGCGGCGAGGCCCTGCCCACTGCTGTCCTCGACCGGATCCAGGCTGCGGGCACCGGTCCAGGCATCGGTACCAGACTTTATGTGGGCGAACGCGCCCAGAGTGCTTTCATCGATTGTCTTCGCGCCGGCAATCAGGCCCAACTCGGCCACCCGGCCTTCGTCAGGGAGTTGATCGACTGGATGCGCTTCAACAGCGCAGATGCGTTGAGGAACCAAGACGGCCTGGCCAGCGCGGCACTCGGCAAACCGGCCCTGCCCCGCTGGCTCGGCAGGCGGCTGTTGCCGCTGATCCTGAGCCCGGATCGGCAAACCCGGCAGGATGCCCAAGCCCTGCGCAGCGCATCCGGGATCGCCGTGATCATAGCGGACGGGAACACTCGTCTGGACTGTATCCGGTCCGGAATGGCGGCTCAGCGGCTGCTGCTGGAGGCCGAGTTTCATGATGTCCGTACAGCGTTCGTCAATCCGGCCATCGAGACACCGGGCGTAGGTGAATCGTTCCGAAGCTGGCTTGGCGTCGATGGGTGGCCCATGCTCATGATTCGATTGGGGCGTGGCCCCCGTGCGCCCTACAGCCTGCGCAGGCCTGTGGCGGACGTCATCGACGTCGGCGCGTGACAAGCGCCGTTCGAGGTTCTGATCAGAGGTTGGGAATGTGGACAGGGGCATGCAATCGAAGGGCAGACTTTCATGGCGAAGGCACCCGCAATGGCGCTTCGTCATGTGGACCCGAATGGGGGTTCTGGACCGCTGCCCAACCGCCATTTCGAGCACGCTGCGATCGATCCTGGCAGCGCTCGTGGTAGTCTGGCCCTGTTCCCTGGATGCGCATCCCCTGACCCTCGAAGCCATTCTGGATTCGGGTCGCGATCGGCTCGGCGCCATCATGGACGATCCCGCTGGGCATCGTCTGCAGATCGAGGTGACCTACATCGACCGCCGCAGGGATGGCGTTGTCGAGCTCCACCGCGACCACTACCGCAGTGATCCCGAGGAGTACTTCTATCCTGCCAGCGTCGTGAAGTTTCCCATCGCCGTGGCCGCACTGGAATGGATCGAGGATCTCGGCAAGGAGGGTGTCGATCACCACACGACGATGCTCACCGATGCGACGCGCGCCTCGCAAACTCCGGCCATCGAGGACGAGACGGCCGCTGATGGCCGCCCGAGTATTGGCCACTACATCCGCAAGCTTTCCATCGTCAGCGACAACGATGCCTCGAATCGGCTGTTCGAGCTCGTCGGCAGCGATGAACTCAACCGGCGCATGCAAAGCTGGGGCATGGAGGCGTCCCGCATTACCCATCGGCTGGCCATCAGACTGTCGGCCAAGGAGAACCGCCACAGCAATCCGGTTCGCTTCGTCGACGAGGACGGCAACCTGCTGTATGCGCGGCCGGCCCGCCACGGCAGAGATCTCGCTGCGAACGTCGAGCCCATCCTGCTGGGGGTCGGGGAGATCGTCGACGGCGAGCATGTCGAAGGCCCCAAGGACTTCTCCGGCCTCAATCACATGCCGCTCGCTGAAGTGCATCGCCTGCTGGAGGCCATCATCCTCCCGGACAGCGCTGCAGCGGACACGAGGCCTCGGTTGAGTGAGGCCGGCCGTGAACTGCTTCTGGAAGCCATGCGCGTGATGCCATCGGAAAGCGGAATTGCTGCCTATCAGGATCCTGAGCATTACCCGGACGGGTTCGCCAACTATTTCATCATGGGGCGGGATCCGCAGCGACTGCCGGCGGGTGTCACCATCATCAACAAGGTGGGACGCGCCTACGGCTTCCTCACGGAGACGGCTTACATCGAGGATGCGCGGTACGACGTGGCGTTTGTCCTCAGCGCAACCTTGGAAGTGAATGCCAATAGCGTCTACAACGATGACGAATACGAGTACGACGAGCTGGGAGTCCCGTTTCTCGCTGAGTTGGGCATGCTGGTGCTGGAAAACGCGCGCATGCGGCCGGAAGAATGAGGGCTCGGTGGCTCACTGCGGCAACGGAACGCCGATGCGCCAGGCGGCATTTTTTTCGACGGCCACGCGGTAGCGACTGCCGTGGGCGATGAGGCAGGCCTCCCCCGATGCCAGCTTCCATTGCGCATCGATTCCCTCAACCGTGACCACAACACCTTCGGCGAAGGCCAGAATCAGCTCAGGCGATGCCGCCGTTCGAGGCGGCTCAGCTCCCGAGAGTCGCTGAACTTCGAACTCTTTGGCCGGTGTCGCGTAGGCACCCGTGACGCCTGCCTCGATGATGTCGGGGGCAGGGCTGTCGGTACGCATGACGCGCTGCAACTCGACTACGTCCACGTGCTTGGCTGTCAGTCCGGCGCGCAGCACATTGTCCGATGCTGCCATGACTTCGAGCCCCGCTCCTTGCAGATAGGCATGGGGCACCCCCGCATCGAGAAAAAGCGCCTGACCGGGCTGCAGATGTCTCAACTCGAGCAGAAACAGGAAAAGCAGGCCGCGATCCGGCGGGGCGTCGGCACCCAGGGCCTGCTGCGCCTTCAGCAGCCAGTACTCCGGGGTAAGCTCATCAGGCTTTGCAGCCGAGACGCGCTGCAGAAGGCTGCTCAGTGCCGGGCGCACCTTGGTATCGGGGAGATCGAACCAGGTTGCGATCAGGTCACCAAGACCGCTCCGGCTCCGACCGATGCGGGGAAGCAGGTCGCGAAGCTCCGGGGTGCGAGCCAGCACGGCATCAATGTATTTTGAAGCCCTGAAGCCGCACAAGGCATGAAAGGGCGTCAGAGCGACGATCAACTCCGGCTTGTGGTGCGGGTCGGGATAGTTGCGATGGGGCGCATCGAGGGCGATGCCTTCGGCCTGCTCACGAGCAAATCCGGCGCGGGCCTGGGCCGCGTCGGGATGCACCTGGATCGACAGCGGACGAGCCGCGGCCAGCAGCTTGACCAGATAGGGCAGGGTGCCGAAGGCCTTCGCCACCGTGCTCCCCAGCAGGCGTGCGCCCTCTACGGAGAGGAGAGCATCGAGGGGTTTCAGCCCCCCAGGGGTATGGGCCATTGAAGGCGCCGACGGATGGGCCCCGTACCAGGCTTCGGCCCAGGGCCGACCGTCCCGGGGACGGCCTAGGCGGTCTGGAATGAAGTCCCGATCGCCCCAGGCATAATGCTGGATGCGCGGTTCGAGCTTCAGGGCTGGCGGTCCTGACGTCATGGCGAAGTGGTTCGCTCGGGAGGCGCGTTCGCGGCACGGCGGCTGCCGCGGGGCCGCGTGTTCACGGCCCCAGCGAAGCTACTGGGAAACGGCTGCCTCCGCAAACGCGGCTTCCTGAGATGCCGCGGTTTCGACAGCGGTCACCCGCCGCGCCGCACTCAGGGTATCGGCAAACGATTCCTCGATGCAGGCGGCAAAGCGCTCCGGATCCGGCATGATCTCGCGACAGGACGTAAAGCTGATGGTGAGCCGCCCGTTGTAGCTCAGGACCGGCATGAACAGGCCGATGGAATCGCCCACCGGACCGAGCCCGTACTGGGTCACCAAGCGGGCACCATTCATGTAGAGCGGCACCTGGGGCCCGGGAACATTGGTGATGACACAGTTGAACAGGGGGCTGATCAGGTTGCCAACGCCCATCTGAGTCACCAGCCTGCCCGCCAGGGCCAGCGTGGCGGCCGGGATGTGCTTGTTGATGTCGGTCATCAGCCGCGCGCCGTAGGCATTGCTGAGTTCCTTGGCATCACGGGTGTGGGCGTGAACGGCAGCCAGTCGCTCCAGGGCATCGGGGATGTCGGTGCGGATGGCCACGGCCAGCGCCGAGACCTGATTGCCCCCGGCACCCTTCTCGTTGTCCACCCGGACGTTCACCGGCGCCATGGCGACCAGGGACTCGGCGGGCAGAGCGTCGTGGGCCAGCAGGTAACGACGGATCGCGCCGCCACAGATGGCCAGCACCACGTCGTTGATGGTGGCGCCGGGCAGGGCCTTGCGAATGGTCTTGATGTCGGCGAGATCGAAGTCGCGACCTTCGAAAACCCGGTGGGCCGATACGCGGGCATTGAAGATCGTCTTGGGGACGTCGCCGGCAGACTTCAGCTCCTGGCGCTGCAGGCGTCGCCGGGTTTCGGCGAAGACCGGCACCGCCTCGGACAGCACCTTCATGAGTTGAAACGGCTTGCGGATGTTGTTGCCATAGGTTCGCACCAGCAACTCCAGCGGAGTCGGTGGCTGCTCGGCCACCCAGGGCCGGTCGGGCGCTGCCACGGTCCCTTCGGGACCGAGATCATGCAGGGCCGCGGTGATCTCGGCACCCGTGGCTCCGTCAATCGCCGAATGATGAATCTTTGCCAGCAGGGCATAGCTGCCTTCAGGCAGGCCGGCAACGTTGTCGAGGCCTTCGATGATGTAGAACTCCCACAGCGGTCGGCTCACATCGAGCTGGCGGGCATGGAGCCGGGCAGCCTGGATGCAGAGCTGGCGCCAGTCACCGGGCTTCGGCAGGGCGATGTGGCGAACGTGGAATTCGAGATCGAAGTCGGGATCCTGGATCCAGTAGGGATAATCCAGCGCCAGCGGCACCTCGACGAGGCGCTGACGGAAAGCCCGGGCCCGGTGAAGTCGGCTCTCGATCAGATCCAGGATCTGCTTGAAGCGGACTACACCGCCCGGAGCCGTCTGTGGATCGTAGATGTTGACGCTGCCGATGTGCATCGGCATGCGCGCCGACTCGAGATAGAGAAACGTCGCGTCCTGACCGCTGAGCTGTTCCATCGCCAGCCTCCCTCGAACCGCCGAGGCTCGATGATGCCAGCGGTTCCCCACATTTTCACTGGGTCCGTCGCCAGTGGGTCCCCGTCAGCGTCCCAGGGAGAACTCCACGGCCAGGGGCAGATGATCGGAGAAAAGGCAGGGCACCACCTCGGCAGCATGGATCTGAAGATCCGAGGACACCAGGATATGATCGAGTTCCTGCCGCGGGCGCCAGCTCGGGTAGGTCAGCCCCGGGTTTTCCAGCGCCGGACGCAGTCCGCTCCCGGACAGGGGCGAGCGCTCGAGCAGCCCACTGCGAGACGTGTTCATGTCCCCCATGAGCACCAGCCTCTTGCGGCCGCCGAAGCGCTCCGCCAGCCAGGCCAGCTGCCGTTTCCGGGCCCGGAAGCCAAGCGAGAGGTGGACGCTGACCACCAGCAGCGGCAGACCATCATCGATGGGAAACTCGGCAATGATGGCACCTCTACCGGGAATGGCCGAGGGCAGGCTGACATCTTCGAGTTCACTGGGGGAGGCCCGGGACAGCAGGCCATTGCCGTGCTGGGCGAAACGCCCAAGCCGGCGGTTGCGCTGTATGTACCAGTAGGGCAAATGCGCGCGCCCGGCCAGGAACGCCACCTGATTGAGGAATCCACTGCGCAGGCTGCCGGCATCCACCTCCTGCAGCCCCACCAGATCGTAATCGGCCAGCATGGCGCCAATGCGTTCGAGGTTGAAAGGGCGACCCGGATCATGGATGACCTGACGCCAGCCGCCGGTGACATACTCATGATAGCGCTGGGTGGGAATGCCGGACTGGATGTTGAACGACAGCATCCGGATCCGCTCCGGGAGTCGATCCGGCGCCGAGGGTATCGGGGTCAACTCAGTAATCGGGAGCGCCATCACCGGTTTGAGCCTCGGCTCGGGTTCTTTGCAGCAGATGATCAGCCACATCGAGCATGGCCTGTGTGGAGCCTGCCAGACGGCCATCTGTGCGCCATTGCCCGGCCACCACCAGGGTGGGGACGCTGCCGACCTGCCACACCCGACTCAGGGCCAGTGCCTGCTGCACACCCTGGGCGACTTCGAGGCTCTGGAATGCGGCCAGGAAATCCTCTGGGCTGCGGCAACGTCCAGCACGCCGGCCGCGGACCCGGTCCGCATAGAATCGGGAAATCTCCGAGGCATTCTGAAACTGCCGACCTTCGTCATGCAGGGCGCGGTACATCGCCTCGTGGGTGAAATCGAGCACGCCGCACAGGTCGGCGACGTAGTAGGCCTCGGCCAGCAGCTGCCAGCTGCGGTCGAACACGGCCGGGACGCGCTCAAAGCGGACATCATCGGGCAGGCGCTGCGTCCAGGCCGCAATCGCTGGCTCGAAACCACGGCAGTGGATGCAGGCATAGGAGAAGAGCTCCTGGACCAGCATCCCGCCGTGGCTCTGGGTTCCGGTACCGGTCGCTGTCGGCACCGGCAGGACGACGTAATGCTCGCCCTGTCGGATGCTGTCCAGCCGCGACTGCGCCGCGGCGACGGGCAGCAGGCCGAAGAACAGCACGGCGGTGAGGACATGACGCGACATCACCGCTGCCCTCCCGCGCAGGACTGGATCAGTGCAGGCCCCGGATATAGGCGGACACCGCCTCGATCTCGCGATCATTCATGTTCTGCGTAACGCCGCGCATTACGCCACCCATGCCGGCATCGGTCTCACGCTCGCCATCGCGGTAGGCTTTCAGCTGCAGAGCGGTGTAGCGCTCGGGCTGCCCCGAAAGGGAAGGATAACCCGCCGGGCCATTACCATGGCCACCGGGCGAGTGGCAGGCGATGCAGGCGGCTACGCCCTTGTTGGCAATCCCGGCCCGGTAAATGCGCTCACCGAGTTCGAGCACTTCCGGCGCCGCATCAGCAGTACCCTCGGCCAGCGGCTGCTCAGCATAGAACGCAGAAATGTCCTTCAGCTGCTGCTCGGTCAAGTGTTCCACCTGCCCCATCATCAGCAGCGCCTGCCGCTCACCGGAGTGGAAGGCACGCATCTGACTGAGCAGATAGTTGTAATGCTGGCCGCCAAGATTGGGGTATTCAGGCCCGATGCCTCGGCCATCGGAGCCATGGCAGGCGCTGCAGACCAGGGCCGCTGCCCGACCCGCTTCAGGGTCGCCGCGTGGCGTCTCCTCCGGCGGCTCGGTGGCCGCGGTGAGTACCCCACTGACGCACAACAGGACAAACGTGAAGATCAGATTGCGCAACATGGTTGAATCCGTTCGGAACTTGAATTGCTTGGATCGAGCCCGGCGAAATGCCGGCCATCGAGCGGATCAGGCCCAGCCCGCCACCTGGCCCAGGCTGATAGACTATGCCCAGACGGTCACGGAGCCGCGAGGGGCGAAGTATACCCCAGGATCCGGCCACAACGGGAGGCATGCTTGGCATCGAAACGACCCACCACACCCGGAGCCCGCAAACGCAAGCGGCCGCCTCAGGGCACTCCGACCACGGGGGTGGCCCTCGACGCCCTCCCGGTGCTCGCCGCCAGCTTCGAGCGCAGCGCCAAGGGCCCGGGCGACTCGCCGAGTGATCGCGGCCGGGAAGTGGCCTTCGCCGGACGCTCGAATGCAGGCAAGTCCAGCGTGCTCAATCGTATCACCGGCCAGCGCAGCCTGGCCCGGACCAGCAAGACGCCGGGCCGGACGCAGCTGCTGAACTACTTCCGCATCAACGACGATGCCTGCCTGGTGGACCTGCCAGGCTACGGCTACGCCAAGACCGACCGCAGCACCCGGGACGCCTGGCAGAGCGAGGTGGAAGGGTATCTGTCCAGCCGCAGCGCGCTGGTGGGCGTGGTGCTGGTGATGGACATCCGGCACCCCTTCCAGCCCTTCGATGAACAGATGATTGCCTGGGCAAGGGCCTCCGAAATGCCCCTGCTGGTGCTGCTGAACAAGGCCGACAAATTGGGCTTCGGTGCCGCGAGCGCCGTCCTGCAGCACGCGCGCCAGCATCTGCAGGACACGCCGGTGGCTCACCCGCTGCTGTTCAGTGCTTTGCGCGGCCAGGGCTGTGAGGAAGCACTCACTATCCTGCGAAGCTGGCTAGGGCTGGACGAGCCGTCCTCGGAAGTGGTCGACGCCTGACACTCAGGCGTTCCCAGAGCAAAGCAGCAATCTCGACGAGGGTCAGGCGTCAGCTTCGGCACAGCGCCTCCAGATCGGCCCAATTGCTGCGCAATTAGGGCCTTCCCACAAGTTGGGGACAACGCCAGCTTCGAGCGACCCGCCGTTGTGGGAGAGCGCTATTTCGCACAGCGAAATGCGCCGATCGGGACGGCGTTCAGCGCAGGCAACGCCATCAGCTTCGGCACAGCGCCTCCAGATCGGCCCAATGGCCGCGCAATTAGGACCTTCCCACAAGTTGGGGACAACGCCAGCTTCCGGCGACCCGCCGTTGTGGGAGAGCGCTATTTCGCACAGCGAAATGCGCCGATCGCGATGACGTTCAGCGAAGGCAACGCCATCAGCTTCGGCACAGCGCCTCCAGATCGGCCCAATGGCTGCGCAATTAGGACCTTCCCACAAGTTGGGGACAACGCCAGCTTCGAGCGACCCGCTCTTGTGGGAGAGCGCTATTTCGCACAGCGAAATGCGCCGATCGGGACGGCGTTCAG
>JAFIFL010000150.1 GCA_020832055.1 Gammaproteobacteria bacterium
GTCCGTCGAAGGCAGCGCACTCAGCTTCGGCAGAGTGCCTCGAGATCGGCCCAATCGCTGTGCGATTAGGGCCTTCCCACAGTGGGGGGGCGTTGCCAGTTTGCTTCATCGGAACCGATGCCATGGACTACTTCCCGATCTTCATCGATATCCGCGCCGCTCGCTGCGTCGTCATCGGTGGCGGTGAGATCGCCCTGCGCAAGGCCGAGGCCCTGGCCCGGGCGGGCGCGGCGGTTGACGTGATTGCACCGGTCATCCGCTCCGAACTGCGCGAGCTGGCCGCGACCACGGGCGGCGCCTGCCAGGACCGCGGCTATGAGCCGGACGATCTGCGTGCCGCCCGGCTGGTGGTGGCGGCCACCGACGACGGTGCGGTGAACCGCGCCGTGTCCGAACATGCCCGAACCCTCAACATTCCCGTCAATGTCGTGGATCAGCCGGACCTCTGCACCTACATCGTCCCGTCCATCGTCGACCGGTCGCCGCTGGTGATTGCCCTGTCCAGCGGTGGTGCCTCGCCGGTGCTGCTGCGGCTGCTGCGGGAACGCCTGGAGCGCATGTTTCCGGCCGCCTACGGCGAACTCGCCCGGCTCGCCGGCAGTGTCCGGGAGCGGGTGCGGGAGGTGATCCGCGATGGCGATGGGCGCCGGCGCTTCTGGGAGCGGGTACTCGAGGGTCCAGTGGCCGAAGCGGCTGTCAGTGGCCGCATGGAGCAGGCCAGGGCGATGCTCCATGCGGAAATCGAGGCAGGAACGGTGGCCGCCGATCGCGGCGGGGAAGTCTGGCTGGTGGGCGCAGGCCCCGGTGATCCCGACCTGCTCACGCTCAAGGCCCTGCGGCTGATGCAACGCGCTGACGTGGTGCTGCACGACAACCTGGTGTCGCCGCAAATACTCGATCTGGTCCGCCGCGATGCCGAACGCATCTACGTGGGCAAGCGCCGTTCGCTGCACGCCGTGCGCCAGGAAGGCATCAATGCCCTGCTGCTCGAACATGCCCGGGCCGGCAAGCGCGTGCTGCGCCTGAAGGGAGGCGATCCTTTCGTGTTCGGGCGTGGCGGCGAAGAGATTGCGTCGCTGGCCACCGAGGGCATCCCGTTCCAGGTGGTGCCGGGCATTACCGCGGCCAATGGCTGTGCCGCCTACGCCGGGATTCCGCTCACCCATCGTGACTACGCCCAATCGGTGCGCTTCGTCACCGGCCACCTCAAGGACGATCAGGTCAATCTGCGCTGGCCGGAGCTCGCTGAGCCGGGACAGACGCTGGTGGTCTATATGGGACTGGTGGGTCTCGAAGCCATCTGCAAAGGTCTCATCGAACATGGCCGCGATCCGGCGACGCCGGTGGCCCTGATCGAACGCGGTACGCTGCCGGAGCAGCGGGTGATCACCTCGACCCTGGCGGGTCTGGCCGAGCGACTCGCTGCGACGGAGGTGCACGCCCCGACCCTGCTGATCATCGGGGAAGTGGTGCGGCTGCGGGACACCCTGGCCTGGCGCGAGTCGGCTGTCGACAGCGGCGGTGGCGCATGATTCCGCGCATTCTGATCGGTACCGCCGTGGTGCCTGACACCAGCAGCGAACTGCGCCTGTATCAGTCCGGCGAATTGTTCTCCATCAAGATTCCCGGTCGCGGTGATCTCATGAACAGCCGGGCCCATGGCTCCGAGCGGGCCCTGGCGGACCTTGCCACCTCACGGCTGACGGACACCTCCCGGGCCCGGGTTCTGGTCGGCGGGCTGGGCATGGGCTTCACCCTGGCGGCAGCCCTGGATGCGCTCGGCTCTGACGCCGAAGTGGTGGTGGCGGAACTGGTTCCGGAAGTCGTGGACTGGAATCGCGGCCCCATGGGAGAGCCTTCGGGACACCCGCTCGCGGATCCGCGCAGCAAAGTCCACATCGGCGATGTGAGCGCCCTGATCCGCGCTGAGCCCGCGGGTTTCGACGCCATCCTGCTCGATGTGGACAACGGCCCGGAAGCGCTGATCCGGCGTGAGAACGACTGGCTCTATTCTCCCGCAGGCCTGCAGGGGATCCGTTCTGCGCTGCGCTCGGGCGGGATCCTCACGGTGTGGTCTGCAGGACCCGATCGGCGATTCAGCAAGCGGCTCGCCCAGGCGGGCTTTCGCACCGAGGAGGTGACGGTCCGGCCCCATCGCGCCGGCAAGGGGCCGCGGCATCACATCTGGATCGGTTTCCCCGAAACCTGAGCAGTGCAGATGCGATGGCTCAGGACGCTCCGGGCGATCCGTTCTCGTCCAGTTTCATGCCTGCCCACAGCAATGCCGTGAGCTGCTCGGTGACCACGGTCAGATCGGCCGTCTCTTCCCGCAGCCACCACAGGGTGACGTAGTGCAGCGCACCGACGAGCCCGATGGACCACACCGTCGCCACGCCCGGATCGGCGCCGTGGGCCGCTCGAAAGGATGCAATGCCTTCGGCGAACTGCTCGGCCGTGCGGTCCGCCAGCAGCAGTGACTGTTCGAGCTGGCCATCACCGGTGACGCCGGCGGTCACGTAGAGGTAGAGGTTCCGCTCTGCTCTGGCGCCGTCGAGATAGCCGGCCACCAGTCGCCTGAGGGCGTCTTCCGTGCTGCTCGCCGCGGCCACCTTGCGCTCGACATCCCCGGCCATCCGCTGTGCGAGGCGCTCGGCGAGGGCGTAGACCAGCGCCTGACGATCACCCACGCCACGATAGAGGATGGGTTTGGTGACACCCGCTTCGATCGCAATGGCCTCCAGCGACACGCCGGTACCGGCCTTGCGGATCAGCCTCTCTGCCGCAGTGAGCAACGTTTCCCGGTCCGCAAGGACGCCGTCGCGAAGGGTACGGCCGGGCGGACGGCCCGGTGAGCGCGCTGCCTGCGGTTTGCGCCGCGGTTGGGAGTTGGCGCCCTTCATGACATTTAATTACCTATGGTAGATTTCTTGTGGGTTTCCATACTACCCTGATCCCACAACCACAACGGGAGGGAACAACATGGCAGCCGTCGAAAAGTCCGTACCGGTCCACCTGCAGGGCAATGGCCGCCCGGTGGCCGAAGAACGCACCCTGGCACAACTCGAGGTCGTCGGCGCCATCCCGCCTGAACTCGATGGGCGCTACGTCCGCAACGGGCCCAATCCACTGTCTGGCTTCAGTGCCCATCCTTTCCTCGGCGACGGCATGCTGCATGGCATACGCCTGCGCGACGGGCGCGCGGAATGGTACCGCAATCGCTATGTGCAGACGCCCTTCATCCGTGATCCGGAGCGCGACGTCCTCGACCCGGCGTCAGCAGGGGACAAGACTGCCTCCAAGGCCAACACCCACGTGGTGGGGCACGCCGGGAGAATCCTCGCCCTGGAGGAAGGCCATTGTCCCTACGTCGTCGACGGCAATCTCGAAACGGTGGGGCCCACGGATTTCGAAGGCCGGCTGCAGGGGGCGTTCACCGCCCATCCGAAGATCTGCCCGGTCACCGGTGAGATGTTCGCCTTCGGCTATTCCGCCACGCCGCCCTACCTGCGCTACCTGCGGGTCACGGCGGACGGCCGCATGGTGCAGACGGAAGACATCACGGTCGGCGGGCCGACGATGATGCACGACTTCAACCTCACCCGGAATCACGTCATCTTCATGGACCTGCCGGCGGTGTTCGATCTGTCGCTGGCCATGCGTGGCGACCTGCCGATCCGCTGGGACGACGACTACCCGGCCCGGCTCGGGGTGATGCCACGGGACGGCAGCGACGCCGACGTGCGCTGGTATGACATCAATCCCTGCTACGTCTTCCATCCCATGAATGCCTACGAGGAAGACGGCCGGATCGTCATCGACGTGGCCCGCTTCAGCCACATCTGGCGCGAGTCTGCCATGGACTTTCCGCTGCCGAATTTCTGGCGCTGGACCATCGATACCCGCAGCGGAAAGGTGCACGAAGAGCAGGTGGACGATCGTCCCGCGGAATTCCCGAGAGTGGCGGACGATCGCATCGGCCTGAAACATCGCTATGGGTACATGATGGGCATGACCGCCGCCTTCGGCGCCGATCCCACGAGAACCAGCGGCACCCTGCTGAAGTACGACCGGGAGCGGGGCACCTCCAGCGAGCTGTCGCTCGGCCGGGGCTGCACGCCGGGCGAGCCGGTATTCGCGCCGGCGGCGAGCGCCACGGAAGAGGATGGCGGTTATCTGATGACCTTCGTCCACGATGCCGACAGCGACAGCAGCCGCTTCGTGATCTTCGATGCGGCGAGCATGGACCCGACACCGGTGGCGAGTGTGGCGCTGCCGCGGATTCCGTCGGGCTTCCATGGCAGCTGGATTCCGGCTGCGGTGGCCGACTGAGCATGACGCCGGGACCGATGGAGGCAACTGCCCAGCCGGGGCAGGCCGAACCGATCGAGACCGTGTTCTTCGATCTCGGAGGCACGCTGTTCAGCTATGGCGGTCGGATGGGCGGCGGTATCAAGGGCGTCATCGACACCGTCGGCATCGATGCTCCGGCTGAAGACGTGGGCCGCGCCTGGCGCAGCGCGGCGGATCGTGCCGGCGAGTTCTATGGCCGTCAGCCGTATTTTCTCCATCGGGACCTGTTCCGGGCCACGCTGGCGCACTTCCTCGAGCACTTCGGCCACGCCTTCGATGAGGGCGTCTTCTCGGCCTTTCACGAACGCCAGCTCCAGGGGCTGCTGAAACACATGCCCCTGCGTGCGGATTGCCGGCCGACGCTGATGGCCCTGCGGGAGCGGGGGCTCTACGTGGGGCTGGTGTCCAACATCGACGACGACTATCTGTATCCCCTGCTGGACCGGCATGACCTGCTGTCGCTGTTCGACCACTGCACCAGTTCCGAAGAGGCCCGGTCCTGCAAGCCGGATCCGGAGATTTTCCGTTACGCCCTCGGCAAGGCCCGGCGCAGTCCGGGAAGTGCCCTGTTCGTGGGCGACTCGCTGCATCACGACGTCGCCGGGGCGCATCGGGTCGGCATGCGCAGCGCACGCATCGTCGAGGACGGCGTGGTGACGCCGTTGACCCATGGCCTCGAAGTGGTGGCCGAACCGACCTTCGAGGTCAGCTCACTGCAGGCTCTGATCGGGATCGTCGACGATGCCAATGGACGCTGAAGTCACGCGCGCTGCATTCATGCCCGAACTGCCGGAGGAACTCACCGCCGAATGGCTCACAGAAGTCCTCGGCATCGAAGTGGAGGGCGTCGAACAGACCGTTCTCGGCGAAGGTCAGGGTTTCATGGGCGATATCCTGCGGCTGTCCCTGCACAGCCATGCACAGGCGGCGCCGGCCAGCGTCATCGCCAAGCTGCCGAAGCGGGTCAATCGCGGCATGGGCGAGATGATCGGGGTCTACGAGCGGGAAATCATGTTCTTCCGCACGCTGGCCGAAGAGATGCCGGTGCGGATTCCGAAGCTGGTCTACGCGGACTTCGATCGGGACCGGGGTTCCGAGAGCCAGGAAAAGATCCTGCGCTTCCTCGATCGCATGCCGCGCTTCCTGATCGGCGTGATCGCCCGGGCCGGCGCACGGATCGCGGCTGGCAAGCAGCGGCGCTACGTGCTGCTGCTCGAGGATCTCGCCCCTATGCAGCCGGCGGACCAGCTGGCCGGCCTCGATACCGACGGCTGCAAGCGGGTCCTGGAAGCCATCGCCCCCATGCACCGGCATTTCTGGCGCAGTGAGCGGTTGCAGGGACACTTCTGGCTGCTGCCTTTCGATGTGGATGCCCGCCTGCGTCATGGCCGCTTCCGGCAGAACCGTGAGCGCATCGCCGCGAGTCTCGATGCCGACCTCGGCGCCACCCTGGCCTGGCTCGATCCAAACGGCGAAGCGCTGGTGCGCCGCTTCGTCGCCGAGGCCCCGGAGACCCTGGCCCATTGCGATATGCGCCTGGACAACGTCATGTTCGGCGAGAAGGACTGTGCCTTCATCGACTGGCAGCTGCTGCGGCGGGCACCCGCGGCACTGGACGTGGCCTATTTCCTCAGCGGCGCCCTGCACGAGGATGCCGGTGCCGATGCCGAGCGCGAGGTGCTCGCGCACTATCACCGGGTCCTGGACGTCGACGACTACGATTTCGCCACCTTCCAGCGCGATTATCAGCGCGCCATGCTCATGCATCTGGCCACGCTGGCGAATACCGACGAGGTGGATTTCGGCAATGAGCGGGGTGACGCCATGATGCAGGCCTGGATGCGCCGGCTCACGGCGCGGGTGCGCGACATCGATCCTGTGGCGCTGATGGCTTGAATTCGCGTCGGGAATCGAGTTGTGACCGAGTGCCAGGCTTGGTGTGAAAGCTAAGCCTGGATTTCCTTTGAGTCCTGCGTGCGCTTAGGTCGGCTTGCGCGTCTGCTGTTCGCCTCGGCTGCTGCTCGCAGCAGAGCAGGCTGCCCGGGATCAGGTTGTGCCTTCGCGGTCGGTCCACAGTCGGGTCGCCTTGGCGCCGACGGCGAAGATGACCATGGAAACCAGCAATCCGGGAATGAAGCCGGCCCGAACGCCAGCAACGTCCACCAGGGTGCCGAGCAGAATGGCGCCGAGGGGCGCTGCGGACAGGGTGCCGAGGATGAAGATGCTCAGAACCCGGGAGCGATGGGCCTCGGGGGCTCCGCTCTGGACCATCATGCGGGCGGTGGTGCTGGTGATGCCCATGTTCATGCCCCAGGCGATGGTGGCGATGATCATCAGCCACAGGGGAGGCTCTGACCACAGGATGGCGAAGATCACCACACGGGTGATCTGCATGACGAGGAACAGCCGTCCGGGGCGGGCCATGGGGACGAAACGCAGCAGACCGATGTTGGAGGCAATGCTGCCGGCGAAGAAGACGATGACCAGGATGGCCAGCAAGGCGGCATCACCGGCATAGGCGCGGGTGACCAGGAAGGGATAGACCACGAACCAGGCCCCGGCATTGAAGATGCTCGACAGGAAGTTGAGGCCGATGACGTCCCGCACCTTCGGTGTCCGCCACAGGACCCTGAACCCGTCGGCCAGCTCACTCAGGGGGCGTGACGGCCGCGTATTGACCGGCATCCGGGTCAAACCGGGCGCGATGACGGCCACGGCCAGGGCGCCACTGCCGAACAGCAGGGCCTGACCGATGAGAATCCACTGCAGCCCGAAGGCGTCGACGCGGCCTCCGAGCCAGGTGCCTGCCAGCCCGATGGTGGCCGACACCGTCGTGGTCAGCACCACGGTGCGCTGAATATGGCCGTGGGTGACGCGGTTGAGCAGGGCGGACCGGGGCGGTTCAGAGAACCCCGCCACGGCGGCGACACTGATGCCGAACAGGATCACTGTCAGGTAGCTCAGACCCACGGTGGCGACCCCAACGGCCATCAGCAGGGGCGGTGCAAAGGCCAGCAGGTGGAGACCGATGAGGAGGCTGCGGCCGTCGCGGCGATCGCCGACACTGCCGCCGAACAGCATCAGCGCAAAGCCCGGCAGAGCAATCAGGAACTGGGCCAGACCCACACGCGTACCGGATTCGGCCAGCATCCCCACCAGCATCCAGGTGACGAGAAACTGCTGCAGGTTGACGCCCGCCATCCACAGCGCGCTGCCGCCCAGGTAGCCCGCAAAGTCCCGGTGCCTTGGCTGTGGTGGCGATTCGGCTGTGGCCCCAGGCGTCACGCTCACTGGAGGCGTTCGGATGGATGCGAAGCGGGTAGACGGGCCCCGGTCACGGCTTGACCCCGGCATTGCCGAGGTCGATGGCCGCCGTCATGACGCGGGGCGTCGGTCCGGGTGAAGTCCAGGCCAGAACCAGATGCCGGTCGCTGCGGCGCAGCCAGTGGGCGGCCCTGTGGTCGCTGTCGAGAACGGACATGGCTGGAAAATCCGCCCAGTTGACGAGCAGGTCGCTGGTCTTCGTCACGGTCCGCGCCGGGCTCCAGGTCAGGCGATGGCTTCGAGCATCTGCATCGGGCGATCCCAGTGTGGCGAATCGCAGCGCGTGTCCATGCCCTGCAACAGGTTCCAGCCAGCTCAGGAGCACACGGCCGGAGGAAAGGTTTGGCCTGTCTGGCGGCATGAGTGCGGTCCGATACGGTGATGATGAAGTCTCGTGCCGTCCGGCCCAAAGCAGACGGACACCAGATTCTGGATGATCGGGGTGCAATATCCCGCAACGGGCCCGTGGACGAAAGACCCGTGGGCCGACCTGGGGCAAAGTTGCAGCGTCCGCGGAGGTCTTCGAGGCGACGGTGACGGTCGGCGTGTAAACTCGGTCGCGGGTGTTGGTAAGGGGGGCGCCATGGGCCCTGCGTCACTGCGATTGCTGACCGGAAACAGGTTTGCCAACAGAAAATGAGGGGGAAGTCATGACAAGAGGACAGACCCGGGCGGTCAAGGTGATCGCCATCGTGTTTGCCGTGTACGTGGGCATCGTCGTGCTGTTCGAGTCGCTGCTCGGCTACTTTCAGCCGCAGGATGACAACACGGTGGTCATCACGACCCGTGCTGACGGCAGTTCCCATGATCGGGTGCTGACCCTGCTCGAGAGCGGTGATCAGCTCTACGTGGCCGCCAATCACTGGCCCCGGGCCTGGTACCGGCGGGCGCTGGAGAATCCGGAAGTGCAGCTCACTTTCAATGGCGAACCGGCCGACTACCTCGCGGTTCCGGTCACCGGCAGCGAGCATGACCGGGTCGGCGAGGAGTTCGCGGTGGGGCTGTTCTTCCGCATCCTGACGGGATTCCCGCCGCGCTATTTCGTCCGTCTCGATCCCGTGGCGACGGGTTCGGGTGGTCACCAGGGGTGAACCTCGCGATCTGCGGTGCCAACAGCAGCGTCGGCCAGAACCTGCTCGCGCACGTGTTGGCCGGTGATGCCCTGAGCGCCGTGGCGATGGTGCGCTCCCAGCGTGCAGCGGCGGATCTGCCGGCATCCGGGCGCGTCCGGACGGTGGTGGTCGACTACGAGGATGAGGCCGGTCTCACCGGAAGTCTCGAAGGTGCGGATGTGGTGGTGCATCTGGCGGGCGTACTGTTCGAAACCCGTGGCAGCAGCTACGCCCGGGCCAATGTGGCCACTACCGCCGCCGTGGTCGCGGCGGCGCAGGCAGCGGGCGTGCAGCGGGTGATCTTCATCAGCGCACTGGGCGCGTCCCCGGATGCTGCCAATGCCTACCTGCGTTCCAAGGGTGAAGCCGAAGATCTCGTCCGCGCCAGCGGACTGCCGGGAACCATTCTGCGGACGCCCATGCTGCTCGGTCCGGGGAGCGCGGCGGCGAATGCACTGCTGCGAAGCGCTGCCGGGGGGCGTGCCTGGGTCTTGGGTGGGGGGCGCCAGATGCTGCGCCCGTTGGATCTGGACGATCTCAGCCGCGCCATCCTTGCGGCTGCCGGACTCTCCTTTGAGCACGTCACCACGCTGGAACTGACCGGGCCTGAGTCGATTACTCAGGCAGCATTGATCCGTCGGATGGCTGGCCTCGAGGGTCGCTCCGTGCGTATCCGGACCATTCCGGTGTGGCTGGCGCGGTCGTTTGCGACTGTGCTGCATGGGGTGACTGGCGGCGGGGTGTCTCCGGCGGTGATCGATGTGATCACCGCAGCGGAACGGGTGACCGAAAACGGGGATGCCGCTTTGGGTATCGAACTCACACCGCTGGACGTCACGCTCGGCAAACTCATCGGGAAGGATTCATGACTGAACAGGAACCCGCGGCCAACGCCGATCCGAAGCCCTCGACCGCCAGGCGCAACGCGCTGGGCAGGGCCTTCTTCCTGCTCATCACGGTGGCCTGTTTCACCTACCTTTATTTTCGCCTGCAGGGTGCGGCCAGCCGCGAGGGCATGACCCTGCTCGCTTACATGGCGGACGTGTTCGCCAACGTGCAGTGGGTGCCGTGGCTGCTGCTGATGATGGGGTACTCGTGTTTCTTCTTCCTCATCGACACCCTGGTGGTCACCCGTGCCTTGAACTGGTTCGTGGTGCGCATCCGTTACCGGGACATCCTGCCGATCCGTGCCAGCGCCTACATCATCTCGGTGTTCAACGAGCAGATCGGCAAGGGGGCCATGGCCTATTACCTCAACCGGCGGGACGGGGCGCCGGGCTGGGAAGTCACCTCAGTCATGCTGTTCATCATGTTCTGCGAGTTCTTCTACCTGCTGCTCTGGGCCACGATGGGCTACTTCTTCAGCAGCAGCGTGCTGCCGGACGTGTTCGTGATGATTCCCTACATCGCGGTGGGTGCCGCCGTCGTATTCGTGCTGTGGAATCTTTACTTCAGTGGTGTGCTGCTGCCCGGCAACCAGTTCAAGGAACGCAAGCTGCTGCACGCGTTTCGTCGGGCGCGGTTCCGCCATTACCTGATGTTCTTCCTGCTGCGTTCGCCGGCCCTGCTGGCAGCGGTATTCGTCTACAGCATGGCGCTGAACCTGTTCGGCGTGGAAGCGACCTTCCTGGGGCTGCTCGGCTTTCTCCCGGTGATCTTCTTCGCGGCCTCGGTGCCCACGCCCATGCGGGCTGCGGCGATCACCCTCTGGGTGGTGTTGTTTCCCGAAAACGAAGGTCAGATGGCCGCATTCGGCTTCGTGCAGCACAACTTCTTCATCCTCTTCAATGCCCTGATCGGGCTGCTGTTCTGGAAGCGCGCCCAGCGGGAACTGTTCGGTCCGGTGGGGAGCAGGCCGGCCGCATGATCGCGCATGCCTTGACCGGGCTGCGCCTGCTGCTGGTGGTGCCGACCGCCATCGGGTTCGCGCGGCCGGATCTGCTGCCGCCTGCCTGGCTGCTCGGATGCATCCTGCTGGCCATCGCCAGCGACATGCTCGATGGCGTGGCGGCACGCCGCATGGGGACCGCATCACCCTCGGGGCAACTCTTCGATCACGGCACCGACTGCCTGTACGTGACGGCAGCGCTGGCAGCGGCGGCCTATGTCGGTCTGCTGACTCCGCTGCTGCCGCTGCTGGTGGCGGTGGCGTTCGGACAGTACGTTCTGGATTCCCACTTCCTGCATCGGGACAAGGTCCTGCGCAGCAGCTTCATCGGACGCTGGAACGGCATCGCGTACTTCGTGCCGCTGGTCATTCTCGCGGTGGCCCGACTGGAGGTGCCGGACACACTGGCGCAAACGCTGTTCGGCGCAGCCGCTGTATTGGCCTGGATCCTGGTGATCACCACCCTGGTGTCCATCGCCGATCGCGCACTGGCGGGCCGCCGGACTGGCTGAAGATCGTGTGTGGGCGTTCAGC
>JAFIFL010000151.1 GCA_020832055.1 Gammaproteobacteria bacterium
CACCGAGGCCAGCACCACGATCAGTCCCAGATAGACGCGCCGCCCCAGGAATCGTACCGACGGCGGCGTGTTGCGCCCCCGGCAACGTTGGCAACAGAAGCTGTGGCGCCAGGAGAACGCTTCGCGAAAGCGACGCGGACAACCCCGTGGCTTGCGTGGATAGTCCGCCCGGTGCAAAGCGCCACCACAGCGGCAGGCCTGCTGCCGAGCCGTGGCCGCGAGGTCGTCATCGATCCGGATCAAAAGCGAGAAAAACTGCGATCGGGCAGGAGGGCATGGCACACTGGGCAGGTCTCTGTGTTTTCGCAGACTGGAGACTCTCCCGCGGGGTGTTTGGAAGCAAGCACCCTGAGGGAGGTTACCCCCCTTCCCTCATCCTACGTGACCGCCTCCTGCGCCCTGACCATCAGGGAGCGTGCCCGTGCTCACGGACGCACCCCGCTTTCGACACCAGAGTTGCGTGTATCAGCGCAGCCCTGGACCATTCTCGCAGTCCGGCAAGCGATCCGCGCGGATGCCAACTCCGGGGTGCGTTCGTGTACTCGATCTCGGCTACACCCTGCGAATTCTCGGGATGACGCGCTGGTGGCATGCGCTTTGGGCAGGCCCCATGGCGGGCGGCCCCGATCATGGCGCTCGCCACTCAGCCCCACTCTCCGCGGCGGCTGCAGGATGTGACCTACATTCTTGGCTCAGCGCTCGTCACAGGCCTGGTGGTGTGGATCGTTGGCGTTTATCGCAATCCGTACTTCGGCGAGACGGTGATGCGATTCCCGCGGTCGATGCTGCTCGCGGTGCCGCTACTGGCGCTAACCTTCGCCTATCATCAAGCATTGCGGCCCGAGTACGTCGAGGGCTGTATCGTCGACTTTCTGCCCGTCGCGAGTCCTACGCCGTGGCACCACGCTGATGCCAAGTTGAGTGGCCGCCACGGCGACACCTTCCTGGCAGGGATGACGGTGGGCTATGCATCCCCGGACGTCGTTGGCCGTTGCGGCAGGGTTGCTCGTTACCGAACGGCCCTGCTGGCCGGTTACCGCTATCGGCTGATGTCTACCTCGACCGCTGGTTACGACCCTTTGTGCCCGGGTCAGCCGCGCGCACCCTGATCTCCCGCCGCGGGAAGGCGAAGCGCACCTTCGTGGTCGGACCAAAGCAAGCCATTGGTTCTCTTAGGAACGGACTTTTTGAGCGCGCGGTTTGCCGTCATTGGAGGAGTCGCTTGCCACCGCGAAAGTGCCTTCCAACGCTTCAAGGGGGCGCGCGTCTGTTTTAGCACCGCCCGATCCTTAGAGCGCCCTTTTTGCCCCCGAAAACGCGGCGCTAAGCTTTCGAAATGCGCCCGCTAAGCCTCCGAAGTAAGGCGAATCAAGCACTTGCGGTGGTCTGACCCCAACATCAGCGTTTCGATGATCGCTGCGACGTCCTGCACCACCGGATGGTCCCGACGGTGCAGGCGGGAGAATGCAAGCAGCAGGTGGACGTGTCCGAGGCCGGGGTAGACGCGTCGCTCGGCGCGACCGCCCGCGGCCTGCTGCTTTTGCATCAGGCTCTTCGAATGCCCGCGTCGGACCCGGGTGTCATCGGCGCCATGCAGCAGGAACATCGGCGGTGCATCGGCCCGGACGAAGTTCACGGGTTGTGAGGCCGGGTAGGCGGGTTCGGGTCCGAACAGCTCCCAGTGGTCGTCCTCGGTGAAGGGATAGAAATCATACGGGCCGGCCAGCCCCACGAAGCCCGTGATTCGCGCAGGGTCGGACAGCAGCGAGGCATCGAGGGTCAGCAGCGCGCCGATCTGGGCGCCGGCCGAGTGGCCCATCAGGATCAATGGCTGCTCCGGGTCGATCCGCGCCAGCACCACTTCGGCAGCTCTGCGGGCATCGAGCAGGATCTCGTCGAATCGGACGTGGGGGTAAAGCCGGTAGTCCGGCACCACCACGTCGCAGCCGAGGGTCATCAGGGTATCCGCCACGAACCGGTAATCCTGGCGCCGGCCGCTGCGCCAGTTGCCGCCATAGAAGAACAGCACGAGCGGTCGGGTACCGGGTGTGGGGTGCCGATACCAGTCGAGATGGTGGCGCGGGGCGTCGCCATACGCGACCCGCTCGTGCTTCGCAGGCACGCTGTGCGCGATCCCGTTGATCACGCGCAGGCCCATCCATTGCCAGAGATCAGTCCACCAGCGCATGGCGTCTCAGGCTCGGCCACCGGCCGGCATTGGTCGCTGTCGTGGTCATCGTTCGCAGCACCTGAATTCTACCGTGTGCTCGCCGTGTCGCAGCGCCGCTGCGGGCAGAGCACTCTGGCATGCAGGATCGCAGCGTTGCATCCTGAACATTGTTGAACTTCCGAACTGCACTCGTCATCAAGGGACGTACCATGGGACCGGAACTAGCCAAACAGATCGAAACCCAAACGCAGGTTTTCGCATTACTGATCGTGGAACCCGACGGTGTGCGTCTGTACCGCGACGAGTTGGACGCGGTGCCGGTGGAATGGACCGAACCGCTGGACGGGCCGACCGATCCGAGCCGCGTGGTGTTGTACCTGCATGGCGGCGGATATTCCAGTGGGCTGGCGGCATGGGCGCGGCGGGCCACCGCGCGATTGGCGCTGGGTCTCGGTTGCCGGGTGGTGGCGCCGGACTACCGGCTGGCGCCGCGCTTTGCGTTCCCCGCGGCCCACGAAGACGTGCTGGCGGTGTACAGGCATCTGATCGGCGCCGGCGGCTTCGCTCCGGAGAACGTCGCAGTGGCCGGCGATTCCGCCGGGGGTGCGCTATCGGTATCGCTGTGTGCGGACGCGCGGGACGCGGGGGTACCGATTCCGGCCTGTGTGATCACGAACTCCCTGTGGGCCGATCTGGCGCTGAACACACCGTCGCTGGACGATCCGGTGCGCAATGGTTTCGACATCCGCCGCGAGATGGTGGAGTTCCTCTCGGCCACGTTGCTTGGAACCGGTGACATCGATCCGAAGGACGGACGTCATTCGCCCGTCTACCGCGATCTCGCGGGGCTGCCGCCCTTGCTGGTGCAGGCCGCGGGCCGCGATGTCTGCCATGACGACAGCATCCGGCTGGCGGCCTCGGCCCGCGCTGCAGGGGTGTCCGTCACCGTCACCGAATACCCCGAGGCCGAGCACATATGGATCCTCAATGGGCCGTGGCGCATCGCGTATCCGCAGGACTATCCGGGAAACCCTGCGATCCGCTGGGTCGACAGCGGCGCCGAAGCGCCGGAGGCGGTCCCGGCGATGGACGAGATGGTTTCGTTCATCCGCCGGCACACGGGCGGTTAGAAGTGCCTGCGCCCGCAGAGATTGGGCGCAGTCACCTCGGGTAACCTCAATCTGACCTGGTGCAAGGCGAGCGATTTCGTGCACATCGAGGGAGACAGCAAGGTCATATGCAAATGCGAGCTGTCCTGTTGCGCATTCTGCTCGGATGGATTGCGGGCCTCGCACCGTGGTTGGCCATGAGTGGTTCACGACTGATGACTGGCAACTACGACAAGTTCTTCCGTTCCCCAGCGGAACAGATGGTCATCGAGTGGCTGTTTCTCCTGATCGTGAGCGCAGTCGCCATCGCGGGCGCTGTAGCTTTCGAATTCTTCCGCAGCATTCGCCGTGGCCTGCGACCGATGCTGCCCGGACGCTGGACGACGGCGGTCATCGCCTTTGCGGCCCTGCCGGTCGCGTTCGGGACCCTCTACTTCCTGCTCATCCTTGGCTTGATCCTCGAGTTGGCCATGGGCAGAGCAATCCCCGTGCTCATCGCCATCAGTGTCCTGGCGCTGCTCGGCGCCGATTTGCAGATGCTGGCCTGGGCGGTGAAATCGGATGGGGCCGGCCATAGCTGAACTGGGTCGCATCAGCTGGGCAGCCCAAGACCGCTGATTCGAGGCTGAAATGACTCAACGTTTTTGCTGCGTGCAAGTTTTCTTTGCCATGGAGCAATGATCGCCTTTGCGTTGTCTAAACCCTTGAGCGATCCATGCATCAACGGGCAAGGAGTACGTCATGTCGCTGATTCGCACCCTCATCGGTGTTGCCGTCCTCGCGGCGCTGGCCGGCTGCGCGACGCAGCCTCAGGTTCGCACGCTGGTGGACGAGTCTGTCGACTTCACTGCGTATCGGACCTACGACTTCGTCGAGCGCGCCGGAACCGACACGGCAGACTACACCTCCACCCTCACCCGGCACCTGCGCGACGCCGCCAGTCGGGAGCTGGAGGCCCGCGGCTACCTGCGCTCCGACGATCCGGACCTGCTGGTCAACTTCCATCTGCACACCAGGCAGGAGACCCGCGTGACGGAGCGCCCCTCGACTCGCCTCTACTACGGCTATCACCGCAGCTGGTACGGCATCTGGGGTGCCTATCCCCTGGAGCGCGACATTGTGGAGCGCGAGGCGTACACGTTGCATCTGGACCTGGTCGACGCCGAGGCGCAGCAGCTGGTCTGGGAAGGCATCGCCACCGGCAGCCTCACCCGCGACCTGCAACGCGAGCCGGGCCAGCACGCGAACCGCGTGATCGCGCAGATCTTCAGCGCCTACCCGTGGGATGCACCGCGACGCTGAGTTTCCGCTGCAGCAAGAATCTGGGGTCAGACCAAGGGAAGCGAGCGTAAGTCGATGATTACAATCGAAATGATGTCTTTCCACGCAGACATTCTGCCGCTTAGATCTGCGTTTTCCACCCCGAAAACCGCGTGCTAAGACCTCAGCGGTGCGGAAACCGGTCTGCCCTGCCCGATTCCTGGCCCGTTTCGAATCTGAAAACGAAGCGGTAAAGCTACGAAATGCGCTCGCTCACGTCGGAACGAAGGCAAATCAGGCAGTTACTGTGTTGCGGTGGTCTGACCCCGGCGGCCTGCGCTCAGACCGGGTGTAGGCCCGTGTGCTGTCGTCAACGCTGATCGGCTTTGCTTGACCTAATTGAAAGTGGCGATGCGATCGCGCAGCAGGCCCCGGAACTCCGTGAGGATGGCGTCCACGTCGTCGCCTTCCATCCCCAGCGCGAGGTCGATGGCAGCGCTGGCGAGGGTGCATAGCAGCAGTGCTCTGCGCCGGACTGCTGCGTGATCGGTTTCCGGGTCCAGCGCCAGCATGCGGTCGGCCACGGCCTCGGCGAGACGTTCGTTCTGGGCGCGGTCGAGCTCCGCGAGCATGGGGATGGCCTGCACGCCGCTCCAAATGCGAACGATGGCCGGTTCACTGCGCAATTCCGTGACGATGGCATCGAAGCCCGCCACCGCGGCTTCGGAGAGTGCAGCGGGTGTATCGGCGGCCGCGATGCGCAGCTTGTACTCGCGCTCGAAGCGCTCGAGCGGGGCCGCGACCAGGGTCCACAGCAGGGCATTGCGGTCGGGGAAGTAGTCGTAGATGAAGGCGATGGGGACGCCGGCCGCCTCGGCGATTTCGCGCACGCTCACCGCATCCACGCCGCGCTCGCCGATCAGCTCGCTGGCGGCAGCCAGCACCTGGTCGTAGCGCGCGCGGCTGCGGGCCTGCTGGGGCAGGCGGCGGGGCTGGACCGCGTCGAGGGTCGTGCGGCTATCCGTCATCGTGGGGTGACTCCAGGCAAGGGTTGACAACAGGATCCGAGCAATGATCTGATTTAAACCGATCATTGATCAGTTTTCAACTACGCTACGATTCCTGGAGGATCCGGCCATGCCGAAACTCGTGACCCTGCAAGCCGACTCAGGCGTTGATGACATTCTCGAAGTCATGGGCCGTGACGGTGCCGTGATCATCGAGGGTCTGCTCGACGAGGCTTCCCAGGAGCGATTCCTGGCTGAGACGGAGCCTTACATGGCAGCGACCCGGTGTGGATTCGACGACTTCACCGGGCGCTCGACGACGCGGACGGGCGCTTTGGTGGCGCGCTCGCCCACCTGCCGGGACATGATCCTGCACCCGACGGTACTCAGCTGCGCCAAGCAGTTTCTGCAACCCTATTGTCTGCGCGTGCAGCTGCATCTGAGCCAGATCATCCGGCTGCAGCCGGGCCAGGGTGCGCAGATGATTCACCGCGACCGCTGGGCCTGGGGCAAGTACCTGACGGGCATCGAACCTCAATTCAATACCATCTGGGCGCTCACCGACTTCACCGAGGAAAACGGGGCCACGCAGGTGGTTCCGGGCAGTGTCGACTGGCCCGACGATCGGCGTGCTGCGCCGGAGGAGATCTGTCAGGCGGTGATGAAGGCGGGATCGGTTCTGCTCTACACCGGATCGGTCTTCCACGGGGGCGGTGAGAACCGATCAGACGGAGACCGCATCGGTGTCAACCTCACCTACTCGCTGGCCTGGCTGCGCCAGGAGGAGAATCAGTTCCTCTCCTGTCCGCCGGAGATCGCCAAGGACGTGCCGGAGGAATTGCAGGATCTGCTGGGCTACACCGTCGGCAGTTATGCCCTTGGCTACTACACGCCGCCGCTGCCGCCGGGCCTGGGGCCTGAATGCGTCGGACCGGAGTACGCGGTGGGCAGGACGAAGTCCGGTGAGGGTCTAGGTGACGCCGAGATTCTGCAGGCCGTGAAGGCAAGCTGAGGCGGAGTGGTCCAGGTGTCGACCCTTGGGCAGTGGATGGCCGCCATGCGGCGTCCTCGCGCAGTCGACCGGCTGGATGGGCCTCGACGGGCGAGGCGTCCCTACTCGACCCGTCGGACCGGCGCCAGATTGTCTTCGGCGTTGCGGACGATGTAGAAGTTGTAGGGATCGATGCCGGCATGGGTCGGACGGCGGTCGGTCACGAAGGTGAAGGTCTGCTCCCCGCTGACCACCTCTCGCCGCTCCATCAGGATGACGTCGTCGGCATCGAAGGCGGCGCGTCCGGGTTCGGCGGTGAACAGGCCGATCTCGATGGCCTCGCGCAGCGGCGCCTCGGTCTCCGCGCCGAGTCCGTCGGCGTAGAACTTGTGCGCCACCACCGGCACCGTCACCTCGAAGCGCCCATCGTCGAGTTCGCGGACAGTGGGTCGTTCTGTGCGCAGTTCGTACAGCGTGATCTTCTCGAACAGGTCGGTGATGAGCTGCTGCTCGGCGTCCGTTTGCGCCTCGGCACGCAATGCTGCGATCAGGTCGGTGGAGCGGGGATAGGGGGCAGACTGAAAGGCGTAGCGCTCGATCAGGCGGCGCAGGGCGCGATTGACAGCTTCCTCGCCGAGTCGCTCCTGCAGCAGGTACATGACCAGCGATCCCTTGCGGTAGTGGATGTAGCCCTGATCCTCCACCCGGGCCAGGGGCAGTTCCTCCACCGCTTCACCGCCGCGGGCGCGCAGGTAGCTGTCGAGTTCGTACCTCAGGAAGCGGCGGATGTGGTCGGCCCCGAACATCTGCCGCATCACCATCAACGCCGAGTACTGGGCCAGCGTTTCGCTGAGCACGGTCGCGCCCTGGGTATCGGCGCCGATGACTTGATGCGCCCACCACTGGTGGGCGAGCTCGTGGGCCGTCACGTAGGTCACGTAGTCGATCTTCTCCGGATCGCGGTTGTCGGCGATGAAGCCGATGGACTCAGAGTAGGGCATGGTGTTCGCGAAGGCCTGGGCAAAGGATTCGTAGCCGGGGAACTCGATGATCCGCGCCTGCTGGAACTGGTAGGGGCCAAAGGCTGCCGTGAAGTAATCGAGGCTGTTCGCCAACGCATCGAGCATGCGATCGACGTTCCAGTCGTGTCCCGGATGGTGATAGACGACCAGATCGACGCCGTCGTGTTCGCGGCGGCGCTCCGCGTAGCCGGCCGACTGGATGGAGAAGAAGGTCAGGATCGGCGCTTCAGACACGAATCGGGCGCGACGGCGGCCGTGGTCGATGGCGTCCTCGACGCGACGGCCGGGCGCGATCGGGGTCTGGTCCGCGCTGGTGGTCACAGTGATATCCGCGGTGCTCCAGCCGTTACCGAAATACGGGCGGACGGTGGCGCTGTCGTCTTCCAGCGCCGGTGGCCGCAGGTCCGCCGGCAGATTGTGACGGCGGCGAACGGTGCGGTCCCGCAACAGCTGCCAGCGATCCATGCCGATGACGGGCGCGATCTCGAAGTTGTTGAGGAAGGTGCCATTGTGGACCAGCCGCGTGTCCGGGTTCGCATGGGGGAAGCCGTGCACCTCGCGCTGGCTGCGGAAGGTGAGTTCGAGGGTGCCGCCCGGTTGCAGCGGCTCCGGCAGCCGGTAGATGCGGTAGTCGAAGTCCTCGTCGTGGTGATCGAGCGCCGCACCGGAAAGTTCGAGTTCGAGCAGCTGCAGGCGGCGGTCCGGACTGCGCACGTGAACTTCCTCGAGCACCTCGCCAGTCTCGTTGGTTAGGACGTAGCGGCCGCTGATCTCGGCGCGCAGCTGTTGAGGGAAAAGTTCGACATCGAGTTCGACGTGGGTGATGGTCGGCTGCGGCAGGGTCGCGTGGGCAAGATGGCGCCGTTCGTACTCGGCCAGAAAGCGTTCCTGGTCGCGCTCGGTGAAGTAGTCGTTCAGGACGTTGGTGTTGTAGAACACCCAGGAACCCGTGCCGACGAAGGCCAGCGCGGCAACGGCGGCGATGGCCCCCGGGGCGCCGCGCAGCCGTGCCGGTGCCCGTCGAAGTCTGGGAGCGAGGCGGGTTTCGGTCCCGCGCCGCCAGAGCAGGTGCGCCGCCACCAGCAGCAGGACGGCGGCGGCACCCCAGTAGAGCCGCAGCCACCAGGCCGCCTGCCAGTAGTGCCCGGCGCCGTTCATGTCCGACAACGGCACCTCGGGCGCGGTGCCGTAGAGGATCAGCGGGTGCTCGATACCGACATTGAACAGCACCAGGGTGGCCACCAGAAACAGGGCCATCACGCCCCAGCCGGTGTACTTGTTCGGACTGAGTGCCTGAACGAATACCGCCAGGATCGCCAGCAGAATCATGTCGAAGGCAGTGGGCAGCAGGTACCAGAGCAGGTACTTGTCCAGCTCGAAGTAGGTGTAGCCCCGGAGGAGCTGCACCGCCATGGCCGCCAGCATGCCGAAGGCGACGGTGGCCACCAGCACCAGCGCGATGGCCAGGCTCTTGGGCACCACATACGCCCAGTTGGGAATGGGCGTGGCATCGACGATTTCGTGCAGGCGGCAGTCCCGCTCGCGCCAGACCAGTTCGCCCGCGTAGTAGATGGCGACGATGACCGGGACCAGCGAGAAGGTGCCGATCAGAATGGGGATCAGCGTGTGGGTGACGGGGAATCGTGGCGTTCCGAACATCTCGCCGCTGAACCAGAGTCCGGCGCCGGCATTGAACAGGCCCAGCGCCACCAGAATACCGAAAGCCGGACTGCCGAAGATCTGCCGCATCTCCAGCCGGCAGCGCAGCGCGAGCTGGGTCAGTGCCGTGTGGCGATCGAAGCGCGGTACCGCCAGGAAGCCGGCCGGCGCGGGCGTCATGTGCTCCGGCTCGTCAGGCGTTGCCGACGAACTGCGCTCGGACCTGCCCTCGAAACGGAACAGGACGCGGGCCAGCAGCAGCGCGACGCATCCGATCAGCAGCCACAGCAGGCGGTTCCACAGCAGCTGTCCTTCCAGAGCAATGGCCTCGGTATTGCGCTCAGCTGCGGACTGATAGCGCGTCGCCTGCTCGAAGGCGGCGAGGCCGAAGGGATCGAGCACGGCCAGTGCGCGCTCCAGTTCCGGCCGGGGTCCGAGGGCGATGTTCAGGACGAGGTAGAGGGCCAGCAGGGCGATGACGCCCAGGTAGGTGCCGAGCATGGAGCGGGTGATGGTCGCCAGGGCGAAGAACAGCGCGCCGGTGACGAAGAGGTTGGGCAGCGCCAGCACGCCGTAGGCGAGGGCGTAATCCCGCAAGTGGTTGGGTCCGAGTGTCTCCGGGTCCAGCCAGGGCATCAGCGAGCCGATGAAGATGGCCAATGGGACCGCAGCCAGGGCCAGCGCAGCGGCAAAGAGGGCACCGGCAAAGCGCCCGAAGAGGTAGGCGTCGCGGCTGATCCGCGTGGTGCGGATGATGGGGCTGAAGCCCGTGTCGTCGTCCCGCAGCACGACGCCGGCGATCATGGCCGTGGCCGTGAACATGAAGAACAGGGACAGGATCAGGTGGGTCTGGGCGATGGCGTAGGGGCTGTTGGCGAACACGTTGCCGCCGGCGCCGATCTGGACTTGCTCCACGGTGACCGCGCCGAAGGTGAGCAGGAAGAAAATCGCAGCGCTGGCGTAGAACACCGGCCCGCCGCGCTGGAAGTGGAACTCGAAAGCAGCGACCCGCGTCAGCATCTGCGTTTTCATCTGCACGGACTTCAGGCTGCGGCGCGGACGCGCTTCAGGGTCGAGAAGTAGACGTCCTCGAGGCCGCCCGTGATGGCCTCGAAACCGTCGTCGGGAGCGGTGTCGGCAAGGACGTGCACCACCGTCCTGCCCGCGTAGAGCCGCGTCGAGAGGACCTGATGGGCCGCCTGCAGGGCGTCGAGTTCGTCGCGGGGGACGACCTTGCGCCAGATGCGGCCACGCAGGTCATCGATCAGTTCCAGGGGTGCACCCTCGAGCTTGATCCGCCCTTCGGCGAGGACGGCCATGCGCGGACAGAGGTCGGAGACGTCCTCGACGATGTGGGTGGAGAGGATCACCACCACGTTCTCGCCGATCTCGGCGAGCAGGTTGAGAAAGCGGTTGCGCTCCTCCGGGTCGAGTCCTGCGGTCGGCTCGTCGACAATGATCAGTTCCGGGCGGCCGATCAGCGCCTGAGCGATGCCGAAGCGCTGGCGCATGCCACCGGAGAAGCCGGCCAGCGCCTTGTTGCGAACGTCCCAGAGATTGACCTGCTGCAGCAGCGCCTCCACGGTCTGTTTGCGCTCGCCGCGCTGGGCGATGCCCTTGAGGACGGCGAGGTGATCGAGCATGTCCGCGGCGCTGACGCGAGGGTAGACGCCGAAGTCCTGGGGCAGGTAGCCGAGCAGCGGTCTTACGCGCTCGGGCTCGGCGAGCACGTCGACGCTGCCGAAGCGGATGCGGCCTGACGTCGGGGTGTGCAGGGTGGCGATGGCGCGCATGAGCGTGGACTTGCCGGCGCCGTTGGGCCCGAGCAGGCCGAACATGCCGCGCGGGATGCTGAGCGACACACCGTCGAGGGCGCGGGTGCCATTGCCGTAGACATGGCTGACGTCTTCGATTTCGAGCATGGCAGCCTCG